>NZ_JBIAIN010000010.1:0-291413 GCF_042871445.1 Streptomyces sp. NPDC005794
CCAACTCCACCTCCTCGATCTCCTCGATACCGACATCGGACAAACCCGCTGGCCACAGACCTGAAACGGTGACCCGCGAAGTCCGGGTCTAGGCTTTGGCGGTTGCGCCGCCCGAAGGGCTGGGACGGGATGACGGAGTACCGGCCCGCGATCTGTGCTCCTCTCGTGCCCTGGAACAGGGTGCTGGTCTCGACTTCGAGCCCGGCCAGTACGAACGTCGCCGCGATCCGCTCGGACAGGTACTTGAGCTGGTCAGATGCCTCGGCTCCGTAGCGGGTGGTCAGGTCAAGATTGTGGATCTCGTCGACCAGAACCAGGGTGGTGCCGAGCTGGGCGAGCAGGTCGCAGACTGCGTTGGTGATCTGGACTTGGCTCATGCGGTGGAGCAGAGGGACACCGAGGAACCGGGCGAACTCCCCGGCGAGCATCTTCGGAGTCGCGGCCGGTGGGACCGTGACGAAGATGACCGGCAGCTGTCCGGTGGCGGCGGGGTTGCGGCGCCGGGTGAGCTGTTCGACGTTTTTGCCGAGCTGAGTGATCGCGGTGGTCTTGCCGGTGCCGGCCGAGCCGGACACGATCAGCCCGCGGCGGGCGGAGACCTGGTGCCGGTTGAGCACGATCCGTTTGCGGCCGGTGGTGACGACCTTGCGGATCGTGGGGGTGGCGACGATGACGGAACTGGAGTGGTAGTCCTTCCGGGCTTCCTGGTAGGAGTCCAGTTCCTCCGCGTCCAGCTTGGAGCCCGGCGCCAGTGGCGGCGGAGGCTCGGGGCGTTCCTCGACGAAGGCCCGCCAGCCTTCCTTCGTGGTCAGCGTTGCGTACGGGTTGCCGATGTCCGGCGGCAGTTCCTCGGTCACAAGCGGCTCCCGTCGGTGAAGGCATCGAAGACGCCGAAGGGGATGACGTTCGACGGTGTATACGCCGCGGCTTCTTCCTCGTCCCACTCGTCTGCCTCGTCGATCTCCGACGCCGGGGCAGCCAGCGTCGCAAGGGGCCTGGGAGGCTCCAGGGCCGCCCGGGTGCGGGCCGCAACACGGCGATCCGGCCCGGACTCCGCCCGGACCAGGAGCTGCTTGACTGCGGCCGCGACGGTGGCTTGGTCGGTTTCGTCCTGGCCTCGCAGCGCGAGTAGGTCACGGGCCCGGCGCCAGGTGAAGTCCGCGAACGGCGCGGAGATCAGATGCCGGTGCGTCCAGGGAACGGTGATCCACTTGCCGGTGCGGGCATCGCGTACCGAGACCTGGGACAGGTCGTAGGGGTCGTAGTGGACCTCCCAGAGGCCGCCTTTCGCGTCCACTCCCGAAGGGCGGCGCTTCAGCGGGGCCAACTCCGGGCAGTTGTAGGTGCGATGGTCGATGCGGATTCCATAGGCATTCACCGACCGCCAGACCGCTGGCAGCAGTTCGAGGTAGTCGAGACCGCTCAGCGGCAGCGGGACGTAGCCGGTGCGGGCCACGAGCAGCGCGTACGCGTCGTTGGGTGACATCGACCGGCCGGGAAGGAACGGACTACGAAGCCCGTCGTGCGGCCGCTGCTGCCAGCAGGCCACGATCCATTCCTGAAGAAGGTCATCGAGTTCCGCGAGCGTCCATACCGCCTCGACACCCGCGCCGCGGCGGTCCGTGTTGGAGCCGGTGTAGCCGGAAACATGCTGGCAGAGCAGGGTGTTGATGGACGAAAAGGTCCGCTCCACGATGGCCTTGTCCGTCGGAGTGGCGGGCCGCGAGGGCTGGACGGAGACGCCCAGCGACCGGCAAGCCGCGATGAAAGTGTCGGAGACGAACACTTTGCCGTGATCGATTCCGATGGTTTCCGGGACGATCACCGGTTTCGCGGCGGCCTGCTCCAGCCGGGCGTCGATGTCCAGCAGCCGGGCGTGCGGGATCAGCGTCGCCGGCAGGGCCAGGGCCTCCGGCCAGCCCGGCCGCAGCGGCTCGGGGACCAGCATCTTCGCCAGCAGCAGCGACGCATCGACCGCCTTGGTGCCTGCCGGCCGCAGCACCGCCGCGCAGATCGTCCGGGTCGCCACGTCGACGGCGATGGTCAGTTCCGGACGACCGCTCACCCCGTCCTCCAGGATCACCAGCACGTCCAGCGGAGTCGTGTCGATCTGCACCAACTCACCCGGCCGGCAGGCCGCGGACGGCGTGAACATCCCCTCGGGCCGCCGAGCTTGGGAGCGGCGGGAAGCAGCCGAACCGAAGGCGTGCGTGCCCACGCTCACTGCCTCGACAAGCCGATAGAACGTCGTCTTCGACGGCATCGGCACTACCCCGGCCCCGTGCTGCTCGGCCAGCAGTGCCTCGACCCGGCGCCGCACCCGGCCTCGTGTCCCAGTCGACTCGTTCAGCTGGCTGGCCAGCACCTCCGCGACGGCTGAAACCACCCGCTCATCAGTCCGGCCCGTCGGCGAGGACAGACGGGTCTTGCGGTGATCGACCAGTCCCCAGACCCCTTGATCCCGGTAGCGGGCCCGCATCCTCTCGACCGTCCGCGCGCTCACCGTCCAGCCCAGGGCACGCAACTCGGTGGCCTTCGCGGCGATCCGCTCCTCCAAGGTATGCAGGGCCGGGTCGTACTCCGGCCGCGGCCCCGCCCCGGCTCCGATACCGCTTTGCCGCCCGGACTCCAGCTCCAGTAGATGCCGTTCCCAGGCGGTGGCCTTCTCCGCCTCCTGCGGCGGAACGGTGTCCAGCAACGCGAAGGGTGCCACTACCGGTGACCCGTCCCCCTGACCAAGGAACTCGAAGCCTTCGGCGGCCAGTAGGTGGGGCAGCAACACCAGGCTCGCCCGCCCGGCCTCGTCGGCCAGCCGCACCAGCGTCCCGGACAACCCGACCACGGTGTGCAGCCGCTCGTCGAGCCGGACCTGGTCGCCGACGCGCAGCGCCGCCCGTCCGCTCACCACGTCTCCACCCGCGACACCAGCGTCGTGTCCGTCAGCGGCTTCGACAGGTCCGCCCGGAGTCGCCCCGCCCAGAGCAGATGGAACACCGCTGGTAACACCGCAATCGGATCACCCAACAGCGACGCCTGCCCCACCAACGGTGAGGGCACCGAGAACACCGCCATCAGCCGCTCGGCCATCCCCGCGGTGGTCGCATGCCGAGGGTGCCGATACCCCGCCAGCCAGCGGACATTGGCCATACGGACCGGGTCCACCATCCCGACCACCCGATAGCCCCAGCCCGCCGCCTCACAAGCCAGCCGCGTCACCGCGAACTTGGCCGCCGATCGCTCGTCCACCCGGTCCAGAGGCCGGCAGTCCACCAGCAACCCCCGGCCGTCCTCGAATCGTGCGAAGTAGTCCGGCGCGTGGGAGATTGCCCGGTCCTTGTCGTTCTGCCAGAACAGCCATAGCGGCTGCGACAGCAGTCCAGTCACCTCGGGCGTGAAGTCCAGCAGCATCGCGTGATCCCGCTCCAGCCACGACTCGAACCCCACGTGCCCGCCCGTCGTGGCAGACCAGTACAGGCCCGGGAAGTTCCGCTGACCGCGGTATGAAGGGAAGCCACGTACTGGCAGTCCCGTCTCGAACTCGACCTCCTCCGCCTCACTCAGCGGTCGGCGGTGTTCACCTCTGGCATCCCGCCAACCGACCTCGAATCCGCCCACGTCCAGCGGTGCCGTATCACTCGTCCCGCCCAACCCCATGGACTTCACTGTCCAGAATCAATGGGAATCCACCAGAAGATTTGGGCTGAAACCCCTCATGTGAGTGATGCTGCGAGCCAGCTCAGTCAGAGTCTTCATGATCACTGGCGACATCGTCTGAGGCGGGTCGAAGCCTGCGACGCGCCGCGTCCAGGCGTTCGCCATAGTCCGCTGCGAAGATCCCAGGCAGGGACTTGTCGAGCGTTCCGGCCAGCCTATGAATGGGCGCCCAGACCGCCTCGTCGTCGACGAGACGGCTGAGGTTCGTCATCTGCACTCGCTCCAGCCAGTCCGACAGGACCAGCGCTTCATCAGAGGTGAGCTTGATGATGATCTCCGTGTTCTCCACTGCTCGAACATAGTTCGCCGACCCTGCGGTGTCAGAGGTGCCTGGCACAGTGCCGCCGTGGACATCGATTCCTTCTGGAAGCTCATCGAAGAGTGCCGACGGCAGACGCGGGGCCGGGACGAACGGCTGACGTGGTTGCGTGACGAGTTGTCGCGGAGGCCGCTGACAGAGATCGTGCAGTTCCAGGTTCGCCTGGACGAAGTGACGCGTGAAGCCTTCACCTGGGATCTCTGGGCTGCTGCGGAGCGGATCTTCGGCGGCTGGTGTTCGGACGACGGATTCTGCTACTTCGGCCTGTGGATGGTGGGGATCGGTCGGGAAGCCTTCGCGCGGGCAGTGATCGATCCCGACGCTCTGGCCGACACCCCAGAGGTTCAGTGCCTGGTGGGTCGCCCTCGGGAGCTCTGGAACGACGACTGGCCGGAGTGGGAGTCTCTCGACTACGTCGCCATGGAGGCGTATGGACTACTCACCCGCGCGGACGACGACTGCGGCGACGCATTCTATGAAGCCGTCGAAGCCGAGCAGGGCGCTGTAGGCGGCAATCCAGGGCCGCGCGGCGAGCAGTGGGACGTGCGATGCGAAGACGAGTCGAAGCGCAAACTGCCGAGACTGAGCGCGATGTTTCCCCTCCGGCCACTGGTCCGGTAGACGCGAAAGCGCGAGGGATCAGGCCGAGGCTTCGGGGATGTCGACAGACAGGCGATGCCACGCGTGGCCGCAGCCGCCGGAGCAGAAGCGCTCTCGTCGGCGTTCGTCGGCGACGGCCAGCACCGCGATCAGTAGCCGGAATGACTTGAGGCGCTCGTCGTGCGGGGTGAGACTGGCGATCTTTCCGAGTTGCTGGTCGATCCGCCCTCGTGTGATCAGAACCGCCGGTGTGTGCGTGGCGCGAAGTCCGGCGCGTCGGATACTTTCCGGGCCGTCCTCGGTGGTGGCGCGGGCCTGAATACAGAAATGTGACAGGAGACGCAGGGTGTTGGACTGCTCCTCAGTCGAGAGGCCCTCGAACCACTCGATGCCCTGTGGCATCGGCCGAAGCTCCTGGGCGAGCTCGTTGAGAATGATGTACGAATCAGCCATTCTCACGCCCCCGTTGCGCTCGATTCACAGACTTTCTCGGTGTGATCCAAGCAGACCATCGGGCGCCTAGAAAGGCAGTTCGTCGGCTTCCAACGGCTCTGAGTATCCACGTACCCAGTGGCCGGGGAGGGTGGCGCAGAGCGACTCCAGGTCGGCGAGCGTACTTCCCCGAACGTGCAGCCAACTGTGGTCACTCAGTCCGTCGAGCCGCAAGAGCTTCCCCGGCGCGGAATACCAGCACACGGGTGACTCTTCCTTCCCCGTCCACATCGGGTACTCGGGAAACTCCACCGGCGCGAACCGGCTCGGCAGCTCTCGAATCAGGCTGGCGGGAAGTTCGCAGGCGTTGTAGAGCCGTCCTTCGCTGCCAAGCAGCGTCTCGCTGAGTACGAGCTCGACACAGGCCAGGGAGACCCGCTCCAGGTAGCGGACCCAACCATCCCGTGACTGGACGAACACCGGCGGATCGTCCTGACCGAGGTCCCGCAGCCGCACTCCCCAGAAAGCGCATCCCTGGTTCTCGCTGCGGAAGACGAGCACTCCACCGAACTCGTCGTGTACGAAGAGCTCGGAAGGGCGCAGCAGCGGGTCCTGGTTCCCGGTGAGGTCGTGACGCGTGCCGAGAAGCGAATACCCCTCGCGCAACGCGGTCGGCAGCGCGAGCCCCAGCATCTCCTCGGCTCGCTTCAGCTCCTCCGCTCGCGTACCCGCGCCGTCGGCGAGCGGCTCCGCCCACGCTGCGGCAAAGTCCCGAACGAAGGCCCAGGCTCCCGCCCTGTCGGGTATCCCGCCGCGCAGAGCGTGAGCCACATCGAACGCGTCAACCATGCGGTGGACCGTACAGGCCGGCCAGCTTCGCCGGGACTCCGCCATGTCGTTTGCCAGAACCACTGGGACTCGCCACATCTGCTGAGAACGGACAGTTATCGCTGCGAGTCACAGCAAGTGAGACGGAGCGAGCTAGTTGTCGTCAACCGTCCACCCTGACCAGGGGGTTTCTGGGCCGCTGAGCACGACAACTGTCGTCAGATTCGCATCGTTCCTGGCGTGCCCCGCGCATTTTGCAGGCAAGTTGTCGCCAACTCCGAAGATCACCGACTCCCGGGAAGGGGGTGCCGTTTGTCCGGGTACATGACTGATCTACAAGGCGTCACCGCCCCGCACGCCGGGGATGGCACGTCGTACAGCGCCGGGCCGGTGTGGTCTCACCGGTGTAGGTGGGAGGACCTGCTCATACCGGTCTCGGTGGACGCCGGTCGGGCTGGCCTGGATGTGTCGGACGGCTGGACGGACCGGTGGACGGCGACGTGGAAGTACGCCGGGGACGACGTGACGGGTCCGGTACGGCATCTGGGGCACGCGCCGGTGGCGGACCGCCGGCCGATGCGGGGGTTCACCTGGCGGCGCGATCAGCGGCACCGGCCTGGTCTGGAATCGCTGCTGGCGACGGGGCGTCTTCACGGTTTCGAGAGTTTGGAGGAGGACCAGCTGCTGGTGGCCCTGGACTTCGCCGGTGATCTGGTCGAGGTGCTGTCGCAGCCGCTGTGTATCCGGTTCCGCACGCGGGAGAAGTGGCGCAGGCACACGCCGGATTTCCTTGTGGTCTCGCGGGCGGGGGTCTGGCTGGTCGATGTGCGTCCGAGACCGCTGATCGAGCCGGAGGATCTTGAGAGCTTCGCCGCGGCGGCGGAGGTGGCGTTGGTCTGTGGCTGGCACTACGTGGTGGCGGCCGAGTGGCGTCCTCATGTGAAGTCCACGCTCGACGCGATGTATGGACGGCGCCGTCCGCTCCGTGACGTGCTCGGTGTCCAGCCGGGCCTGCTCGCACATGCCCAAAAGGGGCTGCCGTTCGGGGAGTTGGCCCTGACGGAGACGTACTGGCCGGTGGCTCGCGCTCACCTGCTGCACCTGTTGTGGCACCGCCGCGTCGGTGTCGATCTCTCGCAGCCGCTGACGGACCGCTCACGAGTGGTGCTGGCGGGAGGTGCCGCGTGAACGCGTTGGCCACGCTTGATCTCTCCCCCGGAGCCGGCGTCGTGCTGGACGACGTGGAGTGGCGGGTCGAGCGGCAGGAACCGCATCTGGGCCGGGTGCAGCTGGTGCGGCCGGACGGTGGCAGGCAGCAGGTGACCTTCCGCTTCCTGGTCAACCATCCGAGGTGCCGTCCGTCGTCGCGCACGGCCGCGGAGGGGGTCAACCGGGGGCGTCAGCCGGCGTCGTGGAGTGACGTCAAGCCGGAGAAGCGCCCGCTGGTGGAACAGCGTTTCGAGCATCTCATGGAGGTGAAGTACGGCTACCGCAGCGGCGATCTGATGCGGCCAGCGCCGGGTGAACCGCGACCCGAGTACGACCCGGACCGAACAACGCTGACCGCGCGTCGGGAAGCGAAGGCCGTCGAGCTGGCGGCCCTGCGCCCCCAGGAGGCCAAGATGCTGCTGGGTGTCGCCCGTGTCGGAGTGCGCACGCTGGAGCGGTGGGAACGCCGGCGCAGGAAGTACGGGATGGTCGGCTGCGCCGATCACCGCTGGCTGCGGGAGAGCGGGGGCCATCCCAGCGTCGGTGAGGAGGTCCGCGAGGCGATCCTGGCGGTCAGGGAGGAGACGCGCCACCACCGCTCCCGCGTGAGTGGACGCACCCGCGAGAACATGATCCACCGCTACCTCCGGGAGACCTTTCCGGAGGAGGAGATCGAGATCCCGAGCTACCACACGCTGCTTCGGATCTGGAAGGAGTGGTTCGGTCCGGGCGGTGCCCGTCCGCGCTATGACCGGTCGGCCGAACTGCCCGCCAAGAACGGGCACGTGGTGGTGACCCGGCCCGGACAGGTCGTCGCCCTGGACACCACGATCTTGCCGGTGATGGTCCGCGAGAACGTCTTCGGCGATCCGGTGACCGTTCATCTCACGCTGGCTCTGGACGTCTACACCCATTCGATCTGCGCGTTCCGGCTGACTCTGGTGTCGGACTCCTCGGTGGACGTGGCGATGGTGCTGCGGGACGTCATGCTGCCGCTGCCGATGCGGGCTGAATGGGACGACGAGATGGAGTGGCCCTATCCGGGCCTGCCGGCCGCGGTGGTCGCGGAGTTCGCCGGGCACAAGGTCGCTGCCCTGCCGTTCTTCACCCCGGAGACGGTCACCTCCGACCACGGTTCCGTCTATCGCAACCACCATCTCGTGGATGTCCAGGAGGCGATGGGCTGCCGGATTCTGCCGGCTCGCGTCCTGCGGCCCACCGACAAACAGGCGGTGGAACGTGCGTTCGGTAGTTCTCGTTCGCTGCTGTTCGAGAAGCTGGCCGGCTACACGGGAGTCGACGTTGCCGATCGCGGCGCCGACCCGGAAGGCGACGCGGTGCTGACCATGAGCGAGATGGAGCACCTGATCGCGACCTGGGTCGTGAAAGTGTGGCAAAACCGCAGGCTGGGGGAGTTCGCGCCCTTCTGGGACCCGGGCGGCGATCACAGCCCCAACAGCCTGTTCGCGGCCTCCTTCGCTCAGGAGGGCTTCGCGATGGACATCCCGTCGCCGGATCTGTACTACCGCTTCCTGCCCGAGCACCACGTGAAGCGCATCTACCGGCGGGGCGTGAAGATCAAGGGACTTTGGTACGACGCCGAGATCCTGCGCGACCCTGACCGGCACTCCACGCGGGGCGGCCGATACAAGCAGACGTGGGTCATCCACCGTGAACCCCGTGACCGGCGCGTGGTGTTCTTCCAGGACCCTGAATCGCACGAGTGGCACACCCTGCGCTGGACGGGCCTGCCGTCCGAAAACGACGTTCCCGCCTTCGGGGACGCCCGTGTCGAAGAACTCCTCACACGCGTACGCGAGGCCGGGCTGAAGCCGCGCTCCGACACCGATCTCCTCCCGGTTCTCCTGGAGATGATCGGAGCCGTCGATCCCGTCGCGGGCTGGCCGTCGCAGATGACCAAGTCCCAGCGGATCCAGCAGGCCCGGGAGATCGAGCAGGCCCGCGCGGCTGCCGCAGACCGTCCGCAGGCCCCGAAGGAGCCGGGCGAGGAAGCACCCCAGGCAGCCGTCGGTACACCGGCAGCGGGTTCGTGGCAGGAGCGGGCCCAGCAGGCCGCCAGGAGCCTGGACTCCCACCGGCGCCGACGGCGTGAGGAAGTCCTGTCTTCCTCGCCTTCCTTGGCAGAGCCGGCACCGCTCGGCACCAGGCGCCGGGGCCGCAATCTGTTCCTCCTGGCGGACGACGAAGGCGACGACCGGACCGAAAGCCCAGAGCACCCCGACTCGCAGACGACGGACGAGGAGTGAGATGAGCGACCACGGCATGCCCGCGGCGGACAACCCCGTCCCGTTCCTGCGCTTCGGCCCCAGGCCGGACCGGACCACCTACGAGGGCTGGCAGGAGTTCCGCAAGACCCGGGACCTGTTCGTGCCGGTCAAGAAGATCACCTTGGCCGAGTACCGGCTGATGAGCCCGCGCAAGAAGTCGCTGCACGACCTGCACCGGGCCGCCACCCACGTCAACATGCAGCTGCTGGAGACACCGATGAGCGTGGCGGTCACCGATCTGATGCGCTCGCGCATCCAGAACAACGCCATGCGTTTCGGTCCCGGCACTCTCGACGGGCTGATGATCAACGGCGGTGGCTACCAGGGCAAGACGGAGACCGCCTGCCGGACTGCCGCCGAGTTCGAAGACGACTGGAGGAAGCTCTTCGATCAGTACCGATCCCACTACGTGGATGCGATGCCCGGAACCCGGGACCTGATTGCACCGATCGCCTACTGCCAGACACCGGTAAAGGCCACCCCGATCGCTTTGTGCGAGGCGATCCTCGACTTCTACGGCGCCCCCTACGGCAAGAACCTGCGCGGCATGATCCGCAACGTCCGCGAATCGATCAAGGCGCACGCCACCACCGTCCTGATGATCGACGACATCACCCGGCTCAAGATGCACCGCGAGGACGACCAGGACACCCTGGACCTCATCCGCGGCCTCATGGACTTGGACGTCACGCTTGTCCTCATCGGCGTGAACATCCCCCGCTCCGGGCTGCTCAGGGAGGGCTGGCACGATCCGCGCACCAAGCAGTGGGTCTACGCGCCCCTGACGAGGGGCAAGAGCTACAACCCCGATGCCTCCACCCAGACCGAGCGCCGCTTCGACCTGATCAACCTCGACCCCTTCGACTACAGCACCGACGCTGGCACCGAGGCGTTCATCGAGCACCTCGTCGGCATCGAGAACCAGATACGGCTCTTTCACGCAGGCCCAGGCACGTTGTCCGAGGGCAACATGCCCGAGTACCTCCGGCGCCGCACCCACGGCATCGTCGGGCTTCTCCGGCGTCTGATTGAAGACGGCCTGGTCAAGGCGATGGACAGTGGTCTGGAAGACCTGACCACCGACCTCCTCGACGATGTCCCCATCAACCTCGGCAACGTCCCGGGCAAGGGCAACGAGCGTGACGCCGAAGCCGGGGAGATCCCCGACGTCGACACCGCGCCCCAGCCGAAGCAAAAGCCCCGGCAGGCGCCCAAGAAGGGCCGCAATACCGTCTACGACGACCCCGGCACCCCTGCGGCGGTGGAAGCATGAACCGCCGCCCGCTCTCCCGCAGCCTGGTTCCGCTCGATGACGAGTCGCTGGCAGGGTTCTTGCTGCGCTTGGCCAAGTACACCGGATGCTCGCCGGCCGTGATCGCCGATCGCATGGGCCTTGGCCAGTACTACCGGGCAGCCATGCCCGTCGGATCCCTGCTCACGCTCTCCTCCGAGCAACTCTCTGAATGCGCGCATGTCGCCCGCCTGTCCCATGCGGAGATGGAGGGCCTTCTCCTCGCTCCGCTGGGGCGGCGCTACGGCCCGCTCAACCACCAGCTCTGGCCCTGGTCCGGCCCTCAGCAACTCACCTACCTGAGGCGCTGGGTCTATCTCAGGAACACCCAGTTCTGCTCACGCTGCCTGACCTCGGACAACAGCGCTTTCGGGGTCCTGCTCGGCGGTTCGTGGAAGAGGCGCTGGCACCTTGCCGTCTCCTTCGCCTGCGTCGAGCACCGACGACTTCTCAAGCGGAACTGCCCCCGTTGCCAGCACCCCGCACAAGCCGCCCGATGGGGCATCATCGAGCACGCCGCCGAGGAAGATCTTCACCCCACGCAGTGCCGCGCTTCGATCCACTGGAAAACGAGCAGTAAGAGCGGGTCGATATGCGGCACCTACCTGACGGACGGCTCGAACAAATTCCCGATCTCCAGCGACCCCGGTACCAGAAACGAGCTTCTGGCCCTCCAAGGACGTATCGACACCCTCCTGTCCATCAACGGACCTGACACAGCGGCCAGTTGCGGACAGCCAGTCCCCGTCGCCCAGTACTTCCTGGACCTGCGCGCCGTCGCCGCGCTGATCTTCATCTCCTGGCCCCAGGCCCGACCCTCGGCCGCCACCCCAACCCTGGCCAGGGCCATCGGCGGAGAAGCCACCCGCCGCCGCCAACGAGCCTCGGACACCCTCCGACGAGCCAAGAGCGCGCCCATAGGCGACATCTTCCTCGAACCCCCGACACGCCCTATGGCCACCGGGGCCGTCCTCAGCACCGCTGAACAACTCCTGAACGCCGCCTGCGACTCCGAGGGCCGAGCGGCACTCGCCGAGCTCTACCAGCAGTCGGAACAAACACGTCCCACCGTCAGCCGAAGAATCGCCGACACTCCCGGCATCTCCCCGGTTTTGCGTGACTCTCTCGGCCTGCCGGTCCGCCGCCTCGGCACCCGCCCACGCCGCCGGGCAACAGCACAGGAGGCGAAGTGAACCGCATACGGCCCCTGCCCCGCAGCCTCGACCCGCTGCCCGACGAGACCCTCACCGGATTCATCCTCCGTCTCGCCCACCGAACAGGCACCACACCCGGCGAGATCACCATCCGCACCGGCCTGGCACCCCACGACCGCCCCGGCCTGCCCACCCGCCTGCCACTCGGCTCCCTGCACCACCTCAACGATGAGCACGTCACCACCTTCGCCGACGTGACACACCTGACGCCCGGCGAAGTCACCGGACTCCTGCTCGCCCCGCTCGGAGACCGTTACGGACCACTGAACCCCGCGCTCACGCCACGCAGAACACCCGCGCGGATGATCTACGACAACCCATGGGTCCTGACCCGCTCCACCCGCTACTGCCCGAACTGCCTCGCCGGGGACGGAGACACCATCCAGGACATCCACGGCGGCGCCTGGCAACGCCTCTGGCGCCTCCCCGTGGTCTTCCTCTGCCTCCGCCACCAGCGCCTCCTCCAGCACGAGTGCACCGGCTGCGGAACACCCGTCCACTCCGTCCGAACAGCCAACGCCAACGCCATCGCGCGACTGTCCGACGACACGCTCCACCCCTGGCAGTGCCGCTTCCCGACCCGGCCGACACCACAGCACCAGCCCGAAACAGCCTGCGCCACCGACCTGACCCGCCTTGATCTGCCTTCCGCGGAACCCGACACCGTCACCATGACCGTGCTCCTACAACTCCAACAACAACTCGTGGACCTGGTCACAGCGGGCGGCCCCGAGACAGCCATGAGCGCGGGTGCACCGGTCCCCGCCGCCCACTACTTCGCCGACCTGCGCGCCACGGTCGCCATGGTCTTCCGAACCTGGCCCGTCGCCCGCGAGTACGCCGGCACACCCTGCCTGGCCGCCGCACTCGATGCCGAGTACGCCTCCCGCGCCGCCCAGGCCGAGCCCCTGCTCAACACCCCCGGCAAGAAGAAGACCTCCAAGCCCTACACCGCACCGCCCGCAGACTCACTGGCCGCCGGCGCCGTCCTGGACATCGCCTCCCAGCTCCTCCAGGCCCCCGACCCACACGAAGCGCGACAGCGTCTGGCCCCGCTTGTCCAGCACCTTCGCGACGCCGACCGTGCTCTCAGCACCTACCTCCGACGCCCCGCATGGATCTCGCAGCCTCTCCGGGCCGCCGTCAAGGACAACTGGCCCGCCGGAGAGGAACTCGCAGCATGACCACTCGCACCCGAGCGTCAGCTCGGCCACGGCAGCACGCTGAGCTCCGGCCACTCGTCCCTCCAACGCACTGCCTTGGCCTCATAGACCTCCCGCGGGGCAAGCACCGGGTTGGGTCGGACCACGAGGTTGAACACGTCGGACAGCCCGTGGGGCGCATAGACACGCCACTCACCGTCGGGCTCCAGGCGCACGCCGAGACAGCACGTCGTCGCAGCGAACGAGTCGATCGCGGCCTCGGTGGACTCGTGCGGCGGACAGGGCACGCCGAATTTCTGCTCGTACCAGAGATGCACACGGGCCTCGTTGCGGATCTCCACCTCGGCCGGCAGCCCGGCGAACACCTCCTGCCCCGCCTTGATCACGGCATCCTCCGCCTCCCAGGACAGATCGGTGCCGTCGAAGTAGAAGATGTCGTAGTCCCTAATGCCGCTGGTCGGGGGCCTGCCGGTGACCACGTTCCACACCGTCTGGAACAGGCAGCCCGCCGTCACATACCAACCGGGCAGCTCCAGCGTCGCCGCCCTGGTCATCACGTCGGCCAGAACCTCGTTCCGAGAGAGGACGGACCGCAAGCCATCGAGCTGCTCAACGAGCGGGAGTCGACCAAACATTCGTACTCCCTATCACGAACAGCCCCTCTCACAAGGCGCGTTGGTCGCAAGCAGGCATCCCAGCCTGAAAGGCGAGAGAGGTCAGGACTGCGCGCTCCGGAACGCGAGATACCGGCTGAAGGCTTCGTGGCTGTCGGGGGTGAAGCGCCACTCCGGCAGAGCCGAGCCGAGCTCCGGCTCGGTCAGCCAGCCATGCCAGGCGACCTCATTGGGATCGGGGACCACGGCGTCAGGCACCACGGCTTCGTGCACGCCGAGCCAGTGAGGGCTCAAGCCGCTGCGGTTGATGAACGTGAACAGCAGGCGTGGCAGCGCACGAATGCCCAGCTCTTCGGCCAGTTCCCGCGCGGCGGCCTGTTCATAGGACTCGCCGACATTTGCGGCGCCACCGACCTCGACCTCATAGAGCCCGGGGAAGCGCGATACCTGTTCCGACCGTCGGTGGACGAGGATCCGGCCACGATCATCACGACACACCGTCACGGCGACCCGATGCAGCCAACCCTCCCGGATGGCCTCCCGACGGCTGACCACCCCCAGCACGCGATCTTGACCGTCGACACGCTCCACCAATTCATCCACGACGCACACCCTGGCAGAGCCCACCGACAACGCTGCTTCCCGGCTGTCCCGTCTCGAAGGATCTGGTCTCCGTCTCAAGTGACCCGGTCTGATGGGTCGTTGATCTCAGTTGATCTGGTTCGTCCCCCTGATCACTGCACTACTCTGTCGAGCCATGAACGCGGACCGCTGGTTGGCAGACACCCGGACCTCCTACGACACGGTCGCGGCCAGCTATGCCGACCAACTACGCGAGGCTTTGGCCGGGGCGCCGTATCTTCGGGCGGCTCTGGCGCTATTCGCCGACTTGGTGCACGCCGCTGGCGGTGGGCCGGTGGCGGACGTGGGCTGCGGACCTGGACACGTCACCGCTCACCTGCACGAGCTGGGTGTGGACGCTTTCGGCATCGACCTTTCATCCGGGATGATCGACGTGGCTGGGCGCGACCACCCCCGCCTGCGGTTCGAGGTGGGCTCGATGACCGACCTCGACCTCGCCGATGCTTCAGTCGTCGGCCTGCTCGCATTTTGGTCGTTGATTCACGTCCCCGACGAAGCAGTGCCCACGGTCTTCGGCCACTTCCGGCGCGTGTTGCGTCCCGGCGGACCACTGCTGCTCGGCTTTCACGTCGGCGACGGGTCGAGGCTGAAGACGCAGGGCTACGGCGGCCACCCGATGAACGTGCACGTTCACCGCCGCCACCCTGACCAAGTGGCGGCATGGCTACGCGATGCCGGGTTCACCGTCGAGGCCCAAATGCTGATCGACCCCGACGAGAGCGTTCCAGGTGCGGTCCTCTTCGCACGCCGTCAGTCCTAGCCACGCCAGCGGTCCGGTTGTGGCCGACGGCACAGCGAAGTCGGACCACATCACTTGGGACAGCCTCTGGCATCCGCTCGCCCGGGACCACATCACTTGAGATTCCTGGCTTCCCCACATCTCAATTGAACTGGTCGCCGCAGGTCAGCGACCCGACTCGGAACCAGATCATTTGAGACCGGACACAGCCGACCCGCAGAAGTCGACCCGAGAGCACCTGCACCAGGGGACCGGACGCGGATGACGACAGATGTCCTGCAAATACGACACCTATCGTGCTCAGGCTCAGCAAGGCAGGCGGATGACGTGGAACACTTTTGCAAGCATGTGCTTGCAATAGTTAGCAAGGTGGGTGCAGTATCGAGGCATGGCATCACTCAACGTCGGCAATCTCGGCGAGTACCTGCGTGAGCAGCGGCGTACCGCGCAGCTCTCCCTGCGGCAGCTCGCCGACGCCGCCGGAGTGTCCAATCCGTATCTCAGCCAGATCGAACGCGGTCTGCGCAAGCCGAGCGCCGAGGTGCTGCAGCAGGTCGCGAAGGCCCTGCGGATCTCGGCCGAGACGCTCTACGTGCGGGCCGGGATCCTCGATGAGCGGGAGCGGGAGGAGCTGGAGACGCGGGCGGTCATACTGGCCGATCCGTCGATCAACGAGCGGCAGAAGAACGTGCTGCTGCAGATCTACGACTCCTTCCGCCGGGAGAACGGTTTCGATGTCGCGCCCGACACCGGCGCCGAGTTCCACGGTGCCGCCGAGGCGAAGAGCAGAATCGATGCCGACGCGGACAAGGGTGCCGGTGACGTGGCCGGTACCGGTCCGGATGCCCGCGGCCCCCGCACGGCCGGCGGCAGTGATGCAGACCCACCAGCGAACTGACTTCTGATGATCCGGGAGGACCACAGTCATGGCCATCACCGATGACCTGCGTAAGACCCTCACCGACCCCACCCCCCTCTACTTCGCCGCCGGTACGGCCGATCTCGCCGTGGAGCAGGCGCGCAAGGTCCCGGCTCTGATCGAGCAGCTGCGGGCCGAGGCGCCCGAGCGGATCGAGGCGGTGCGCAACACCGACCCGAAGGCCGTTCAGGAGCGGGTCACCACACAGGCCAAGGAGGCTCAGGCCACCGTGCAGGCGAAGGTGACCGAGGTCTTCGGCGCGCTGGACACCGACCTCAAGAAGTGGGGCGAGACCGCCCAGGACCTGGCCCTGCGCAGTGTGGGCGTGGCCGCCGAGTACGCGGTCCGCGCCCGGGAGACGTACGAGAAGGTCGCCGAGCGCGGCGAGCACAGCGTGCGGACCTGGCGCGGCGAGACGGCCGAGGAGATCGTCGAGATCGCCGCGGTGGTCGAGGCGGAGCCGAAGTCCGTGCCGAAGCAGAAGTCCGAGGCGGCGACGAAGCCGGTGGCCCCCGCGAAGCCGGTGTCCCCCGTCGCGAAGAAGCCCGCGCCGAAGGCCGCCGAGTCCAAGGCGGCACCCGCCGCGGCGAAGAAGACGTCGCCCGTGCGCAAGCCCGCGGCGAAGAAGACGACCCCGCCCTCCGCGAAGTAGGCGGGAGCGGTCCGAGGAGTACTGGAAGAGCGGGCCGGGCACTTTTGAGGGTGCCCGGGTCGTTGTCCCCATGCCTTGGCCGCGAGGCGCTCACCCACTGACTAGGCGGTGCTCACCGTGTTGCTCGAAGCATTCGGCTCGTTCCTGCAGCTGCTGTACCTGGCCATGGTCGTCCTGGCCGTGGTCGCGCTGGTCTTCGCCGTGACGGCGCGCGAGGACGCCTACCGGGCCGCGGACAAGCAGAAGAAGTCCTTCTGGCTGATCATCCTCGGGGTCACCGTCTTCGTGAACCTCGTCATCCCGATCCTGTTCCTGCAGATCGCGGGCGTCATCGCGTCCATCGTCTTCATGGTGGACGTGCGGCCGGCGATCAAGGCCGTATCGGGCGGCGGTGGCCGTCGCGGAGGCTCCAGCAGCGACGGACCGTACGGTCCCTACAACGGCGGGCGCTGAGCGTCGGCCGACTAAGCGGCGCAGGGGCGGGAGCGCGATGCGCTCCCGCCCCTGCGGCGTATCCGGGCCTCGTCGCGTTCCAGCAGCAGGACCGCCACGTCGTCGGTCAGCTCGCCGCCGTTCAGCTCCTGCACCTGGGTGACGGCGGCCTCCAGCAGGGCCTCGCCCCCGAGCCCCTGGTCCAGTCGGCCGTTGACCATCGCGACCATGCCGTCCTGACCCAGCCGCTGGGTCCCCTCCGGCCCGACGCGCCCCTCGATCAGCCCGTCGGTGTACATCATCAGGCTCCAGGAGCCGCCCAGCTCGACCTGCCGGCGCGGCCACCGGGCCTGCGGCAGCAGGCCGAGGGCGGGGCCGCCGTCCTCGTACGGGAGCAGGTGCGCCGCCCGCCCCTGGCGGGCGATCAGCGGTGCGGGGTGGCCCGCGATGCACAGGCCCGCGCGGCGGCCGTCCGGGGCGATGTCGACGGTGCAGAGCGTCGCGAAGATCTCCTCGCTCTGCCGTTCGTGCTCCAGCACCTGCTGCAGGGTGGACAGCAGGTCGTCGCCGCAGAGCCCGGCCAGCGTGAGCGCCCGCCAGGCGATACGCAGCTCCACGCCGAGCGCCGCCTCGTCCGGGCCGTGCCCGCAGACGTCGCCGATCATGGCGTGGACCGTGCCGTCGGGTGTGCGGACCGTGTCGTAGAAGTCCCCGCCGAGCAGCGCGCGGCTACGGCCCGGCCGGTAGTGGGCGGCGAAGGCCAGATCGGAGCCGTCGAGGAGCGGGGTGGGCAGCAGGCCGCGTTCCAGCCGGGCGTTCTCCTGGGCGCGCAGCCGGGATTCGGTCAGCTGGTGCTGTGCGATGTCCGC
The DNA here is from genome assembly GCF_042871445.1 of Streptomyces sp. NPDC005794. Taxonomy (NCBI): domain Bacteria; kingdom Bacillati; phylum Actinomycetota; class Actinomycetes; order Kitasatosporales; family Streptomycetaceae; genus Streptomyces; species Streptomyces sp. NPDC005794. The sequence continues at coordinate 17,926 of NZ_JBIAIN010000010.1, forward strand.
CCGCTTGCGCTCCACGGCGTACCGGATGGCGCGGCTGAGGAGGCGCCCGTCGAGCTCGCCGCGGAAGAGATAGTCCTGGGCCCCGACGCGTACGGCTTCGGCGGCCCGCTCGGCGTCGTCCTCCGCGGTGAGGGCGAGGACGGCGTGGCGCGGTGCGATGCGCAGGATGTGCTTGAGGGCGGCGAGCTCGTCCGGGTGGCCGGTCTCGTCGTCGGCGTCGTCGGCGTCGTCGGCGCGTGCGCCGGCGGGCAGGGCCGCCGCCTCCAGGTCGAGGTCGAGCAGGATGCAGTCGACGTCATCGGTGAGCAGCCGGCCGGCCTCGGTGAGGTTGCGGGCGGTGCGGACGCGGACCCGCGCTCCGGTGGTGGACGACGGCTCGGGGACGGCGAAGGTGCCCGCAGGGTCGTCCTCGATCACCAGAAGGGTGAGGTCGGCGCCATGAGCGGTCTCCGCAGCGGGAACAGCACGTTGCTGCGGTACGGGTACGGGCATCGGTTCGGGTTTCCTTCCCTCCCCCCGAGGGCGCGGCGGGACGACGATCGACGACCCGCCGACGGGACGATAGCGGTCCACAGCAGGGGAACGGAATGGCACCCGGCGAGCGTCCTGCGTCATATGCGCGGCCATAAGCCGCGTCCCACCACGGATCCGGCGCGACGGGCGCACAGGAAACGGACATGGGGTCATGACGAACATCACGCGTCCGACACGTGCCGCACACACTCACCGGGCCGTCCATCGGTGCGGGGTGCGGGGTGCGGGGTGCGGGGTGCGGGGTGCGGGGTGCGTGCGCGGGGGTGCCTATTTGTCCGGGCGGACCACGCCCAGGATCCGCATCGAGCCCGCGCCTGCCAGCGTGACGTGCCGGCCCGGCCGGGGCGCGTGCACGATCGAGCCGTCGCCGACGTACATCCCGACGTGGCTGGCGTCGCTGTGGTAGATGATCAGATCGCCGGGGCGCATGTCCTGGACGGGGATGCGGGGCAGCTGCCGCCACTGCTCCTGGGAGGTCCGGGGGATCGGCCGCTTCGCCGCCGCCCAGGCCTGTGAGGTCAGCCCCGAGCAGTCGTACGAACCGGGGCCCTCGGCCCCCCATACGTACGGCTTGCCCATCTGGGCGGTCGCGAAGGCCAACGCCTGCTTGCCGGCGGCGCTCGCCTCGCGGTTGATGTCCCGGAGCGCGCCGGAGGAGAGCCAGGCGGCCTGTGCCGTGGACGCGGCGTCCTTCTCCATCTGGAGGAGCCTGGCCTGCTCCTCCGTCGCCAGCTGCGATTCGAGCTTCTCCGCCGCCGCGATCTGCGCGTCGATGCTCTTCTTCGCCTTGGCCTGCTTGACGCGACCGGCCTCGATCTTCTTCCAGTTGAGGCCGGCGTCCTTCGTGTACGTCTCCAAGTCCTCCTGGGCCTGCTCCAGTTCGGTCAGCATGCCCTTGGTGGCCTGCTGGTCCTGCCTGACCTGGTTGACGCCGTCCATGAAGAGATCGGGATCGCCGCTCAGCATCAGCTGGGCTCCCGGGGGGAGCCCGCCGTTGCGGTACTGCTCGCGGGCCTGGGCGCCCGCCCTGTCCTTCAGCTCGGCGATCTTCGCCTGGCCGTCGGCGATCGTTTTGGTGAGCCGGGCGATCTCGCCGGACTGCTTCTTGGACTGCTCCTCGGCGAGGTTGTACGCGTCCGTGGCCGCCCCGGCCTTGCGGTAGAGGGTGTCGATCTCCTCGCGCACCTCCTCGAGGCTCTTCTTCGGGGGAGCGGGAGCGTCCGGTGCGGTGGCCGTCGGGGTGGGCTCGGGTATCGGAGCGGCCATGGCCTGGACCGGCGCGGTCAGCAGGGCCAGTGCGCAGACCAGAGTGATCGCGGCAGTGGCACAGTGGCGTCGGTTCACAAGCTCCCCCTCCGGGCGAAAGGCAACGAAAGCCATATCGCGCACATGTGACTGACCGTCAGTAACGTTTGTGTGACGACGCGATCGTGTCATGTCGTCCCGTAAAGCAACAGTGGTCCGCGTCAGCCTCCCGCCACACAGGGGACGAACGGTGATCCGCCGGTGTTCCCGGATCCGGTCACGTCCTGCCCGTCGGTCCCACCCGCCGGTCCTGCCCGTCGCCTTCCACCCGTCGCCTTCCACCCGTCGCCTTCCACTCGTCGCCTCCCGCCCTTCGCCTCCCGCCCGGTGGCGCTCAGACCGTGGCGGGCCGCAGCGCGGACCAGCGCACCGTGATCTCGCCCTGCCGCCACCGTCGTACGTCGTCCGTCAGAGGCCAGTCGGCGGAGACCGCCCGGACGGCCGCGATCCAGCGCTGGCGCGCGCCCAGCGACGCGTACGGGGAGGCCGTGGCCCAGGCCCGGTCGAGGTCCCGCAGGAAGGCGTGCACCGGTTCGCCCGGCACGTTGCGGTGGATCAGGGCCTTCGGGAGGCGCTCGGCGAGGTCCGAGGGACGCTCCAGCGAGCCGAGCCGGGTCGCGAAGGTCACCGTGCGCGGCCCCTCCGGGCCGAGTGCGACCCAGACGTGCCTGCGGCCGATCTCGTCGCAGGTGCCCTCGACCAGGAGCCCTCCGGGGGACAGCCGGGCGCACAGCCGCTGCCAGACCGCGGCGACCTCGCCCTCGTCGTACTGGCGCAGCACGTTGGCGGCCCGGATGAGCACCGGCCGGCCGGCGGTGGGGATCTCGAAACCGCCGTGCACGAAGGTGAGGCCCTCGCGCTCGTACGGCTGTGCCGCCGCGACCCGTGCGGGGTCGATCTCGACGCCCACGACGGCCGTGCGCGGCTCGGCGGTGCGCAGTCGCTCCAGGAGTTCGAGGGCGGTCCAGGGTGCGGCGCCGTAACCGAGGTCGACCGCGAGGGGCGAGTCGCTGCGGCGCAGGGCGGGGCCGTGGGTGGCGGCGATCCAGCGGTCCATGCGGCGCAGCCGGTTGGGGTTGGTGGTCCCGCGGGTCGCGGTGCCGATGGGGCGCTGGTGCATGAGGAGGAGCGTATGCGAAGCACCGGCAGGCTCACTCGGAGCGGGCAGGGGGCGCGGGGCACCCTCCGGCGCGCCGGAGGGGATCGCAATGTTTTGGCAAAGTGGAAATGAAAGGCTGAGTTCTGCTGTTCTGCCACTTCGAGGGCGCCCTGTGCCCGTACGTGTCATGCCCTGAGCGAGGAGGAGCGGACCCGTGAGCCAGTACGTCTCCCGGCTCGGCAGCAGCCGTGCGGCACCCCGTATCCGCTTCCCGGGCGGTTTCGCCGGAAACCGTAAGCCGCGCCGCGTCGCGATGCTCTCCGTGCACACCTCGCCGCTGCACCAGCCGGGCACCGGCGACGCGGGCGGTATGAACGTCTACATCGTGGAACTGGCCGAGCGTCTCGCCGCGATCGGCATCGAGGTCGAGATCTTCACCCGTGCCACCACCGGCGGGCTGCCCCCGGTGGTCGAACTGGCGCCGGGCGTCCTGGTCCGCCACGTCGACGCCGGGCCGTACGAGGGCCTCGCGAAGGAGGAGCTGCCCGCCCAGCTCTGTGCCTTCACCCACGGTGTGATGCAGGCCTGGGCAGGCCAGCGCCCCGGCTACTACGACCTGGTCCACTCCCACTACTGGCTCTCCGGCCAGGTCGGCTGGCTCGCCGCGCAGCGCTGGGGCGTCCCCCTCGTCCACGCCATGCACACCATGGCGAAGGTCAAGAACGCGGCGCTCGCCGAGGGCGACACCCCCGAGCCCGCCGCCCGCGTCATCGGCGAGACCCAGATCGTGCACGCCTCCGACCGGCTCATCGCGAACACCGCCGGGGAGGCCGACGAGCTCATCCACTTCTACGACGCGGACCCGGCATCGGTCGCCGTCGTGCACCCCGGGGTCAACCTGGAGCGTTTCCGCCCCGGCGACGGCCGTGCTGCCGCACGCGCCCGCCTCGGTCTGCCGCAGGACGCGCTGATCCCGCTGTTCGCCGGCCGCATCCAGCCGCTCAAGGCCCCGGACGTGCTGCTGCGCGCCGTCGCCGTCCTCCTGGACCGTGACCCCTCGCTGCGCTCACGCATCGTCGTACCCGTCGTCGGAGGCCCCAGCGGCAGCGGGCTCGCCAAGCCGGAGGGCCTGCAGAAACTGGCCGCGCGCCTGGGCATCTCCGACGTCGTACGCTTCCACCCGCCGGTCGGCCAGGACCAGCTCGCCGACTGGTTCCGGGCGGCGTCCGTGCTGGTCATGCCCTCGTACAGCGAGTCCTTCGGGCTCGTCGCCATAGAGGCCCAGGCGGCCGGCACACCCGTGGTCGCGGCAGCGGTGGGCGGCCTTCCGGTCGCCGTGCGGGACGGAGTCAGCGGCTTCCTGATCCCGGGCCACGCCCCGGAGGCGTACGCACAGGCGCTCGGCCGGTTCGCGGACAGCGCGGAGCTGACCGACCGGATGGGCGAGGCCGCTGCCGCACACGCCCAGTCGTTCGGCTGGGACACGGCGGCGTCGGCCACCGCCGATGTGTACACGGCGGCGATGCACGACCACCGGCGCCGCGCCAGCTCGCACCACGGCTGAGGACGGCGCCCGGCTGAGCGCGCGGGCACGCTGTCGTACGCTCGCACCATGGCTGACGTATCCGACGAGGCAGCAGCGGCGCAGGTCATCGAGGCGACGCTGAACGGCGCGGAGCTCGCATGGGAGAGCCCCGGGCCCGGCAACTACGTCGTCAAGCTGCCAGGCACCCGCAAACTGTCCACGACCTGCTCCCTGATCGTCGGACAGCACTCCCTCTCCCTCAACGCCTTCGTCATCCGTCACCCGGACGAGAACGACGCGGCCGTGCACCGCTGGCTCCTGGAGCGCAACCTCCGGCTGTTCGGGGTCGGTTACGCCATCGACCAGCTCGGCGACATCTACCTCGTCGGCCGGCTCCCGCTCTCCGTGATCACACCCGAGGAACTCGACCGGCTGCTGGGCGTGGTGCTGGAGGCGGCGGACGGCGCGTTCAACCCGCTGCTCGAACTGGGCTTCGCGAGCGCGATCCGCAAGGAGTACGCCTGGCGGGTGGAGCGCGGCGAATCGACCCGCAATCTGGACGCCTTCACCCATCTGACGCAGCGCCCCTCCTGAGGCCGAGGCCGAGACCGGTGGGTCGCCGAGGGATCAGCCGGTCGGCGTGGTGGCCGTGGCGGCTGAGCACGGCGTCGGTCATCGCGGTGAACGCCGCGCGCCGGGTGGGGGAGAGGGGCCCCAGGGGCTCGGCCGGGTACCCGAACCCGGCGGGGCCCGTGACGCGGTGGAGCTGGTCGACGACGCCCCCGAACTCCGAACGCGGCGCCCTGTTCTCGCCGGGCGTCAGGTCACTGGCGACGGCGCTCCCGGGCCGCCCCGGGCAGGCGGTCATCACCACGTACGCCCCGGGCGGCGCCCCTGGGTCGAGCTCGCTGTGCACGACCCGCGGGATCGTGGGACCGCCCGCGGCGGCGGCGCCGTAGAAGGTGACCTCGTTGACGAGCAGGCCTCGTTCGTAGCTCAGCCCTGTGGTGTGCGCCGGGGCCCCCAAGGATCAGCTGCGGAGTCGGCAACCCACCCGGGGTGCCCCACGGGAGCTTCACAAGGTGATCACAACAGAGTCACGATCACATTCCGTGATCGTTCGGGACGATCATCGGACAGGTGTCCGATCGTAAAGTGTGGCGCATCGCGGCAGCCCCGTGTCAGCCCGGAATCACCCGGCGGGACGGGTCTGCTGCACCTTCAGACGGAGAGATGAACGAACCATGCGCGCCACCGCCGTACGCCGTACCGCCCTCGCCGCCGCTGTGGCGTCCCTGACCCTGTTCGCCACCGCATGCGGCGGCTCGGACTCCGCCGCCAAGGGTGACGGCGGTGCATCGGGCACCAAGGGCGACGCCGCCGCCAAGCCCGCGGCTGCCAAGGCGTTGACCTCGGCCGAGCTGGAGAAGGTGTCGCTGGAGCAGGGCGACGTCGCCGGCCACAAGATCAGCAAGACCGGCCCGAAGGACATCGCCCAGCCCGGGGACGTCACCGTCGACAAGAAGGAGTGCGAGCCCATCGGCTTCGCCTTCTACGGCGTGAAGCGGGGGACCCCGGTCGGGAACGCCGGGCGCAAGGTCGTCGAGGAGCCCAAGAAGGACGAGTCCGCCGCCCCCGAGGACGCGCTCGCCGGCATGCTCGACGTGACCTCGTCCCTGGTCACCCTCGCCTCGTACGAGGACGACGGTGCCACGAAGAGCCTCGCCGAGCTGCGTGAATCTGCCGCGAAGTGCTCGGCCGGCGGATTCACCCTGACCATGCAGGGCAGCGAGCAGAAGGTCACCAAGCTGACCGAGGAGAAGGTGACGGGCGGCGAAGAGGCCCTCGCCTGGCGGGTACAGATGGGGGAGGGCGACGAGGCGGTCCCCTTCAAGCTCGTGAGCGTCCGTCAGGGCGGCACGGTCGCCACGTTCTTCTCGTTCAACCTCGGCAAGTCGGGAGCGAAGTCCGACTTCGACCGGCCGACCGCGGTGATCGACGCGCAGGTCAAGAAGCTCGGCTGAGACCCCCGCCACCTCTCCGGGTCACGGCAGCGGTACGAGCCTGACCACGGTGACCGTCAGCACGGACCCGGAGACGTAGTAGAGGACGATGGCGCCGGACACGGTCGCCTCGCGCCGGTCACGTTCATGTTTGACGGCGGTCGAGGCATGCCCGTACGGATGGAGGCCCAGGGTGCGCGCCATCTCGTCCCGGAACGAGTCGCCGTCGCGCATCTTGGCCAGGGTGTCATCGGCGGGCGGTGCGTAGGAGATGCGGAAGCTCAAGCGACGTTCCGCCTCTCGGCCTCGTCCTGCGCCAGCCGGTCCAGGATCTGTTCGGCCTCGGGATCGGGCACGGATTCGAGCATCCAGTGCCGCATGACGGCCTGGATCTCGTGCACCCCGGCCTCGTTGATCGCGAAGTCGAACTCCTCGCGTCTCTCCTCGGGCAGCGCGGCACGGATCGCCGGAATGCTGTTGGGCACCTCGACCTCGGTGCCGCCGACGAAGGTCTTCAGAGACTCGCCCATGATCGCTCTCCCCGATCTCCTTGCTCTCCGCGCCCCGTCCGCCCGCACCGCCGGGGGTGTGTACCTGGGCAACGGGCAGGTGTGGAGCTCACGTTAGCGGGTGTCCGAGGGGCGAGCCATGACGACCGGCTCCCCGATGCCGGACGGGTGTCCCTCGCCGTCACGGAACGAAGCGGCACGTTCGGGGCCGGGCATCCGGTGGAAGCACCCGCAGTGGTTGGATACCGGTCCGACACGGAGGTGTACCCATGCGCGGCGCGCCGTACATTCGCTTCCAGGGAACGGTGCGCCACCCGCGTGGCCATTTCCCTGGGGTCTTCGTACTGACCAACGAGCTGGCCCGTCAGGGCAGGCTGAACGAGGAGCAGTACAGGTTCTGGCGCGCCAACAACGACTGGTACGACGCCCATTACGTCAATCCCACCCACGTCGACCCCCGGATCTACGACCGTGAGATCCACCCCGGCGCCGTGGCCTGGTTCAAGTCCTCGGCGCACGAACTCATCGAGCGGGTGGACGGCTACCTGGAGATCCTCGCCGCCCACGGCGTCGACTGCCGCCGTCTGGAGTCGTCGAGTCCCGGCAGGATCATCTACGAGGACGCGTGCCAGGTGGTCGTCATGCCGCACGAGGAGGCGAACGGCCCGACACCCTGAGAGCGGTCGGCCGACGGGCCGGGCGGATGACGGGCCGTGCGGATGGCGGCCGCGCGGATGGTGGAGAGCGACGTACTCCCGCTCACCGAAGAGGAGCCGAAGGGGTCAGGGACGGCGCCGGATCTGTGAGCGGGAGGGAGTTTGTGGAAGCTGGCGTCGCGGGGCGTCGTGCAGGGCGCGTCGCCCCGTTGCCCGTTCGGGTCTGTGGTCAGTTGTGCTCTTCGTCGATGGTGACGGCGACCCCGTCCTCGACCTTGACGACGACAGCGATGCCGCCCTTCTTGGCCGCGGCTTCGAGGTCTTCCTCGGTGCAGGGCGTGATGGTCTCCGCGTCACCGCAGATCCAGCCGGCGCCGTTGATGACGGTGTCGGTGGCGGTGAAGAACGCGCGCTCGTTGCCGTCGCGGCTGAGGGAGTACTTGCCCGGCGCCATGTAACCGAGGGTGCCGGAGAAGAGCCCCGACTTCTCGCCCTCGCCCATACCGTTGCCGCTGTCGGTGTGGTCCTCGATGATGCTGACAGCCACTCCGTCCTTGACGTCGACCGTCGCTCCGAACCCCTTCTTGGCCGCGGCTTCGAGCTCCTCCTCGGTGCACGGCGTGGCGGCCTGGCCGTCCGCGTCACCACAGATCTTGCCCGCGCCCTCGATGTCGGTGTCCTCCGAGGTGAAGAACGCCTGCTCCGCGCCGTTCGCGTCCGTGACGGTGTACTTGCCGGGGGCGAGGTAGGAGACCGTGCCGACCCACTTGCCCGACACCGTGCCGCGCTTCGACTCGATGCCGGCACCGGTGGCGCTCCCGCCTTCGGCGGACGCCCCCCTGGCGGCCGTGATCGAGGTCGTGGCCCCGGTCGACTTGCCGCTGTCCTCCGTGTTCCCCCCCTGACAGGCGGTCAGCAGCATGGTCGTGGCCACCAGGGCCGCTGCGGCGAGGACGGACTTGCGGCGGTGCGTGCGAAGCATGATGGGACTCCCCCTGCTGATGGTGATGTGGCCGGGCCGTTGGTCATTCCGGCTGGCCTCTGCCTTGTCGGTCACTATCCTGTACGGCGCGGCGACCCCTTGGGAAGCGCGGTTACGGTGTCATGACACTCCTGTCGTGTGCACGGGACGCGGCCAACTGCTGCGGCCCACACGCGCGCTACACCAGGGCGGCCCACACCCGCGCTGCACCAGGGCGGCCCCGTACTCGCTGACCTCGCCCAGCGGATCTGCCGCAGGTTCCGATTGCGGCCCCGGCCGGATGACGTCAAACCACCGAAGCCGCACTCACCCAGGAGAGGCAACGCTCGAGACGCTCACCGAGGAGGGACGGTGTGCAACGTGTCAACGGTGATGGTCAGAATGATGCGCTGCTGCGTGCCGCCGTCGAACCCCGGATAGGGACGGCCCAGGTATTTGTGGGCGAGCTTGTCGATGTGCTCCCGAGCCCCCTCCGTTTCGGCTGCCGTGACACGGCCGCGGGCCGCCCAGTAACGCGACGGATCGGTTCGGTCGGCCACGGCCACGGCGACCCGGGGGTCGCGCTCGATGTTGCGCGTCTTCTGATGGGTGGTCACCGTGTTGATCACTATGTGGGTCCCGTCCGTGTCCACCCAGGTCTGCGTGATCTGGGGAGAACCGTCCGGCATGAGTGTGGTCAGGAAGCACGGGGCCGGAGACTGCAGCACTTCGATCAGGTGATTCGGCAGGAGCATGGTGGAAACGCCTCTTCGGTTACGGGTACTTGGTTACGGGTGCTCGGGGAAGTGCGTAGCCGACCGTGTTCGGCTGATCGGCAGGTCGGCAGGTCGGTAAGACGTGTCGAACTCGGCGGACCGACCGGGCGGGGCTGTCGGTCCTGCGGTGAATGCAATGACAGGTCAGGCAGGGGTCATCCGCGGCGCAGTGAGCGGAAGGTGGTGCGGATCTCTTCGGTCAGGACGACGGGCTGTTCGAGAGCCGCGAAGTGTCCTCCGCGATCGAGCAGGCGGTAGTGCAGGACATGTGAGTACCGCTTCTCGATCCAGCGGCGCGATGCCTGCACGGCCTCACCGGGGAAAATGCTGAACCCGGCCGGCACGGGGTTCTGCTCGGGGGCGCCTGTCTGTTCATGGCGTGCCTCCCAGTACAACCGCGCGGAGGAGGAGCCCGCGTTGGGCAGCCAATACATCATGACGTCGTCCAGGATCTCATCGCGCGGGACGACGGCCTCGGGGTCGCCGTCGCTGTCGGTGACGTCCTGGAAGAGGGTGTAGATCCAGGCGGCCAGTCCGACGGGCGAGTCCGCCAGGGAATAGCCGATGGACTGCGGCCGGGTGGCCTGCTCCCGGGAGTAGCCGTCGAGCACGCTGCGGTAGTGCTGGGCCTTGCCCAGCATGCGCTGCTCGTCGGGGGTCGCCTCCTCGATCTCCTGGGCGGTGGGGAACACGAGCGGCAGGTTGACGTGCAAGCCGAGGAGTCGCTCGGGCGCCTTGCGGCTGATCGCCTCGACGACGGCCGATCCCCAGTCGCCGCCCTGCGCGCCCCACTCGCGGTAGCCGAGGCGGTCCATCAGCTCGATCCACGCGTCGGCGATACGGGCTACCCCCCACCCCGTGGCGGTCGGCTTGTCGGAGAAACCGAAGCCGGGCATGGAGGGGATCACGACGTGGAAGGCGTCCTCGGCCCGGCCGCCGTGCGCGACGGGATCGGTCAGCGGCCCGACCAGGTGCCGGAACTCCAGGACGGACCCGGGCCAGCCGTGGCACAGCAGGAGGGGCATCGCTGTCGGCTCGGGCGAGCGGGCGTGCAGGAAGTGCACGCCGACGCCGTCCAGGACGGTGCGGAACGACCCGATGTCGTTGATGTCCTTCTCGCAGCGTCGCCAGTCGTAAGCGGTGGCCCAGTGCTCGCACAGCGCGCGGATGCGCTCCAGTTCCGGGCCTTGGCCGGGGTCGGTCTCCGGGTCCGGCCAGCGGGTGACGGCCAGTCGGTGGGCGAGCCGGTCGAGTTCCTGCTCGTCGACCGCGATCGGGAACGCTTCGACGTCTGAGGGCAGTGAGGGCATGGCAGCCTCCTCGTAGGGGTGCGAGCGGTGCAACCAAACCATGAAGTGGAAGAAGTATTCAACTTAGAAGTATTGCCTCCACTTGATAAGGTCGACCACATGACCGAACGCCCCCTGCGCCGCGATGCCGAGCGCAACCGGCAGCGCTTGCTGGAGACGGCACGGGAACTCATGGCCCGCGACGGGCTGCGGGTGCCGTACGAGGAGATCGCCCGCACGGCTGGAAGCGGCATGGGCACCCTGTATCGCCGCTTCCCTGACCGCCAGGACCTCGTGGACGCCCTGTTCGCCGAACACGTCGACGCCGTGGTCGACCTCGCCCGGGAGGCGTGCCGGGCCGACGACCCCTGGAGCGGCCTCACCTGGTTCATGGAGCGCCAGTTCGAACTCGAAGCCGACAACCGAGCCCTGGGCGAACTGCTGCGCGGTGGACAGCAGGAAAGCTCACGCCTGGCGCAGGGCTGCGCCCGTATCGCGGAACTAGCCGCACAACTCATCGAACGCGCGGTCCGCGTCGGCCAGTTGCCGGCCGGAGTGACCCCGGGTGACCTCGAAGCCGTCCACCTCATGGTGGGTGCGGTGATGGACGCCTCGCGGCAGCACGACCCCGACCGGTGGCGGCGCGCCCTGGCCGTGGCACTCGCCGGCCTCCGTCACGCCGACCTGCGACCGGACGGGGAAACCGTCCGCCCCGCATGACACCTGTCCTCGCTCGTCCACAGGTCGGACATGCCGATGACGGCAGGAAGGTGCGGCAGCGGGGGCCTGCGAATATCCCCTCCTGGCGTGGGGCGGGTTCGTCCGGCCTGTCCCGCGAACGAGTCCGCCGCTGGAGCCGCCGCGCCTGACGGCCGCCTGTTGAGCATCTGACGGCCCAGCACAGGGAGAAGCCCCACCTCGCTGAGGTCCCACAGTGGTCCCAGGCCGTGTAAATGCCCCCGCCCCGCGCCGTATGCGCAGGTCGGGGGCGTGATCACTTTTACTTCTTCTTCTTCTTGCCCTGGGTCTTGCGGTAGATCGCGGCGACCAGGGTTTTCGCAGGTGGAGACGCTGATCGGCTGCGGGTGAGTAGTCGCCATTGGTCGTCATCGGGTGCTGTTGAGCAACCTCGGACGGCCCAGAGGCGGCCCAGGAGCGACCCTCTCACCGTTCGCTGCGCGGGTCACTGCCGACCGATGGGGACTTCGTAAACGATCTCGCACCCGCTTGATGTGCGTCACGAGCGACACCACGAGTTCAGCCTCAGTAACTGAGACGGACATGCATCACCGCCGCTAAAGAGCCGCCTCTCCAGCGATTTCAGATGCTCGCCCGCGCCAGGTGCCCGACGCCTCGAGCCCCACGGACTCTGCAATCGTGTGAGCGAGTTGCGCAACAGCTTCGCGAGCGTCGCGATGGTCTTCGAGAATCCAGTCATCTCCACCCGGGACTGAAGCCCAGAGAAGGGCAGGTACAGGTTTACCAGGAAACCCATTTAGCCACGTCTGCTCCGCGACAAGAAGAGCTTGCCGATTTTCGCCTAGCAATTGATGGCAAAGCATTCTGTTGTGAAGGTTAATGAGCGGCTGATCGCATCCGGCTTTTGCGGCGCCATTCAAATGGCGCAACGCCTCTCTTGGGGAGTCTTGAATTAGGGCAAATCCGAGATTATTTTTCGCTGAGACGTCACTGGGGGCGATACGAACAATTACCCTGAAGAGTGCTATGGCTGAGCTGCGATCCCCCGATTTCAGTGTTTGTACCGCCTGAATCCTAAGCTGATCCACAGTGCCGGACAAGGCCTCATTCTCACTCTCAAAGACAGCTCTTGAAGCTATCTCGAGGTGTAAATCGGCGGGATTTAGGGATCGGATGGCCATGACGGACTCAGGGCACGGGGTGGGAATGTCGCCGCGAAGCCAACGGAATTCTCGATGCAGTGACTTAAGTTCCCAGTCGGAAAGATATGTGACAGTCAAGCGGTCGGATATCCATGCTAATGATTCAGTTAAATCTGTATCGGATTTTTTGTTAATCTCGAAAAGGTCGCCTACCTCGGTGCCTGCTGAGCATTCCCATGCCAGGATGTCTGTGATGGATGCCGAGAATACCCATGACTGCACGCGCCGTCGCCAGTCATGGGTGATCTTCATAATTCCCTCTAGAAGGGCGCTATCAGTGCTTAGATTGCTGGACTCCTCACCGAGCATCCTCTCGCAAAGTGCGCTCCAGTCAGAGATTTCAGTCAACTCAACCTTGAGTTCCGCAGGTAGCCCCAACTCTCGGCTGGTGTGATCCGATAAGTGCTGCAACAGGGGTCCCAGTGAGGAGAGCGCGGAGATCCGGTTGGCCAGCTCCGAGCCGACCCCGTACCGAACGAACGCATGCCCGTCGAGGCCGCGGCTAGTGAGTGCGGAGATGGCGGCCAGTGCTTGAGCTTCACTTTTGCCTTCACCTCGCTCAGATGGAGGCGTAATGGCAACGTCCTTGATGAACTTGGCGAGGCTGACCGTGCTCCACTCTGCCGGCGTCGAGGTCGCGGATTCCCTGATCAGGGCCTCGGCGGCGTCAAACGGTCGAGCTGTGTGCTCATCCATGGCTCCACACCTTCCCCCGTGCGGGTGAGATGTCCATCATGCCCCACCTTTCGGAGGTTGACAAGCAGGATTCTGCGTAGGATCCTATGCAGAGAGTTCAAAGGAGGAGGCTGAGGTGACCAGTAGCGAACTGATCTTCCAGTCCACCGATCTCGCGCAGCGCCGCACGGAGTTTCTGGATGCGGCACGCAGCGGAATGGCACGTCTCCGCGACAAGGACGGCACGAGCTTGGTCATGCTCCCGGAGCGGCAACTGCACCTCCTGGAGGAGCTTCGCAAGTGGTCGTCAGTGCACATGCGCCTCGAGAGGATGCTTGGGCGGGCTGACTTTCGGCCTACGGTGCAGAATCTCGGCGATTTGGCGTGGCTGCGCGTTTTTGACGGCGAGGACCTTAAAGAGTTTGCAGGTGAACTCAACGAGGCGCTCGTTGCCGCTGATAGTGATAACAGCACTGCCCCGCTGGATGACTGTCTCCGAGCCTGGCGAACAACGGCGCAGCAGCTAGAGGATCCACTTCGCCGGAGCGTTCTGCTTGACAAGGGATCCTCTGCGGATCTCATTGACGCGGAGCGTCCCGAGTGACTGCAGTAGGCGCGTACAGGCCGTATGCGTCTGGAAGGCGACCTGGAGGGCGCCCGGAGCTTGCCCCTGCTTATCGCGTGCTCGTCCATCGCCAGTATCGAGATCACTATCTCGAACTGGCCGAGCGGGTTGGGATTCAGCAGGCTCAGCAGTTCTGGGACCACATCGCCCACACTCCTGGGCAACCCTCGCCCATAGCTCAGACGTGCATTCTAAGAGGGAAGGCTGGCGCGCCTATGGGGCCTGGATGGTCCCGCACCATGCACTATGAACTGACCGGCGCAGCCCGAGCGGACTACCAGTTTCACAACGAATTCATCACGGGTGTCGACGGAGACCCGCACCCCGTGGTGGCAATTCTGACATTGAACTATTCAAGTCACTGACCGGGGAACTTGCTACTGGGGGAATGCAATGAAGCCTCTTTAACGTCGCGGCGGAGTCGGGACAATGGTGCGTAGCCGATCTGCTACGCACCATTCGAATGTTCGCCCGCACTTTGGCGAGTAGTCGGCGGAGTGGGTTTGGTCGGTGTCCTGCCCGGTTTGGGGTCGAGCATTATCAGGGGGCCGTGCGCTCGCCGACAACTCGGGCAGGCTGTGATCTTGCCCGGAATTTGAACGAGTGGCCACCTGGTCTTGCTCGACGCGAGACCCGAACCGGGGAGGTGGCTAAAGCCGTGGAGCCGACCGCCCCAGCCCCAGAGGGTGTCTCCCACTTCATGCCCGCAGCACGTAGCGCGCCGCCGAGGCGGCGCGCGCCGCGCCGTGCGCCAGTCTTGATGAGGTAGGGAAAACTCTAACGCACCGACGTCAGGTGCTTGCCGTCATGGCTCCGCACGTGTGGCCCGTTCCCGTCGAGTGCGCCCAGCATCCGGACCGCGTAGACCTCGGACATCCAATCGGTGACCTCATCCGGCGTGAGCCATCCGACCGCAGTCGATTCGCTGGACGTTCGCTCGCTTCCGCCGGCGGGCTTGCACCGGAAGACTAGGGCGACGATGCCGCGCGTGGTGTTCTTGTAGACCCCGGTGAGCTCGTCCACCTCGGCGTGGATGCCGGTCTCCTCCAGCCCGTCCTTGCGTGCGTCCACTCCGGCTACGGACACGAAGTGAAGCGGCGTTGATGGCGCTTTCTCTGCCGAGCCGCTACCTGACGCCTGACAACCTGGTCGAGATGTTCGAGCTGCCCAGCGTCGAGAGTCTGCCAGTGGCGCCGGAAGCGGACCGGCCCCCGCGGCTTCCGTGTCGGTCGACATCTCCGCTTCGACCCCGACGACGTACGGGCCTGGGTCGACGCCCGCCGGAGCGAGGCGGCTGCCTGATGGCCGGACACATTCAGGACCGCTGGTTCGTGACTGTTACCGGCCCTGACGGTAAGCCGCGCAAGGTGAAGTCGGATCGCTACGGAGTGGGGTCCCGCTACCGCGCGCGCTACGTCGGGCCGGACGGCACGGAGAAGTCGAAGAGCTTCCCAGACCGACAGAAGCGGCTCGCTGATCAGTGGCTGGCCCATACCGAAGCGGACATGGCGCGGGGTCAGTACATCGATCCTCGCGCCGCCCGGACCACCTTCCAGCAGTACGCGGAGGGCTGGGTGTCCACGCAAGGGGCGGACCCCAACACTCAAGCTTCGATGGAGTCGCAGCTCCGGCTGCACGCCTTCCCGTACCTCGGCACGCGTCCGCTTGGTTCGTTCCAGCCGGCGCACATCCGCGACTGGGTGCAGCAACTCCAAGCGAACGGTGTGCGTGGCTCGTACGCCCGGACGATCTACTCCAACGTGCGGGCGGCTCTGAGTGCGGCAGTGGACGACGGGCACCTTCCTCGGAACCCTTGCGCTGCCCGCTCGGTACGGCCGCCGACCGTGGACACGAAGCGCGTGGCGCCTTGGACGACGGATCGGCTCTTCGCTGTGCGCGCGGGCATGCCGGAGCGGTATCAGGCAATGGTCGACCTCGGCGGCGGTTGCGGCCTGCGGCAAGGCGAGATCCTGGGTGTCGCGGTGGACGCGATCGACTTCCGGTCGGACACGTTGCACGTCGTCCAGCAGCTCAAGCTGAGCCGCAGCAAGCCGGTCTTCGCTCCGCCCAAAGGCGGCAAGCTGCGGGATGTGCCGCTTCCCGGCCCTGTCGCTGACGCGCTGCGGGCACACATGAAGCAGTTCCCGCCGGTCGAGATCACGTTGCCGTGGAAGGTCGCGGGCGGACCACTGGTGACCAAGCGACTGATCTTCACGGCACCGCGCGGTGGGCACGTCTGGCGAACCTCGCTAAACGAGGAGGCGTGGAAGCCGGCGCTGGCTGCGGCGGGCGTCATCCCCGTGCCCGAACAGGGGCGGCCGTACGCCGAGTCTCGCGAGAACGGCATGCACGCCCTCCGCCACTTCTACGCCTCGGTGCTCCTGGACGCCGGGGAGAACATCAAGGCCCTCGCCGAGTACCTGGGCCACTCGGACCCTGGTCTGACACTCCGTGTTTACGCGCATCTGATGCCATCCAGCCGCGAGCGAACCGGGAAGGCTGTCGCCAGCGTTTTCAACGCACTACCAGCCTTGGCATCAACGGACTTGTGAGTGATCCCTGTCAGAGGCAGGCGATAGTTTCCAAGCGTGACAAGGAAGAGAGTGGACCATGCTGAGCTCGCGGATGATCTTGCTGATGCCGCTTCGGTTTACTCCGCTTGGGTACGAAGTGGCTACGCACGCGACGAGACGGATGACAGTGGAGATCCTGCCGAACGCCTGCGGCAAGCTATGCGTCGGTTCACTGTCGAAACGCGTATTGGCGTTGTGTACGGGCTTTGGGACCCGCATAGCTACGAACTTCGGTACGTGGGCGTGACGACACGAAACCCGATGTCTCGGTTGGCAGAGCACCGTCGAGCCCTCCGTTCGCCGGTGGGACGCTGGATAGCAGACCTAGGGAAAGATCCGCTCATGGGTGCCCTGACCTACGGCTTTGGAGGGAAACTCTTTATTGCCGAGAGGGACGAGATCTTCAAACAGACGTGGGCGGGACATGACCTGCTTAATGTTGATCATGATGAGGACCACGCCCTGTGGCATTGGGCTGCTCTGAAGCACTCCTGGGACGGGGACGTTCCCGACTTCTTCGATTGGCACGAGGATGGGATAGTCCGCAGAGTGCCCTGCCCCGCATGCCGCGTGGGCCCATGGGAGGACTGCCGCACGCACCCTGATGCGTCAACGCTTGCCCAAGGAGCCAGTCACATACGGCGGTGCGCGGCATACCTACGGCACGTTCGAGGGAAGTGCCCGCCATGCACACCGCCTCAAGCACCTCTCAACTACCAGGCCAGATCGACTGACGGCCCCTAGACGGCCCACACAAGACTGGAAGCCCCCTGCCAGTGGAGAACCCGCTGGTAGGGGGCTTCGTCAGACCTGCTTACTTCTTCTTGCCCTGGTTCTTCACGGCCTCGATCGCGGCCTTCGCCGCGTCCGGGTCGAGGTAGGTGCCGCCCGGCTTCAGGGGGCGGAAGTCGGCGTCCAGCTCGTAGGCGAGCGGGATGCCGGTCGGGATGTTGAGGCCCGAGATGGCGTCGTCGGAGATGCCGTCCAGGTGCTTCACCAGACCGCGCAGGCTGTTGCCGTGGGCGGCGACCAGGACGGTCTTGCCGTCGAGGAGGTCCGGGACGATGCCGTCGTACCAGTACGGCAGCATGCGGATGACGACGTCCTTGAGGCACTCCGTGCGCGGGCGCAGCTCCGGCGGGATCGTCGCGTAGCGCGGGTCGGCGCTTTGCGAGAACTCGGTGCCGTCCTCGAGCGCGGGCGGCGGGGTGTCGTACGAACGGCGCCAGAGCATGAACTGCTCCTCGCCGAACTCGGCGAGGGTCTGGGCCTTGTCCTTGCCCTGGAGGGCGCCGTAGTGGCGCTCGTTCAGCCGCCAGGAGCGGTGCACGGGGATCCAGTGGCGGTCCGCGGCTTCCAGCCCGAGCTGGGCGGTGCGGATCGCGCGCTTCTGGAGGGAGGTGTGTACGACGTCGGGGAGCAGGCCGGCGTCCTTGAGCAGCTCACCGCCGCGGACCGCCTCCTTCTCGCCCTTGTCGGTGAGGTCTACGTCCACCCAACCGGTGAACAGGTTCTTCGCGTTCCATTCGCTCTCGCCGTGGCGGAGGAGGATCAGCTTGTACGGTGCGTCGGCCATGGGCCCGAGCGTAATCGAAGCCGTGCGGCCTCCGCGCGCTCGGTCGAAGGGCGGACTCAGGGAGGTCGCGGGGAGGAGGACGGGGCGGGGAAAGGGCCGGGCGGGGCGGGGCGCCCGGGCCCGACGATTGACGGGCGGCGTCAATTGAGTGGCGGCCGGGGACCCCCGTTCGTAATGTTCGGACAGCTGTCGGGCCGCTTACACAGGCCCGCGCCCAATCCGTACGCGTACGTCCTCGGGGGGAAGTCCTATGTCTGTCGCCGGTCTCAGAAAGGCGGCACACGAGACGGTCGCCGGCCTCCCCAGGGAGTTCTGGTGGCTGTGGACCAGCACTCTGGTCAACCGTCTGGGGGCGTTCGTCGCCACGTTCATGGCGCTCTATCTGACCCTGGACCGGGGTTACTCGGCCTCGTACGCCGGTCTCGTCGCCGCCCTCCACGGGCTCGGCGGCGTCGTGTCGTCGCTGGGTGCCGGAGTGATGACGGACCGGCTGGGGCGCCGTCCGACCATGCTGATCGCGCAGCTCTCGACCGCCGTGTCCGTGGCCGTGCTCGGCTTCATGGTGCATCCGGTGGCGATCGCGGGCGTGGCCTTCGTGGTGGGGATGGCCAGCAACGCGTCCCGGCCGGCGGTGCAGGCGATGGTGGCCGACATCGTCCGGCCCGAGGACCGGGTGCGGGCCTTCTCGCTCAACTACTGGGCCATCAACCTGGGGTTCGCCCTCTCGTCGGCCGGGGCGGGATTCATCGCCGAGCACAGCTACCTGGCCGGCTTCATGGGCGAGGCCGCCCTGACCCTGCTCTGCGCCGTCGTCGTCTTCCTCAAGGTGCCGGAGTCCCGGCCGAAGGAGGAGACCCGGGCCGTCGGGGCCCCCGCGCCGGACGACGTGCGGCTCAGCACCGTCCTGCGCGACGGGCGCTACATGGGTGTCGTCGGACTGTCGTTCGTGGTCGCGCTGATCTTCCAGCAGGGGTATGTGGGCCTGCCGGTGGCCATGGGCACGGACGGCCTGTCCAGCTCCGACTTCGGCACGGCCATCGCGGTCAACGGTGTGCTGATCGTGGCCCTGCAGATCCCCGTCACCAGGTTCATCCAGCATCGCGACCCGCGCCGGCTGCTGATCCTCTCGTCCCTGCTCGCGGGCTACGGCTTCGGACTGACCGCCTTCGCGGGATCGGTCGGGGTGTACGCGCTGACGGTGTGTGTCTGGACCCTGGCCGAGATCGTCAACGCGCCGACGCAGACGGGCATCGTCGTGCAGTTGTCCCCGGCCCACGGCCGCGGCCGCTACCAGGGCGTGTACACGATGTCCTGGTCGGTGGCGGCGCTCGTCGCCCCGCTGATGTCCGGCTTCGTGATCGACCACTACGGCGCCGCGTGGCTGTGGGGTACCTGCGCGGTGCTGGGCACGGTGGCGGCGTTCGGGTACTGGCTGCTGATGCGCAACCTGAGCCTTCCGGACCCGGCCGTCACCGCGGCGGCCGCGTCCCCCGCGCCCGCCGAGGCCGCCGGGCGGGCCGAGGCCGAGCCGGCGCTCTGAGGCGCACGCGGCAGTGGCGCCCCGCGACGGACACGCGTCCGCTGCGGGGCGCCCCAGGTGCCGGGCCCTACTCAGCCCGGCGCGGGCTCAGCCACCGCACTGGCACGGCGCGCCGGACTGGCAGCCGCACCCGCAGCCCGAGCCGCAGCCGCAGGCTCCCAGCAGGGGCAGATGCACCACGTCGGTCGGGGTCTCCTGCTGGGGTTCGGTCACGGGGGAATCGGCCATGGTCCCTCCTCAGGGCATAGGACAGAGTCGCCCCCGTTGCATGCCCAGCCCCGAGGGCGCATCAACGGCGCACGAGCGTGGGAACAGAAGTACGGCCGCCGTGACCGCCGCGCCCCCCCTACGCCCCCTCCACCGGGGCCGCCGCCTGGATCTCGTCCGCGTGCTCACCCGTGACCAGGTAGACGACACGCTTGGCGACCGACACGGCGTGGTCGGCGAAGCGCTCGTAGTAGCGGCCGAGCAGCGTCACGTCGACGGCCGTCTCGATGCCGTGCTTCCAGCGGTCGTCCATCAGGTGCTGGAACAGCGTGCGGTGCAGCAGGTCCATCTCGTCGTCGTCCTGCTCCAGCTGGAGCGCGAGGTCGACGTCCTTCGTGATGATCACCTCGGCGGCCTTCGCCATGAGCCGCTGGGCGAGCTGCCCCATCTCCAGGATGGTGGCGTGCAGGTCGTGCGGCACCGCCGACTGGGGGAAGCGCAGCCGCGCCAGCTTGGCGACGTGCTGGGCGAGGTCGCCCGAGCGCTCCAGGTCGGCGCTCATCCGCAGCGAGGTGACCACGATCCGCAGATCGGTGGCGACCGGCTGCTGGCGGGCCAGCAGTGCGATGGCGCGGGCCTCCAGGTCGTGCTGCAGGTCGTCGACCTTCTGGTCCGCGGCGATCACGCTCTCGGCGAGCTTGAGATCGGCGTCGAGCATGGACGTCGTCGCCCGTCCGATCGCCGAGCCGACGAGCCGGGCCATCTCGACCAGGCCTTCGCCGATCGAATCGAGTTCCTCGTGATAAGCGTCGCGCATGGAAGTCCCTCTCCAGATCCTTGCTGAGGCCGGGGTCTTGGGGCCGACCCCCACGCTGCCACGGTGCGGGGCCAACGCGTCGGGTTCCGGCCGCCTAAGTGAACCGTCACTATCCCCTCAGTGAACTCTGGGCGACGAGTGTTCGAGATGGCACCCGGATGGCTGGGAGAGTGTCGGCGCACCCGCATAACCTTGAGGCATGGACGTGAACGCGGCAGTCGCCGCAGCTGCTGCGATCGCCGGGGTGTGTACCGGTGTGATCGCCATGCTGGCGTTCCGCTGGAGCGAACGCGAGCAGAGGCGACCCACGCGTACGTCCCTGCGCCCCGACGGCAACGCCGCGCTTCCCCCGGGGGTGGACACGGTCCTCTCCGTGCTCAGCTCGTCCGCCGTCGTGCTCGACGAGAGCGACAGCGTCGTCAAGGCCAGCTCGGCCGCGTATGCGCTGGGCCTGGTGAGGGGCGGGCGCCTGGCGGTCGATCCGATGCTGCACATGGCCAGGGACACCCGGCGGGACGGTGAGATACGGCAGGTGGAGCTGGACCTCCCGCGTCGCGGCACGGGCAGGGGCGAGGCGCTCGCGGTCTCGGCCAGGGTCGCGCCGCTGGGCTCACGCCTGGTGCTGCTGCTGGTCGAGGACCTCACGGAGGCCCGCCGCATAGAAGCGGTGCGACGCGACTTCGTCGCCAACGTCAGCCATGAGCTGAAGACCCCCACGGGAGCGCTGTCGCTGCTCTCCGAGGCCGTCATGGGCGCCTCCGACGACCCGGAGGCGGTGCAGCGGTTCGCCGGGCGCATGGAGATCGAGGCGACCCGGCTGACCAACCTCGTGCAGGAGCTCATCGACCTCTCCCGGGTGCAGAACGACGACCCGCTGGAGGACGCCGAGCCCGTACGGGTGGAGGAGCTCGTCGTCGAGGCCATCGACCGGTGCCGCCAGCAGGCCGGCACGAAGCAGATCACCATGGCCTCGGGCGGCACCGCGGACCTGTTCGTCTGGGGAAACCGGAGCCAGCTCGCGGCAGCCCTCGGCAATCTCGTGGAGAATGCCGTCAACTACAGCCCCGCCCGCACCCGCGTCGGTATCGCCGCACGGAAGATGGCCGTGCCCGGCGGGGATCTGATCGAGATAGCCGTGACCGACCAGGGCATCGGCATCTCCGAGAAGGACCGCGAGCGCGTCTTCGAGCGGTTCTACCGCGTCGACCCGGCCCGCTCACGGGCCACCGGTGGCACCGGTCTCGGCCTCGCCATCGTCAAGCACGTGGCCGCCTCGCACGGCGGGGAGGTCACCGTATGGAGCTCGGAGGGACAGGGCTCCACGTTCACCCTGCGACTGCCCGAGTCGGGCGTCGTACGGGGTCGTACCACCGGCGGACCCCTCGTCGTCAACGGTGCTGTTGACGACGACGGGCCGTACGAGACCGATTCCTATGAACCATTTCCTGCCCCGGAGGCTCTTCCGTGACCCGAGTGCTTGTCGTCGAGGATGAGGAATCCTTCAGCGACGCCCTGTCCTACATGCTCCGCAAGGAAGGTTTCGAGGTGGCCATCGCGGCCACCGGCCCGGACGGCCTCGACGAGTTCGAGCGCAACGGCGCCGACCTCGTGCTGCTCGACCTGATGCTGCCGGGCCTGCCCGGTACGGAGGTCTGCCGGCAGCTGCGTGTCCGGTCCAACGTCCCGGTGATCATGGTCACCGCCAAGGACAGCGAGATCGACAAGGTCGTGGGCCTGGAAATAGGGGCCGACGACTACGTGACCAAGCCCTTCTCCTCGCGGGAGCTGGTGGCCCGCATCCGCGCGGTCCTGCGCCGCCGTGGAGAGCCCGAGGAGGTCACTCCGGCGGCCCTGGAGGCCGGACCGGTCCGGATGGACGTGGACCGCCACGTCGTCACGGTCTCCGGCGGCAAGGTCGATCTCCCGCTGAAGGAGTTCGACCTGCTCGAGATGCTCCTGCGCAACGCGGGGCGCGTACTGACGCGCATGCAGCTGATCGACCGGGTCTGGGGTGCGGACTACGTGGGCGACACCAAGACCCTGGACGTCCACGTCAAGCGGCTCCGCGCCAAGATCGAGCCCGACCCCGGTGCGCCGCGTTACCTCGTGACGGTGCGGGGCCTGGGCTACAAGTTCGAGCCGTAAACCGAGCCGTAGAGCGAGGGCTGCGGGCTACGTGGGGGTGTCTCCGCCGGAGACACCCCCACGCGCGCGATCAGTGGGTGGCGGCTGCGTCGTCCGCCGGCGCGGCCGAGTCGGCCGGGGTGCCCGCGGGGCTCTCCGACTGTTCGTCCGGCGTCCCGGAAGCGGAGCCCGAGGGAGTGGCCGAGGGCTTCGCCGACGGCAGTGTGCTCGGGCCGAAGTCCTTGAAGAAGCCGGTGGCCGGGACGATCGCGGCGCCGAGCTCGATGTCGCCCGTCTCGCTGAACGCGAAGGCGACGGTCTGCACGTTGCCGCCGCGCCCCGCCTGGCGGCCGTTGTCGATCACGGCCGAGGCGTTGTTCTTCCCGCCGATGACGACCCGTCCGCCGGCCGGGACCACGAGCGGTCCCTTGCCCTCGGCGGCCTGCAGCTTCACCGTGGCGTCGGTGCCCGGCAGGGTGATCTTCTCCACGACCTCCTGCTTGGTGCCGTCGTTGAACAGGGTGGCGGCGATGACCGCCGGCCCCTCGGCGTCCGCCTCGGGCTGGGTGATGATGTTCAGGTTCTGGATCTTGATGGAGTCGACAGCGGTGGCTGCGTTGTCCGGCCTGACCTGAAGCGTCTGCGCGTCGTTGCCGGCACCGCACGCGGACAGCGCGCCGATCGAGAACACGAGGGCAGTGGCGGCGAAGGCGCCGTGTCGAAGGCTGCGGCTCACGGCGGCGGCAACTCCTTGAACGTTCGGACTGCGGACTTCGGACTCTGCGGACAGGAAGGCCCGAGCGGCCGTGAAGCCGCCCTAAGTGTGTGTCAGCGGGGCTCAGGTTACCGAGCCGCCGTCCCGGGCCCGCACCCGACCCGCCCCACGGACGACCCGGGCTGCGAACCGGCACCGCCGGCCGGGGGTGCGGACATCTTCCGGCCGGGGCGCGGCCATCCGCCCGGTCGTGATGATTCGCACCGTGTTCACAAAACGCGGGTGACCGGTCCGTTGAGCGGCTGATGATCGATTTCCGGGCGGTGGCGCATTTCCCGCGCATAATGCTCCCGGCTCCACGCCGTTGATCAATTTCAATGACCACCGACGCTAAGGGCCGTACGGGTGATCGAGGGCCGAACGGAGTACGGAAAGTTCACCATCGGGAACCCGGCAAAACGGGACGTTCGGCCCCTTCTGGAGGGCTTCCGGCGTCTGTGACGCCTGTGTTTCGGTGTGC
This sequence comes from Streptomyces sp. NPDC005794, assembly GCF_042871445.1. NCBI lineage: Bacteria > Bacillati > Actinomycetota > Actinomycetes > Kitasatosporales > Streptomycetaceae > Streptomyces > Streptomyces sp. NPDC005794. Next base: position 41,856 of record NZ_JBIAIN010000010.1, read on the forward strand.
CCGCACGCCCGCTCCGACCTGCGAATATCGCCTTCCGGAAGGCTCCCGCAGCACGTTCCTGTCGCAGTTGTCAAGCCCCGAGATGTGCCCTGACCTGCGAAAACGCCATTCAGGAGAAGCCGTTCTCGTGTTACTCTGGATAGCCACGGAAGGGGTACCTGTCACATGACGTTCAAGGTTGGCGACACCGTGGTCTATCCCCATCACGGGGCCGCGCTGATCGAGGCTATCGAAACTCGCCAGATCAAAGGCGTGGACAAGACCTACTTGGTGCTCAAGGTCGCCCAGGGCGACTTGACGGTTCGTGTACCGGCGGACAATGCGGAGTTCGTCGGTGTGCGTGACGTAGTCGGGCAGGAGGGGCTGGACCGGGTCTTCGAGGTGCTGCGCGCGCCGTACGCCGAAGAGCCGACGAACTGGTCCCGACGCTACAAGGCAAATCTCGAGAAGCTCGCCTCCGGCGATGTCATCAAGGTCGCCGAAGTGGTGCGTGACCTGTGGCGTCGCGAGCGCGAGCGTGGACTCTCCGCAGGTGAGAAGCGCATGCTCGCCAAGGCCCGCCAGATCCTGGTGAGCGAGCTCGCTCTCGCGGAGAACACGAACGAGGACAAGGCCGAGGCCCTGCTCGACGAGGTTCTCGCGTCCTGAACCGGACGACACCGGTGACCGGGCGACACCGGTGACCGGATGACGCCGGCGAACTGAATCCGGTGTTGCGTACATGTGCCGCGGTGCCCGCTGACCAGCCGTTTGTGCGGCGAGTCGTCGGGCGCTGCGGCATGTTCGGATCCGAAACGGGTCCGAAAGTGATCCGTCCGAAACTGATCCGTCCGGAAAGGGGAATCGTCCGGAAAGGGAATCCGTCCGGAAAGCCGACCGGAGTGTTCCCCGGTGTCGTCCCCTCAGCAACCTCTGCCGAGCCCCGCTGCGGCTTGGCCGACCAGGGGTCACGGAAGGGGTCCTGGTCAGGTCAAGGCGTAGAGCCCTGCTCTCCCCCAACCTACGGTCGGGGGCACGATCAGGCCATACCCATGTCGGTCGTGGAAACAAACCTGCCGAAGCTTCGGAGTGCAACCGATGTCACCGATGTCACCGACGCCTGATGGACCGAGCCTTTCCCGCACCGCAGCGGTGATCCCCGCAGCGGGCCGCGGCGTCCGGCTCGGCCCCGGTACCCCGAAGGCGCTGCGCGCCCTCGGGGGTACGCCCATGCTCATCCACGCCGTACGGGCCATGGCGGCGTCCCGCGCCGTCACGCTCGTCGTCGTGGTCGCGCCCCCGGACGGCGCGCCCGAGGTGAAGAACCTCATCGACGGTCACGCGCTGCCCGAGCGCACCGACTACGTCGTCGTCCCCGGCGGGGCGACCCGCCAGGAGTCCGTGAAGCTGGGCATCGACGCCCTGCCGGACGACGTCTCGATCGTCCTCGTCCACGACGCGGCCCGGCCCCTCGTGCCGGTCGACACCGTGGACGCCGTCATCGAAGCCGTACGGGCCGGGGCCCCCGCCGTCGTTCCCGCGCTTCCCCTCGCCGACACCGTCAAGGAGGTCGAGCCGGGTGAGCCGGGCGCCACGGAGCCGGTCCTCTCGACCCCCGTACGGGCGCGGCTGAGGGCCGTGCAGACGCCACAGGGCTTCGACCGGGACACGCTGGTCCGGGCGCACGAGAGCGTGGCCGTCGACGGCGAGGGCGCGACCGACGACGCGGGCATGGTCGAACGGCTGGGCTCGCCGGTCGTCGTCGTACCCGGGCACGAAGAAGCGTTCAAGGTGACCCGGCCCCTGGACCTGGTCCTGGCGGAGGCCGTTCTCGCACGCAGGAGGGCGAACGATGGATTCTGAAGCAGTGGAGCAGCGGCGCCCGGCTCCCGTGATCCCGCTCGTCGGCATCGGGACCGACATCCACGCCTTCGAGGAGGGCCGCGAGCTCTGGTGCGCCGGGCTGCTGTGGGAGGGCGAGGGCCCCGGCCTCGCCGGGCACTCGGACGCCGACGTCGTGGCGCACGCCGCCTGCAACGCCCTGTTCTCCGCCGCCGGACTCGGCGACCTGGGCCAGCACTTCGGCACAGGCCGCCCGGAGTGGTCGGGCGCGTCGGGCGTCACCCTGCTCGCCGAGGCGGCGCGGATCGTGCGTGCCGAAGGTTTCGGGATCGGTAACGTCGCCGTGCAGGTCGTCGGTCTCCGGCCGAAGATCGGCAAGCGGCGCGACGAGGCCCAGAAGGTGCTGTCCGACGCGGTCGGCGCCCCCGTCTCGCTGTCCGCCGCCACTTCCGACGGCCTCGGGTTCACCGGCCGGGGCGAGGGCATCGCGGGCATCGCGACCGCTCTGGTCTACCGCGCCGAAGGCTGACGCGGCAGCTGATCCGTCCTGGCGGCCGGCACCCGGACCGGCCGTCGGGAGCCCCCGGCACCTTATTGCACATCACTCGCACGTACGCTGGTGCGGCAAGTGATGTGCCGTACGGCCGAGAGCGAGGGTGAGCGTCAGTGGTGAGTGCGACCGCCGGGGCGACGAGGATGCCGGACGCGCCGACCGGTGCGGAGGGGTACGTCCTGCGGACCGCCACCCCACAGGACGTCGGCGGGGCCCGGGCCGTCATGCTGGACACCGTCTACCACGACCTGCGCTCCGGCTACGTGCCCCGCTGGCACGCCGACATCATCGATCTCGACACCTCCTACCTGCGCCCCGAACGGTGCACCCTCCTGGTCGTCGTGCGCGGCGACGAGGTCGTGGCGACGGGCGCCGTACGGGACCGGGGCCCGCAGGCGCCGCCCAATCCGCAGTGGGTCGCGGACCGCTTCCCCTCCGGGACGACCGCCCAGCTGTGCCGGATCTACGTACGCCCCGAGCACCGCAGGCACGGCCTGGCCCGCGCGATCGTGCGGGAGCTCGGGGACTTCGCCGCGCGGGCGGGTGGCTACACCTCGCTCTATCTGCACACCGATCCGGCCGTGCCGGGCGCCGAGCCGTTCTGGCGGTCGCTCGCCCATGAGGTCTGCGACGAACGCACACTGCCGGGCGGCGGTCAGAGCGTCATCCACTTCGAGCTGCCGATGCCCGCTCCCCGAGGCCTGAACGCCCCGAACATTTGATGATAATCGTTTCCATATAGGGTCTCCGTCATGCCTAAGTCCCGAAGCCGCCGCTTCCCGCTGCCGGTCATCGCCGCCACAGCGGCCCTGCTGATCCCGCTCGCCGCGTGTTCCTCGTCGAGCGGTTCCGAAGCGTCCGGCGACGCGCAGCGGCTCCGGGTCGTCCTGGCCTTCCCGCCCGCCCAGGCCATGTCCCCGTACGGGGACGACGCGGTCACCCTCAGCCGGCTCGCCGTCATCGAGGGCCTCACCACCCTGGACAGGAACGGTGCGGCCCAGCCCGCGCTCGCCGCGTCCTGGAAGCAGAACAACCCCACCACCTGGACGTTCACCCTCCGTGACGCCGTCTTCCAGGACGGTGCGAAGGTCGACGCCGAGGCGGTCGTCCGGTCCCTCACCGCCGCGGCCGAGGCGTCCCCGCTGCCCCGGGTGCTCTCCGACACCACCCTGAAGGCGACCGCTGTGAAGGGCGGGGGCGCGGACACCGTACGGATCGTCACCGAGGAGGCCGACCCGCTGCTTCCGCAACGGCTCGCCAACCCGTCCCTCACGATCCTTTCCGCAGACGCCTACGAGAACGGCAAGGCGAACCCCGCCGGACATGCCACCGGCCCGTTCACCCTGACCGACGTCAAGGGCGCGGTCGCCGCGACCCTGGAGCGCAACGCCGACTACTGGGGAGACAAGGCGAAGGCCCCGGGTGTCGACGTCACCTTCGCCGCGGACGGCACCGCCCGCGCCAACGCGCTGCGGACGAAGGCCGTCGACGTCGCCGAATACGTCCCGATCTCGCAGGCGTCACTGCTCGGCGACTCGTTCGTCCACGCGTTCCCGTCCGCCCGCACCAACGGCCTCTCGCTCAACACCGAGCACGGAGTCTTCGCCGACCCGGCCATGCGCGCCGCGGCCCGCGAGGCCATCGACTCCAAGGCCCTGGTCGACGGGGTGTACGAGGGCCGCGCCGACTCCGCGCAGGGACTCCTCGGCCCCGGCATCCCCTGGGCCGCCGACGCGCGTGCCACGCCCACCGGCCGGACCCCGGCGGCAAGCAGCGGGGAGGTGGCGAAGACGAAGGAGATCGTCCTCGCCACCTACACCAACCGGCCCGAGCTCCCCGAGGTCGCGACGCTCGTCCAGCAGCAGCTGGAGAAGCGCGGATTCACCGTCAAGCAGGTCGTCCGCGACTACGCGCAGATGGAGGCCGACGCGCTCGCCGGGAAGTACGACGCGTTCATCCAGGCGCGCAACACCCTGCTGGACACCGCCGACCCGCTCTCCTACCTCGCCTCCGACTTCACCTGCGACGGCAGCTTCAACATCTCCCAGCTGTGCGACAAGCGTGTCGACGCCGCGGTGAACAAGGCCGCCACGCTGACCGGCACCGACGCCCGCCACCGTGCCGAGATGACCGTCGAGGCCGCCGTCCTCGGCGCCGACGCCCTCGTGCCGCTCGTCCACGAGCGCTTCGTCCAGGGCTACGACGACGCGCGCGTCGAAGGCGTCGCCCTCGACCCGATGGAACGCACCCTCATCACCGCCGACACCCGCGTCGGGTGACCGCGTGACGTACCTGGCCGGGCGGCTCGGCGCGCTCCTGGCCGTCGTCGCCGCCATCGGGCTGCTGCCCTGGCTGACCCGCACGGACCCGGCGCTGACGATCCTGCACGCCCGCTACGCCGACCGTCCGCCCACACCGGCCGTGCTCGACGCGATCCGCGCCGAGACCGGCCTCGACGGCGGCCCGCTGCACGTCCTCGGCGGCTGGGCGTCCGGACTGCCGCACGGCGACCTGGGGGAGTCCTGGGTCTCCGGACAGCCGGTCGGCCCCGACGTGACCTCCGCGCTCGGGGTTTCCCTCACCCTCATGGGCGCCTCGCTCGCCGTCGCGGTCCTCCTGGCGCTCGCCCTCGTCGCCGGAACGCTCCGGAGGGGCGCCCGCCGCCGGCTCGTCACCACCCGGGCGGGCGTCGGCGCGGCCGTGCTCGCCGCGCTGCCGGAATTCCTCCTCGCCGCGGTCCTGGGCACCGTCCTCGCCGTACAGCTGGGCTGGTTCCCCGCCCTCGGCTGGGGCGGGGCCGACCAGCTGGTGCTGCCCGCCCTCGCCATGGGCGTCCCCGCCGGCGCTCTGCTCGGGCGGCTGCTGGACGACGCGCTGCCCGCCGCGTTCGCCGAACCCTGGGCGCGCGCCGCCACCGCCCACGGGATGCCCGCCCGCCGGATCGCGGCCCACGCCCTGCACCGTTCCCTGCCCGCACTGCTGCCCCAGCTCGGCCTCGTCGCCGTCGGTCTGACCGGCGGCGCGGTCGCCGTCGAGACCCTCTACGCCATACCCGGGCTCGGCGGCACCGCCCTGGCCGCCGCCCTGGCCCAGGACCTGCCCGTCCTCCAGGCCTGCGTGCTGCTCCTGCTCCTCCTGGGCGTCGCCGCCGGACTCGCGGCCCGGCTCGGCTCCAGGGCCCTGCTCGGCCCCGCCCGGACCGAAGGCGCCCTGCCGCCGCTCGTCGCCCCGGCCCTCCCCACCCGCCGCGCCGTGACCCCCGGGGCAGCGGTCCTGGGCGCGCTCCTCGTCGCCGTCGCCCTCACCGGCCTGCTGCGCGACCCCCTGTACGCCGACGCCGCCGCCCGCCTCGCGTCACCCTCTGCGGCCCATCCGCTGGGCACCGACTCCCTGGGGCGCGACGTTCTCGCCCGCCTCGGCCACGGGGCGGCCACGACCGTGCTCACCGCCGTTGCCGTCGGCGCCGTCACCCTGCTCCTGGGACTGCTCGCCGGGGCAGCCCGCGCCGGTGCCCTCACCGAGACGGCCAACGCCCTGCCCGCGATCCTGGCCGGCCTCGTCGTCGCGGGGATCGCGGGCCCCGGCGCCCGGGGCGCGGCCGTCGCCGTCGCCGTCGTCGCCTGGGCCCCGCTCGCCGCCCACACCTCCGCGCTGTTCGCCCAGGAACGCGCCGCCCCGCACATCACCGTGGCCCGCGCCCTCGGCGCCGGACCTGGGCACCGGCTGCGCCGCCACATCCTGCCGGGCGTCCTGCCTCCGGTCGTACGCCACGCGGTCCTGCGCATCCCGGCCATCGCGCTGGCGCTCGCCTCCCTCGGTTTCCTCGGCCTCGGGACCCCGGCCCCGGCACCCGAGTGGGGCCGCATGCTCTCGGAGAACATGCCCTACGCCGAACGCGCCCCCTGGGCCGTCCTCGCCCCCGCCGCCGCCCTCGCCGCCCTCGGCGCGCTCGCGGTGCTGACCTCGGCGGCCGTACGCGGCAGGAGCCGAGGGTGACGGCGTACCCGGAGAGCGGCCGGGCGGGCAGCGGGGCTTCCGGGCTCAAGCCCTACCTCCGGCTCCTGACCACCACCCAGTTCGCCTTCAACACCGGCTTCTACGCGGTCCTGCCCTACCTCGCCGCCCACCTCGGCGACGGGCTCGGCATGGCGGGGTGGCTCGTCGGACTCGTGCTCGGCCTGCGCACCTTCAGTCAGCAGGGTCTCTTCGTCGTCGGCGGCGCCCTCACCGACCGCTACGGCCCCCGGCCGGTCGTCCTCAGCGGCTGCGTCCTGCGCATAGCCGGATTCTGCTGGCTCGCCCAAGCGGGCTCCACCCCCACCGTCATCGGCGCCGTCCTCCTCATCGGCTTCGCCGCCGCCCTCTTCTCACCCGCCGTCGAATCCGAGACCGCCAGGGCCGCCGTCGCCTACGAGGCCAAGACCGGGAAGCCGCGCGCCCAGGTGCTGGCCGTGTTCTCCGCCGCCGGCCAGGCCGGAGCGTTCCTCGGCCCCCTGCTCGGCAGCCTGCTGCTGCTCCTGGGCGGCGGATTCCGGACGGCGTGCCTCGCCGGCGCCGTGGTCTTCGTCGGCGTACTCGCCGGGCACGCCCGCCTCATGCCCCGCCGCCCGCCCCGCGTCCGGACCACCCGGGCGGGCGCCGTCCTTCCCCGCGAGGTCTTCGCCAACCGGCCCTTCCTCGTGCTCTGCCTCGTGTACAGCACCTATCTCGTCTCCTACAACCAGCTCTACCTCGCCCTGCCGGTCGAGGTGGAGCGGGCCACTGGCTCCCAGAGCGCGCTCGGCGGACTCTTCGCGCTCTCCTCCCTGCTCGTCGTCGCCGCCCAACTGCCGCTGACCCGCTGGTCCGCCCGCCGTATCGCGCCCCGGACCGCCCTCGTCGTGGGGCTCGCCGTCGTCGCCGCCGGATTCGCCGCTGTGCCCCTCGCACCGGACGGACCGGCCGGGCTGCTCCCCGGGGCCGTGCTCGTCGTCCTGCTCACGCTCGGCCAGATGCTGCTGGTCCCGGCCGCCAGGGGACTCGTACCCGACCTGGTCGACGACCACCGGCTCGGGCTCGCCACCGGCGCCCTGTCCTCCGTGTCGGGCCTCGCCGTCCTCGTGGGCAGCGCCGCCACCGGAACGCTCCTCGACACCCCCGGCCCCGTCCTGTGGACGGTGCTCGCCGCAGTCCCCCTGGCCGGTGCCGCACTCGCCCTGACCCTGTCCGCCGGACGGCGCGCGCCGAAGCCCGGTTCCACCGTTACCGACGAGTTGTGACACGTTTTCCACAGGTGCGCTGTGCACTGGTGCGGGCCCACTACCCTTGAGGGGTGACTATTCGCCTGTACGACACCGACGCCCGGCAGATCCGTGATTTCGTCCCGCTCACAGCGGGCTGTGTCTCGATCTACCTCTGTGGCGCGACTGTCCAGGCTTCCCCGCACATCGGGCACATCAGGTCCGGGCTGAACTTCGACATCATGCGCCGCTGGTTCGACCACCGCGGGTACGACGTGACGTTCGTCCGGAACGTCACCGACATCGACGACAAGATCATCAAGAAGTCGGCCGAGCAGGGCCGCCCCTGGTGGTCCATCGGCTACGAGAACGAGCGCGCCTTCAACGCGGGCTACGACGTCCTGGGCTGCCTCCCGCCGACGTACGAACCGCGCGCCACCGGCCACATCACCGAGATGGTCGAGATGATGCGCGGTCTCATCGAGCGCGGCCACGCCTACGAGGCCGACGGCAACGTCTACTTCGACGTCCGCTCGTACGAGGGGTACCTGGAGCTCTCGAACCAGGACCTCGACGACCTGCGCCAGCCCTCCGGCGACGGCGAGACCGGCAAGCGTGACCAGCGCGACTTCGCCATGTGGAAGGCCGCGAAGCCCGGCGAGCCCAGCTGGGAGACCCCGTGGGGCCGCGGCCGTCCCGGCTGGCACCTGGAGTGCTCCGCGATGGCGCACAAGTACCTCGGCTCCGCCTTCGACATCCACGGCGGCGGGCTCGACCTGATCTTCCCGCACCACGAGAACGAGATCGCCCAGGCCAAGGCCTTCGGCGACGACTTCGCGAAGTACTGGGTGCACAACGGCTGGGTCACCATGTCCGGCGAGAAGATGTCGAAGTCCCTCGGCAACTCCGTGCTGGTCAGCGAGATGGTCAAGGCCTGGCGCCCGATCGTCCTGCGCTACTACCTCGGCACCCCGCACTACCGGTCCATGATCGAGTACAGCGAGGAGGCGCTGCGCGAGGCCGAGTCCGCCTTCGCGCGGATCGAGGGCTTCGTCCAGCGCGTGGTGGAGAAGGCCGGGGGACCGGTCGAGCCCGCCGCCGAGGTGCCGCCCGCCTTCGCCGAGGCCATGGACGACGACCTCGGCGTCCCGCAGGCGCTCGCGATCGTCCACACCACCGTCCGGCAGGGCAATTCCGCCCTCGCCGCCGACGACAAGGAAGCCGCCGTCGCCCGCCTCGCCGAGGTGCGCGCGATGCTCGGCGTCCTCGGTCTGGACCCGCTCGACCCCCACTGGGCGGGCGAGAGCGACCGCGGCGAGGATCTGCACGGCGTGGTCGACACCCTCGTACGGCTCGTCCTCGACCAGCGCCAGTCCGCCCGCGAGCGCAAGGACTGGCCCGCAGCCGACGCGATCCGCGACCAGCTCAACCAGTCCGGCCTCGTCATCGAGGACAGCCCCAGCGGACCCCGGTGGACCCTCGGACCGCGCTGAGCGGACCTACGCACCATGCGTGAGCAGCGCAAATGTGCCGCCCGGCCATCCGGGCGGCACACTTTCACTTGACGACGTTTTTCTGAAGCAACGAAACAGGTAGGTCATGGCCGGGAACAGCCAGCGCAGGAACCGCCGCACGTCCAACAAGAAGGGCATGCAGGTCGGCAGCGGCGGTAACCGACGCCGTGCTCTCGAAGGCAAGGGACCGACGCCGCCCGCCGCCGCCCGCAAGGGACACAAGAAGAACCGGGTGGCGAACGCCCAGGCCAAGCAGGCCGTCGCCCGGCGCCCCGCCCCGCGCCGGGGTGGCGCCAAGGGCACGTCGGAGATGGTCGTCGGCCGTAACCCGGTCTTCGAGGCGCTGCGCGACGGCGTCCCCGCGACCACCCTCTACGTCCAGCAGTACATCGACAACGACGAGCGGGTCCGCGAGGCACTCCAGCTCGCCGGCGAGCGCGGCAACATCCACCTCATGGAGGCCCCGCGCCCCGAGCTCGACCGCATGACGAACGGCCTGAACCACCAGGGCCTCGTCCTCCAGGTCCCGCCGTACGAGTACGCGCACCCGGAGGACCTCACCGCCGCCGCGTACGACAACAACGAGGACCCGCTGATCGTCGCCCTCGACGGCGTCACGGACCCCCGCAACCTCGGCGCGATCGTCCGCTCCGTCTCCGCCTTCGGCGGCCACGGCGTCGTCGTCCCCGAGCGCCGGGCGGCCGGTATGACGGCCGGAGCCTGGAAGTCCTCGGCCGGCACCGCGGCCCGGACGCCCGTCTCCCGTGTCACCAACCTGACGCGCGCCCTGGAGGGGTACCAGAAGGCCGGCCTCACGGTCGTCGGCCTCGCCGCCGACGGCGAGCACACCGTCGAGGACCTGGAGGCCCTGGCGGGCCCCGTCGTCATCGTCATCGGCAGCGAGGGCAAGGGCCTCGGCCGCCTCGTCGGCGAGACCTGCGACTACCGGGTCCGGATCTCCATGCCGGGCGGTGCCGAATCCCTGAACGCCGGCGTCGCCGCGGGCATCGTGCTCTACGAGGTGGCACGCCGCAGGGCGTGACGCCCAGGAGGCCACGGGGCCCGGTCCGCCGGGTCCCGGGGGCCGGTCCCTCCTCGGGCCCCTCCTCGGGCAGCCGCGCGAGGGTCGTCGGCGGCGGCGGCGGCAGGAAGCACTCCTCGCCGCCACGCCGCCTCGCCGCCTTGCCGTCGCGCCAGGACGTCCTCGGGCGAGGAGCGAGAGGCGCGCTACGCGGAATCCACTACGCCGAAGTGCCGCCGGGCCAGGCGACGTACGCCACCTGTCTGCGGGCCGCCGCACTCGATGCGTCAGCCGGTATCCGCACCGGATCGTCCTCGGACGGGCGCCGGGAAGCGGTACGACCGGCCGCCGTCGACCAGCACGTCCTCCGGCCCGCCGACGGTCCGGGCCGCGTCTGCCTGGCGCTGGAGGACGACACCACCCTTCGCGAAGCGGCCAAGGCGTCCCCCTCCGCGCGCCTCGCGCACGCGGACTCGTCCCGCGCCGAAGGCTGTTGACGGTTCTCGGACACTTCGGACGAGTCAAGGCAGTGTCCTAATCACACATCACTCGGTTAGATGAGTGTGGACACCAGAACGCCTCGGTTCGACGACCAACCCGCCCTGAGCATGACGAAGGTGGACAGCGACCCCGCGCAGGTCATCGTCAGCCACGCCAGCTTCCGGGTGCAGCTCGCCCCGGGTCAGCGCACCCGTCTGCGCCCCATGGGCTCCGCGGGGCCGGTCAGGATCCCCGCCATGGGCGGCGCGGGCGGCCGCAGGCGGGCTCCCGTCGTCTGGAGCGGCAGGTCCGAGCCCGGCGACCCCGGAGCGACCGGACTCCTGCAGGCCGTACGGAACTCCACCGCCGGCCACCTCGACGCCCGCCCCGGCGGCGACTTCGGCCCGGGCCGCGACGACACGGGCGGCGGCACCCAGGTCATCCCGCGCCTCGACGAGACCCAGCCCAACCCCGTACTCCGGACGCCCCATCAGCCCGGAGGCGGCCGCACCGGACCGCTGCTGCCTCCCATGCGGCAGGCCGTCGGTGCCTACGACACCGTCGACACGCAGTCCCCCGACGCGTACGACCTCACCTACGACGACCGGCCCGGCACCGAGGACCGGGACCGCACCTCCGCCAAGGAACGGCGCCACGCCGGCGACACCGTCCGGAACGCCTACTATCCCGGCCGCCGGATGAACCTCGGCGTCGTCCTCCTCCCCCTGCGCGTCATCCTCGGCTTGCTCGCCGTCTACACGGGGATGGGCAAGCTCTGCGACCCCGCCTACTTCGACGGCGGCGACCGCGGCTCCATGGTCAAGTGGCTGACCTCGCTGCACCCTTGGACGGCCGCCGAACCTCTGCGCGACTTCGCGCTCTCCCACCCCGTCGCCGCCGGGCTGTCCGTCGCCTTCCTCCAGGTCGTCGTCGGCGTGCTCACCGTCCTCGGGCTCTGGCAGCGTGTCGCGGCGGCCTTCGGCGTCCTGCTCTCCGCCGCCATCCTGGTGACGGTCAGCTGGCGCACCGCCGCCGCCTACGACACCCCCGACATCATCCTGCTGGCCGCCTGGAGCCCGCTCGTCATCGCCGGCGCCCCCGTCTACTCCCTGGACGGACGTCTCGCAGGGGAGGCCTGGCGCACGCTCGGCCCGCGTTCCGGCATCTGGGACCTCCGCCGCCGCGTACTGCGCCGCGGCAGCGTGGTCGCCACCGTCGTCGTCGGTCTGACCCTGCTGGTCGGTTCCATGCTCGGCGGAGCCGTCCGCTCCACCGAGGTCGTCACCGTGCCAGGCCCCGACAGCTACCCGACCAACCAGCTGCCCGGCTCCCCGCTCCCCGACAGGTCCGAGGGCGGGAGGAGCAAGCCCTCACGGACCCCGGGCGGGACCCCCGAAGCGGCTCCCTCCAGCGCCCCCGGCACCCCTTCGGCCGAGGAGTCCACCCAGGGTTCCGACTCCACCGGCGGCTCCACCCCGACCGCCGGGGCGAGCGCGGGTCAGCCCAGCCAGACCCAGGGCACCGGCCAGGCACCTCCGCTGGAACCGGCCCCGCAGGAGCCCCCGACCGGTGACGCGGGCCCCAGCTCGTCCGGTTCCGCGGGCTCCGGCGGTACGACCGGCGGTGCGGACGAGGGCGGCTCCTCCGGCGGATCCGACGGGGGCTCCTCCGGCGGCGCCGGCCAGAACCCCATCGGCGGCCTGCTCGGCTGACACCGGCACCGCACACCGCGAGGGCGGTCACCGGACATCCGGTGACCGCCCTCGCGGTGCGTACGGGAGGCTCAGCCGCCCGCGGAGGAGCCCAGCTCCTTCGCCGCCTCCGTGAGGTCCTTCGCGGTGTCGATCGCCCGCCAGTACGCCCCGTGCGGCAGCGGAAACCCGGCCAGCCGGCGTTCGCGGGCCAGCCGGGGGAAGGTCGTCCGCTCGTGGTCGCCGCGGTCCGGCAGCATCGTGGTGAACGAGGGGGCGAAGACGTACACGCCCGCGTTGATCAGATACGGCGACGGGGGCGATTCGATGAAGTCGGTGATGTGCCCGAACGCGTCCGTCTCCACGGCGCCCCACGGGATACGAGGACGGGCGAGCGCGAGCGTCGCGGTGGCGTCCCGTTCCGCGTGGAAGGCGGCCATCTCCCGCAGCGAGAAGCGGGTCCAGATGTCGCCGTTCGTCGCGTACCAGGGCTCCGACGGATCGGGGAGCCGGGTCGCGGCATGCTTGAGACCGCCGCCACGGCCCAGGGGCTCGGTCTCGACGACGGTGGTGACGCTCAACGGAAGATCGGCCGAGGCCAGCCACTCCTGCAGCACATCGGCAAGATGGCCGCACGAGATCACGGCGTCGGTGACGCCCTCGGCGGCCAGCCAGGACAGCTGATGGCCGATGATCGGGGTCCCGGTCCCCGGGATCTCGACCATCGGCTTGGGGCGGTCATCGGTGTAGGGGCGCAGCCGCGAGCCCTGACCACCCGCCAGGATCACGGCCTGCGTCGGATACGTATGCATGCCAGGCACGATATGCCGTGCCCGTACACACCCGGCTCAGCTGAACTGCGCGACGCCCGAGGCGAACGAGGTGTCGCAGACCGGACGGGAGAAGCGGTGGGCGCGCGTCGGACCGTACTGGTCGACGGCGGCCTTGCCCAGCGCCTTGGCGATCGACATGCAGTGCTTCGCGAGGGACGGGCGCCCCTCGACGGTGCGCTGGAGGCTCGTCAACGCGACCCCCGGGTCCTTCTCCCGGAGCTCCAGCAGGAGCTTGTCCTGCAGAACGTCCTGGGGAGCCCGGGCCTTCGCCCGCTTGGTCACGGTCTCCGAGGCGGCGGTCAGCAACTGGGTCTCGGTGTCCTGCCCCGACCACTGCACACGGGTGACCGCGAGGGTCCCGGACAGCACCATGACGACGGGCAGTACGAGGGCGAGGGTTCGGCCGATTCGGCGCGCGGTGTGGGTCACGCAGGCGATCGTAGCGGGCAGTGATGAGTTGGCGACATTTCGTCACCCCTGTGAGGGATGGTTCGAGTGGGCTTTTCGAATTACGCGTTGACGGGCCGGGGCGAATCGACGTGGTGTGCCGGGGAATTCGGCGTCCGGCGGCTCCGAAACCCGATCTTCCCCGCGACACGCGAACGGCCCCGCGTTCTCGAGGAACGCGGGGCCGTAGCGGCTGGATCGTAAGGATCAGGCCGTCGGGCGGATCGGGCGGTCGGCCGGATCGGGCCGTCGGACGGATCAGGCGGTCAGGCGCTCACCGGTCGACGTGGCGAAGACGTGCAGCTCGTCCGGGCGCGGCACGACGTGCAGCTCGGTGCCCTTCTCCGGCACGGCGCGGCCACCGACGCGGACGACCAGGTCCTTGTGCTCGCCACCGACCTGCGCGGCACCGTAGACGAAACCGTCGGCGCCGAGCTCCTCGACGACGTTGACGGAGACGGCGAGACCGGCCGGGGCGTCGGCCGAGCCCTTGCTGAGGGTCTGCGCGGCGGCGCCGCCGTGCTCGACGATGTCGAAGTGCTCGGGGCGGATGCCGACCGTGACGGTGCTGTCACCGCGGTCGGCGGCGGCGGAGAGCGCCGCACGGGAGACCGGGACGACGCTGTTGCCGAACTTCACGCCACCGTCGGTGATCGGGACCTCGATGAGGTTCATCGCCGGGGAGCCGATGAAGCCGGCGACGAAGAGGTTCGCCGGGCGGTCGTACATGTTGCGCGGCGAGTCGACCTGCTGGAGCAGACCGTCCTTGAGGACTGCGACGCGGTCGCCCATGGTGAGGGCCTCGACCTGGTCGTGGGTGACGTACACGGTGGTGATGCCGAGACGGCGCTGCAGCGAGGCGATCTGCGTACGCGTCGACACGCGGAGCTTGGCGTCGAGGTTCGACAGCGGCTCGTCCATGAGGAAGACCTGCGGCTCACGCACGATGGCGCGGCCCATCGCCACACGCTGACGCTGACCACCGGAGAGCGCCTTGGGCTTCCGGTCCAGGTAGTCGGTGAGGTCCAGCATCTTGGCGGCCTCTTCGACCTTCGCGCGGATCTCCGTCTTGTTGATCCCGGCGATCTTCAGCGCGAAGCCCATGTTGTCCGCGACGGACATGTGCGGGTAGAGCGCGTAGTTCTGGAACACCATGGCGATGTCCCGGTCCTTCGGGGGCAGGTGCGTGACGTCGCGGTCACCGATGCGGATCGCACCGCCGTTGACGTCCTCGAGACCCGCGAGCATGCGCAGGGAGGTCGACTTGCCACAACCGGAAGGACCGACGAGGACGAGGAACTCGCCGTCCTCGATGTCGATCTCGAGCTGGTCCACAGCCGGCTTCGTGGAGCCGGGGTAGACGCGGGACGCCTTGTCGAACGTGACACTGGCCATGACGATTCTTCTCCTCCACCGGCAGGAACGTGCCGGACGATCCGAGTAGGGAGTGGTGTGGTCCACTGGAGTGAACCTGAGGTGACGCTACCTGGCGTTTTCGGATCTGTCAGTAGTCCGGAGTCCCGAATATCGAGCAGGTTCCGGTCCCGGCGTTGGTTACACTGCTTCCGCGCGCCTCCTTAGCTCAGTCCGGCCAGAGCAACGCACTTGTAATGCGTAGGTCGTCGGTTCGAATCCGACAGGGGGCTCAACGAAAGCCCAGGTCAGATTCCCTCTGTCCTGGGCTTTCTCGTTCGGCCCGGGGCGATCTCCGGCCGTCGCGCGGAAGTGGCGGACGTCCGGCGGTGTGCCGTCCTACGGCTCTTTCCGGTCGGAGGCCCCCGCGCGCAGGCCGTCCATGACGAGGTCCAGGAGGCGGGCGGCGCGCGGTTGCCAGTTGCCGTGGGGGTCGAGCTGCCAGAGGCCGGCGATGGCGAGGACGAAGTCGTCCGCGGTCACGCCCGGGCGGATGGTGCCGGCCTCCTCGTTGGTGCGGAGCAGGAGCTCCGCCGCGGACGTCACCGGGGTGTGGCCCGGCTTCGCCGGGCTGCCCGGCGCGCTGGTGGCCTGGCGGATCGCGTCCGCCAGGCCGGCTTTGGTCATGGCGAAACGGGCGAGGTGGTCCATCCACTCGCGCAGGGCCCGAGCGGGCTCAAGGGTCCTGATCAGCTCGGTCGCGGCGTCGGCGACCTGCTGCATCTCGTAGCGGTAGATCTCGAGGACGAGAGCCTCGCGGCTGGGGAAATTGCGGTAGAGCGTGCCCTGCCCGACGCCTGCCTTCTTGGCTATCACGCTGAGCGGGGCATCCGCGCAGAGCGTCAGCTCGGTCAGGGCCACTTCCAGGATGCGCTCGCGATTTCGCTGTGCGTCCGAACGCAGCGGTGCGTCCTTCTTCTGCCGCACTCGTCCTCCTCACGGGGTTGTGGCCGAATCCCGCCCTTGCATAAGTGGACAACTGTCCACTACTTTTTTCGGTGAACGGACAACTGTCCGGTTAGGTTCACCTTAGCGGTGGGCGGCCGGGACGGACAGCTGTGGGCGGCACCGGCATCCTCCTCGATGTGTTGCGCGCTTCCGGTCTGCCGACGCCGCGTGCGCGTCCGTCCTCCCTCTCCCGGCACGTCTCCGGTTCCTCTCCGACACGTCTCCGCGTCTTCCGTTTCCTCTGCTTGCCGGGCCGTCCTCGCGAGGTGGTCCGGGAATGAGAAAGAAGGCTGATCATGGCCCCGACGCCCTCGTCGACGCACAGCGCCATCACTCTGAACATCAACGGCGAGAAGCACTCGCTGACCGTCGACCACCGGACCACCCTGCTCGACGCCCTGCGCGAGCGCCTCGATCTGACCGGTACCAAGAAGGGCTGCGACCAGGGGCAGTGCGGTGCGTGCACCGTCCTGCTCGACGACAGGCGGGCCGTCGCCTGCCTGCAACTGGCAGTGGCGGCCGAAGGGCGGGAGGTCACCACCGTCGAAGGCCTCGCCGAAGGCGATCAACTCCACCCCGTGCAGCAGGCGTTCCTCGACCTCGACGGTTACCAGTGTGGTTACTGCACCCCGGGCCAGATCTGTTCGGCCGTCGCGGTGATCGAGGAACACGCCGCCGGCTGGCCGAGCGCCGTCACCGACGACGTACGCGCTGAAGCGGGGCCACCGCCACTGACGGCCGAGGAGATCCGGGAGCGGATGAGCGGCAACCTGTGCCGTTGCGGCGCGTACGTGTCGATCGTGCAGGCGGTCGAGCGCGCGGCCGGGATCCATGCGCAGGCCGCGAGGACCGCGGAGAGCGCACCGGCCGTGACGAGTGAGGGAGCAGCGGCATGAAGGAGTTCGGATATGAGCGCGCGGTCGACGTCTCCGGGGCACTCGCACTGCTCGACGCCGACCCGGACGCCCGGTTCCTCGGCGGCGGCACCAATCTCGTCGACCTGATGAAGACCGGCGTCGAGCGGCCCGGCCGGCTCGTCGACGTACGTGAACTCCCGCTGGACCGGATCGAGGTGACCGGGAGCGGCGGGCTGCGCATCGGCGCGACCGTCACCAACAGCGACCTCGCGGCCCACCCTGACGTGCGGCGCAGCTACCCGGCCCTGACCCAGGCGGTGCTGGCCGGTGCTTCCGGGCAGCTGCGCAACATGGCGACCGTCGGCGGGAACCTGCTGCAGCGCACCCGCTGCGGCTACTTCGCCGACGTGACCAAGCCGTGCAACAAGCGCGTACCCGGCAGTGGCTGCCCCGCGATCAAGGGTGAGCACCACAATCACGCGATCCTGGGCGCCTCCGACCACTGTGTGGCCACCCACCCCTCGGACCTGGGGGTGGCACTGGCGGCTTTCGACGCCGTCGTCTCCTACGAAACGGCCGACGGACCGGGCGAGTTGCCCGTCACCGAGTTCTACCGGCCGGTGGGTGACACCCCGCACCGGGAGACCGCCCTTCCGGCGGGAGCACTGATCACCGGCGTCACCCTGCCGCCCGCCCCGGTGGCCGCGAACTCCCGCTACCGCAAGGTGCGCGAGCGGGCCTCGTACGCCTTCGCGATCGGCTCGATCGCCGCCGCGCTCGACGTCCGGGACGGCGTCGTACGCGAGGTGCGCCTGGCCTTCGGGGCGGTCGCCTCCCGCCCGTGGCGGGCGCACACGGCCGAACAGTCCCTGACCGGCGGCCCGGCCGACGCCGCGGCCTTCGCCGCTGCCGCCGACGCCGAACTGGCGGCCGCCCGGCCGCTGCCGCACAACTCGTACAAGGTGACACTGATGCGCAACCTCGTCGTCGCCGTGCTCAGCGAACTGGCCGAGGAGGCCGCCCGATGACCACCACCACCACGACCGGGACCAGGGCGACGAAGGCCGTCGGTACCGCGCACACCCGCGTGGAGGGCCGGGACAAGGTCACCGGAGCGGCCCGCTACGCGGGCGAGATCCCCTTCGCCGAACTCGCCCACGGCTGGCTGGTGTTGTCGACGATCACCCGTGGCCGTGTCCTCTCGGTGGAGGCGGAGGCAGTCCTGGAGATGCCGGGCGTCCTCACCGTCCTGCACCACGGCAACGCCCCCCGGGTCGACATCGACTACGTCGGCATGCTCGGAATGTCGCCGGACCCGACCGTCGCCGTCTTCCAGCACGACCGGGTGCCGCACGCGGGCTGGCCGGTCGCGCTGGTCGTCGCCGAGACCTCCGAGCAGGCCAGGGAAGCCGCCGAAGCACTGGTGGTGCACTACGAGGAGGAACCGCACGACGTCACCTTCTCCGGGGAGCACCCGGACGCGTACACGGCGCAAGGCCCCGGCGGGCCGGGAGTGACGGAGAAGGGGGACCTGGAGGCCGAGCTGGCCGCGTCCGCCGTGGTTCTGGACGCCGAGTACTCCACGCCGGAAGAGCACCACAACTCGATGGAGCCTCATGCGGTGACGGCTCTGTGGGACGGTGGCCGGCTCGAGGTCGTGGACTCCAACCAGGGCACGTTGTGGGTCGCGGGCGAACTCGCGAAGCTCTTCTCGCTCGATCCGGCCTCGGTGCGGGTGAGGTCCGAACACGTCGGGGGCGGTTTCGGGAGCAAGGGCGTCCGCGCGCACCAGGTGGCCGCGGTGATGGCGACGACCGCCCTGTCGCGCCCGGTCCGGGTCGTCATGACGCGCCGTCAGACGTTCTCGCTCGCCGGCTACCGGAGTCCCACGGCCCAGCGGGTCCGGCTCGGCGCCGACGCCGAGGGACGACTGCGCGCGCTGGAGCACCGCTGCCTGAGCCTCACCTCGACCGTGCACGAGTTCATCGAGTCGGGCGCCGGCCCGGCGCGGGTGATGTACGACGCCCCCGCCCACCACACCGCCAACCGGGTCGTTCGGCTCGATGTGCCGAGTCCGACGTTCATGCGCGCTCCCGGTGAGGCGCCCGGGTCGTTCGCGCTGGAGTCGGCGCTCGACGAACTGGCCGAGAAGTGCGGCATCGACCCGATCGAGCTGCGCGCGCGTAACGAGCCCGAGCGGGGTCCGGTCTCCGGTCTGCCGTTCAGCACCCACAACCTGTCCGCCTGCTTCCGGGAGGGCGCCCGCAGGTTCGGCTGGGCCGACCGCGACCCGCGGCCGGGCCTTCGCCGGGAGGGGCGCTGGCTGCTCGGCACCGGGACGGCGGCGGCCTCCTTCTTCGCGGGTGCGGGGCCGTCCACGGCGGCCGTGACCGCGGAGGCGGACGGCACCTTCACCGTGCGGATCAACGCGGCGGACATCGGAACCGGTTCGCGGACGGCCCTCACCCTGGTCGCCGCCGACGCTCTACAGGTGCCGACCGACCGGGTGCGCGTGAAGATCGGCGACAGCGATTTCGGCCCCGCGATGATCGCCGGCGGCTCGATGGGCACCCGGTCGTGGTCGTGGGCGGTCACGGTCGCGGCGGACGAACTGCGGGAGCGGCTCGCGCTGAGCGACGGCATTCCGCCGGAGGGCATCACCGTACGGTCGGACACCACCGAGGCCGTCGGAGCCCTCGCGCAGAAGGAGCGGCACTCCTTCGGGGCGCAGTTCGCCGAGGTCGCCGTGGACGTGGCCACCGGAGAAGTGCGCGTACGTCGCATGCTCGGCATCTTCGCCGCCGGCCGGATCGTCAACCCGCTGACCGCACGCGGCCAGTTCACCGGCGGGATGATCTGGGGCATCTCCATGGCCCTGCACGAAGAGGCGATCCGGGACCGGAACACCGGCGCCCTCTACGGTGCCGACCTCGCGGGCTATCACCTCGCCACGAACGCCGACGTGCCGCTCGTCGAGGCGGACTGGGTGGACGACCCGGACCCGGACGACCCGGTCGGGATCAAGGGCATCGGGGAGATCGGCGTCGTGGGGGCCGCGGCGGCGATCGCCAACGCCGTCTGGCACGCGACCGGTGTGCGCCACCGCAGCCTGCCGATCCGGCCGGACCGTGTCCTGGAGGCGGGTGCGCATGCTTGACATCGCCCATGAGCTGGCCCGCTGGACCGAGGAGGGAAGGGAGTTCGCCGTCGCCACCGTCGTGGCCGTCGGCGGCAGCGCGCCGCGCGGTCCGGGCGCGGCACTCGCCGTCGACAGCGAGGGCACGGTCATCGGCTCGGTCTCCGGCGGCTGTGTGGAAGGGGCGGTGTACGAGCTGTGCGTCCAAGCGCTCCAGGACGGCGAGTCCGTCCTGGAACGCTTCGGCTACAGCGACGAGGACGCCTTCGCGGTCGGGCTGACCTGCGGCGGGGTCATCGACGTCCTGGTCACCCCGGTCGGTGCGCAGGCGCCTGCCCGGGAGGTGTTCCGGTCGGCGTTGTCGGCCGCCGCCTCGGGTGAGCCCGTGGCTCTCGCCCGGGTCGTCCGGGGCCCGGCCGAACTCCTGGGCAGGGCACTGCTGGTGCGTTCCGACGGGGTGTACGCGGGGTCGTACGGCAGCGGCTCCGTGGAGCTGGACCGGACGGTGGCGGCCGAGGCGCGGGCGATGCTGGATGCCGGGCGCACCGGCACCCTCGACCTCGCGGAGGACGGAACGCACTGCCCCGGCGGCCTCACCCTCCTCGTCGAGTCGAACGTGCCACCGCCTCGCATGATCGTGTTCGGCGCGATCGACTTCGCCGAGGCGCTCGTCCGCGCCGGCAAGTTCCTCGGCTACCACGTCACGGTGTGCGACGCCCGTCCTGTCTTCGCCACCCGGGCCCGCTTCCCCGAGGCCGACGACCTCGTCGTCGACTGGCCGCACCGCTATCTGCGGCGCACCGCGACCGACGGGCGCACGGTCCTGTGCGTGCTCACCCACGACGCCAAGTTCGACATCCCTCTGCTGAAGCAGGCCCTGCGGATGCCGGTCGCGTTCGTCGGGGCGATGGGTTCGCGCCGGACGCACGCGGACCGTGACCGGAAGCTGCGGGAAGCCGGGCTGCGCGAAGCGGAGTTGGCGCGGCTGCGGTCGCCGATCGGTCTCGACCTCGGTGCCCGTACGCCCGAGGAGACGGCCTTGTCCATCGCGGCGGAGATCGTCGCGGCCCGGCGTGGTGGGACGGGCGTCCCCCTCACGGGTTCGGCGACGCCGATTCACCGCGACGGGAGACAGCGGGACGCGGCGGAGGCAGCGGAGGCCGCCTGAGGGCCCGGAAGTCGGGGGAACGCGTCACCGCGGCGGCGGACGGGTCGGTCAGCGCCGGCCCGCGATGCGGTCCGCCGCCTTCGCGAGGCGGTCCGTGCCGAGGCTCGGTGAGGTGGACTCGCGGCGGTCGGCCTTGCGGTAGGCGGCGTACAGGGTGTGGACGCCGAGCCAGCGGAAGGGTTCGGGTTCCCAGCGGCGGACCCTGTGGTTGACCCAGGGAAGGGCGGTCAGGTCGGTGGGGCCGGCCTGGCCGGAGTCCTGCTGGATGAGGTCGCGCAGGGTGCGGGCCGCGAGGTTGGCGGTGGCTACGCCGGAGCCGACGTAGCCACCGGCCCAGCCGAGGCCGGTGCTGCGGTCCAGGGTGACGGTGGCGCACCAGTCGCGGGGAACGCCGAGCACGCCGGACCAGGCGTGGTCGACGTGGGCGCCCGCGGTGGTGGGGAAGAAGCGGACGAGCAGGTCGCGCAGGGCCTCGACGGTCGCGGGCCGGGTGCGTCCGTCATGGTCGGTGGCCGAGCCGTAGCGGTAGGGGACACCGCGTCCGCCGAGGGCGATGCGGTCGTCGGCGGTGCGCTGGGCGTACATGTAGGCGTGGGCCATGTCGCCGAGGGTTTCCCGGCCGTCCCAGCCGATGGTGTCCCAGAGGGCCTCGGGCAGGGGCTCGGTGACGATCATGGAGGAGTTCATGGGGAGCCAGGTGCGCTTCTGGCCCTTGAGGCCCGATGTGAAGCCCTCGGTGCAGCGCAGGACGTAGGGGGCGCGGACCGTGCCGTACGGGGTGACGGCGTGTTTGGGCTTGATCTCGGTCACGGGGGTCGACTCGTGGATCGTGACGCCGAGGGCTTCGACGGTGTCGGCGAGGCCCTTGACCAGCTTGGCGGGGTGCAGGCGTGCGCCGTGCGGGGTCCAGCTGGAGCCGACGGCTCCGGACACCCGGACGCGCTCGGCGGTCTCGCGGGCGCCGCGCAGGACGCGGTCGGTCTCGCCGAAGGCGATCTCGACGGAGTGGAAGTCCTTGAGGCGGGCGAGCTGGGAGGGGGTGTGGGCGACTTCGAGGACGCCGCCGTGGTGGATGTCGGCGTCGATGTCCTCCTCGCCGGCGATGCGGATGACCTCGCCGACGGTGTCGTTCATGGCTTGCTGGAGGCGGACCGCGGCCTCGTGGCCGTGCAGTGCGGCGTAGCGGTCGCGGCCGGCGATGCCGTTGTAGAGCCAGCCGCCGTTGCGGCCGGAGGCGCCGTATCCGCAGAACCTGGCTTCCAGGACGGTGATGTTGAGGAAGGGGACGGCCTTCTTGAGGTAGTACGCCGTCCAGAGGCCGGTGTATCCGCCGCCGACGATGCAGACGTCGGCGCTGGTGTCGCCGGGCAGGGGTTCGCGTGGGGCGGGGGTGCCTTCGTTCGCGTACCAGAAGGATATGCCGCCGTTGACGGTACTGACGGTGCTCATGTGTCCCCTGATTGTCCGTGTGCAGCCCAGTCGCTGGAGGGACGTTACCTCTACCCTCGCCGTGTGATCGACGTTCCGGATGACCTGGTCGTGAATCTGAGTGCGCACAGCGGTGCGGCGGGGCGGGCGTTCGCCGACGCGTTGCCAGAGTTGGCCGTGAGGTTCCTGGAGGAGTGGGGGCTGCGGCTCGACGGGGCAGCGATGTGCGGGATGTGCGCGCTGGTGCTTCCGGTGGTGCGGGAGGCGGACGGCCGTCCGGCGGCGCTGAAGCTTCAGATGCTGGACGCGGAGACGGCGGGGGAGCCGGTCGCGCTACGGGTCTGGGGTGCGGCGGGCGCGGACGCTCGGGCGGGTGCTGCAGAACGCGCTGTGGGGGATCCGGCGCGGGAAGCCGCGCCTGTGGCCGGACCATGCGGAGACCGCCCGACAGTTGCTGGGCCGGGACTGAGGGGCGCGAGGGTGGCCTGCCTGTTTAGGCTGCGCCCATGATTCGTACTGCTGCTTCCGAAGATGTCCCCGCCATCCATGCCATGGTCCGTGAGCTCGCCGAGTACGAGAAGGCGCTCGATGAGGCGAACGCCACCGAGGAGCAGCTGCGCGAGGCCCTGTTCGGCGAGCGGCCGGCCGCGTACGCGCATGTCGCGGTGTCGGACGAGGACGGCGAAGTGGTCGGGTTCGCGCTGTGGTTCCTCAACTTCTCGACGTGGCGCGGGGTGCACGGCGTGTACCTGGAGGACCTGTACGTGCGCCCCGAGCGGCGCGGTGGCGGGTACGGCAAGGCGCTGCTGAGGGAGCTGGCACGGATCTGTGTGGAGCGCGGGTACGGGCGCCTGGAGTGGTCGGTGCTGGACTGGAACGCCCCGTCCATCGCGTTCTACGAGTCGCTGGGTGCGCGGCCGCAGGACGAGTGGACGGTGTACCGGCTGACGGACGGGGCGCTCGCGGAGCTCGGGGCGGCCTGAGGGTTTTACGGTACGAGGACGACCTTGCCCACCGTGCCGCGGGTTCGGGCGGGGACGGGGTCCTCGGTCCGTTCGTGGACGAGGTTCTCCGCAGGACCGAAGGCGTGGAGCGGATGGCGTACACGGCGTGCTCCCCGGGTGCCTGGGCGTGGCCGCTGCCTCCGCTCTTCGACCTCAGGTCCGCTTGCGGTCAAGCGGTTCCTGCCGTGCGGGGGACGTCCGGTGCGGTCCTGCCGAGGAGCTTCAGCGCCAGGACCGCGGCTTCGATGCCGCTGTTGAACGCGACCTCGCTGAGGAGTCCCGGGGCGGCGACCTGGTCGCCCGCGAGCAGGGTCCCGTCGCCGCGGTCGACGGCGGGCCGGTCGCGCCAGGTGGTGCCGGGCTTGTCGACGGCGCCGGTGCGGCCGGACGCGAGTGCCTCGCGGCGCCAGGTGACGCGGTCCCGCCAGCCGGCGAAGCCGAGGTCGAGCAGGTCCTCGGCGCGGCGGACGGCGTCGGCGCGCGGGGCGCCGGGGGCGAGGGGGACCTGGGCCTGGATGAGCTGTTCGCCCGGCGGGGCGAGGGTCGGGTCCTGGGCGGTGAACCGTTCGATCCAGCCGGGGGCGTCGAGGTCGGAGACGATGAACGGGTCGCCGCGCCGGGTCTTCAGGGCCAGGTCGAGCAGGACGGTCCGGCCGCTGTCCCAGGTCAGGGTGGGGTCCTCCAGCAGGGTGCGGGCGGAGTCCAGATGGGTGGCCACGATCACCGGTCCACCGCGCCGGAGGACGGCCAGGTCGCGGGGGCCGACGCGTGCGTCGGTCTCGATGCGTACGCCGAGATTCCAGGCCCGTGAGGCCATCCGGTCGACGAGCCGCGCCCAGCCCCCGACGGGGTAGTGCGCTTCGGGCGGCAGTGCGGTGGCGCGGCGGAGCCGTTCCTGGACGAAGGCGGCGGACAGCGAACCCGGGGCGTGGTGGAAGAGGGCCACGCCCATGTAGTGCGCCGCCGCGCGGGCGCCCTCTTCGCCTACCTGGCCGGTGGCCCAGCTGAGGAAGTCGGTGTCGACGGGGGCCGTGCGGGCGCTGCGGCGGGTGAGGCGCAGCATGGCGAGGGGCGGGGTCCTGCGCAGGGCGCCGTCGCGGCGGAAGAGGAAGCGGGTGCCTTCGAGGGGCGGTACGGAGGCGATCGGGCCGAGGAGCCCGCGCTGTTCGAGCCAGGTCCAGTGCGGTCCGCGGCGGTACAGGGCGTGTGGTCCCTCGTTGGTGAGGTAGGGGCCGTCGGAGGTCCTGGCCCTTCCGCCGAGGGTGTGGTGGGCCTCGTGGAGGGTGACCGGGGTTCGGGATTCGGCGGCGGTGACGGCGGCGGTCAGTCCGGCGAGGCCGCCGCCGACGATGTGGATGCGCTGCATGGCTGGGTCTCCTTGCGGTGGGCGCTTCTGCACGGAGGACGGTTCGGCCGGCTGGTTCTGTGACACCGGGCCGGGGTGATGTCAGTGGTGTGCGTCACGATGGGGGGCATGGCACGTACAGGCAACAGGAGCAGCAGGGGCGCGGGCGCGAAGGACGGGGTGGCGGTGGCGCGGCGGCCGGAGGTCCGGCTTCCGCCCCTCGCGGAGTACGACGGGGAGGGCCTGGAGCCCGACGGGGATTACGACGGTGTGCGGTTCGGGGAGACGGACCTGGCCGATGCGTCGGGTCCAGGGGCGCGGTTCATGGACTGTGAGCTGCGGGGCTGCGCGCTGGACCGGGCGGAGCTGGTGCGGGCCAGGTTCATCGACTCGGTGCTGACGGGGGTCCGGGGGGTGGGCACCGATCTCGCGGGGGCGTCGCTGCGGGACGTGGAGGTCCTGGACGCGCGGCTGGGCGGGGTGCAGCTGCACGGTGCGGTGCTGGAGCGGGTGCTCGTGCGGGGCGGGAAGATCGATTACCTGAATCTGCGCAAGGCACGGCTGAAGGACGTCGTGTTCGAGGGGTGTGTGCTGTCGGAGCCGGATTTCGCCGAGGCGCAGCTGGTGCGGGTGGAGTTCCGGGACTGTGTGCTGAAGCGGGCGGACTTCAGTTCTGTGCGGATGGAGTCCGTCGATCTGCGGACGGTTGCCGAGCTCGACATCGCGCGGGGTGTGGAGCGGCTGGCGGGGGCGGTGATCAGCCCGTCCCAGCTGATGGAGCTGGCTCCGGCGTTCGCGGCGCAGATCGGGGTGCGGGTGGAGGCGTAGGGACGGGCTCCGGGCCTCCGGGGGCTGTCAGAGACGGGGGAAACGGGCCTGGAGGTCCCAGACGATGGGGTTGTCGGCGAGACCTTCGTGCATGTCGGCGAGGTCGGCGATCAGGTCGTGGAGGAAATCGCGGGCCTCGCGGCGCAGCAGGGAGTGGCTGAAGGTGAGCGGGGGCTCGTCGCCGGGCATCCAGTCGGCCTCGACGTCCACCCAGCCGAAGCGGCGTTCGAAGAGCATGCGGTCGGACGATTCGGTGAAGTCGAGCTCGGCGTACTGCTGGCGGTGCGAGCGGTTGCCCCGGGGGTCGCGGTCGATCTGCTCGACGATGTCGCAGAGCGCCCACGCGAAGTCGAGCACGGGGACCCATCCCCAGGCTGTGGATACCTCGCGGTCGGCCTTGGTGTCGGCGAGGTAGACGTCCCCGGAGAACAGGTCGTGCCGCAGGGCGTGGACGTCCGCGCGGCGGTAGTCGGTCTGCGGGGGGTCCGGGAAGCGCCGGGAGAGTGAGTAGCCGATGTCGAGCACGGTTCGATGGTGTCATGCCGCGTGAGCGTCCCGCGCCGTCCGGCGGCGGGGGCCCAACGGGAGCAGTTGTTCTTCCGTGGCGACGGCGACCGCGCGTGTCCTGACCGGTGCCGTCGCCGCCGTCTCCCTAGGACCGCTCGACCTCCGAACTGGTCAACGCCTGGAGCAGGCCCCGGACCCGAAGGACGTCCTGGGCACCCTGTTCCCGGCGGGCGGTTCGCCCGTGCGGGTCAAGGGCGCCCCGGTGGCGGGCATCGGCGTCGCGGCTCTCAGCAGGTGGAAACCGTTCGACCGGCGAGGAAGCCTTCGGATCAGTCGCAGCCGAGCGATGCGCGCGCGGCCGCGGTGAAGCGGTCCTCCACGTCGGACTCACGGAAGAAGGAGGCCGCGGCCTTCGCCTTGGGAGTGGTCGGGGACCACACGGAGAGGAGCTCCGCCGCGAGGTAGGTCTCCTTGCCGTCACAGACGGCGTGCTCGAAGCCTCGTTTCGCGGCCGCGGGCGACAGTGTGGGGTTCCGGATGATTGCGAGGCGGGCCGAGGCTCCCTCGTTCTCGTCCCTGGGCAGGCCCGTGGCGGGCCGTTCGAGGGAGAGATCGCAGTACCAGGCGTCGTCGCGGGAGCCCGAGGCCTGTTCCGAAGACGGGCGCACCGGCACGGCAACGCCCCGACGGCCGACCTTGCCGTCGACGGGGAGGGGGGTGCCGGGCCGGACCTGACGGGGCTCCGGGACGTGTGGCTCAACGGCGGGAGCCGGCCCGCCAGAGGCTGACCGGCTCCCGTTCCGTCGTTCCGTCGGGGGACTACTTCACGTTGACGCCGGCCCAGGCCGCCTGGACGCCCGCGAGTTCGGCGCTGTCGGCCCCGAACAGGTCGGTGGCCGCCTTCTCGGTCGCGTCACGGGCTCCCGCGTAGTCGGTGCTCGACGTCATGTAGACGGAGAGCGCCTTGTACCAGATCTGGTAGGCATTCTGGCGGCCGATGCCGGTGACCGTGGAGCCGTCGGCGGTCGGGGAGTCGTAGTCGACGCCGCCGATGGTCTTGGCACCGCTGCCCTCGGCCAGCAGGTAGAAGAAGTGGTTGGCGACACCGGAGGAGTAGTGCACGTCGAGGTCGCCGACGCCGGCGTCCCAGTAGTCCGCCGAGCCACCGTCCTTGCTCGGCTCGTCCATGTAGCGCAGGGGGGTTCCGTCGCCGTTGATGTCGATCTTCTCGCCGATGAGGTAGTCGCCGGGGTCGGTGGCGTTGTCGGCGAAGAACTCGACGGAGGCGCCGAATATGTCGCTGGTCGCCTCGTTGAGACCGCCGGACTCACCCGCGTAGTCGAGGTTGGCGGTGGCCGCGGTCAGGCCGTGGCTCATCTCGTGGCCGGCGACGTCGATCGCGGTGAGCGGGCTCTTGTCGTCGGCCCCGTCGCCGTAGGTCATGCAGAAGCAGCTGTCGTCCCAGAAGGCGTTGACGTAGCCGGTGCCGAAGTGGACGCGGGAGTACGCGGCCTTGCCGTCCCCGGCTATACCGTCGCGGCCCAGCTCGGTCGAGTAGAAGTCCCAGGTCTTCGCCGCGCCGTAGTGGGCGTCGACCGCGGCGGTCTGGCGGTCGTTGCCGGTGCCGTCGCCCCAGGTGTCGTCGGCGTCCGTGACGAGGTCGCCGGTGCCGGTCTGGCCCTGGTCGAGGTCGTACGTCTTGTGGCCGCCCCGGTCGCCGTCGGTCAGCTCGAAGCCCGAACCGCCCTCGGTGGTCGTGAGCGCGACCTCGCCGCTGTACTGGCTGTTCCCGGTGCCGGTCTCGATGGCCTCGAAGCTGTGCAGCTGCTTGCCGGTCGTGGCGTCCGTGATGAGGTGCAGCCGGCTGGGCGTGCCGTCCTTCTGGACACCGGTCTTGACGGTCTCGAAGGCGAGGGCGGGCTTGCCGCCGCCCGCCCAGACGACCGTGCGGGCGTTCGCCGCGGCCTTCAGCTCCGGCTGCGTCGAGGGCACGGCGATGCGTGCCTCGGTGGCCTTGTCCACGCCCTTGGACGTGCCGTCGGCGGCGGTGTGGGTGACGAGGTCGCCGCCGAGGACGGGGAGTCCGGCGTAGGTGCGCTCGTAGCGGGTGTGGACGGTGCCGTGGGCGTCCTTGATCACGTCACGGACGATCAGTTTCTCCTGGCTGCCGAGCCCGAGGGACTCGGCGGCAGCGGAGGCGTCGGCCTGGGCGGCCCGGAGGGCGGTGCTCCGTCGGCCCGACGTGTTCACACCGAGCGCGGTGGCGCCGGCGGTGGTGCGGGAGGAGGAAGAGGCGGTGTCGTCGGCGGCGTGGGGGCCGGCCGTGGCCGTACCGGCCTGGACTCCGACGACGACCATCGCGGCAACTGCGGCCAGGGCGGCGGCGCGACGGGTGTTCATGTGGGGGGTCATGCCTTCTCCGTTGCTCGTACCTGTGGGGGGTTACGAGCCGAGAGCGTGCCACTGAATGAACACTTTTGACGGGGCGCCGACAATTACCACACAAGTTTTTGACCAGTTCTTGTCCGACTGGGGTGTCTTTGTGTCCGCTATATGACGCGAACGCACGGGAGCCCCCGGCCGACCGCAGTCGGACGGGGGCTCCCGTGGGAAAGTCGATACGTCAGAGGTTGACGCCGAAGTCCTGGGCGATGCCGCGCAGGCCCGAGGCGTAACCCTGGCCGACCGCGCGGAACTTCCACTCGGCGCCGTTGCGGTAGAGCTCGCCGAAGACCATGGCGGTCTCGGTGGCGGCGTCCTCGCTCAGGTCGTAGCGGGCGATCTCGGTGCCGCCGGCCTGGTTGATGATGCGGATGAAGGCGTTCCGCACCTGGCCGAAGTTCTGGCTGCGAGCCTCGGCGTCGTAGATGGAGACCGGGAAGACGATCTTGTCGATGTCCGCCGGGAGGCCCGCGAGGTTGACGTTGATCTGCTCGTCGTCGCCCTCGCCCTGGCCGGTGATGTTGTCACCGGTGTGGACGATGGTCTGGTCCGGCGTCGCCTTGTTGTTGAAGAAGACGAAGTGGCCGTCGGAGTAGACCTTGCCGGCCGGGTTGACCGCGATCGCCGAGGCGTCGAGGTCGAAGTCGGTGCCGGTGGTGGTGCGGACGTCCCAGCCGAGGCCGACCGTGACGGCGGTCAGGCCCGGGGCCTCCTTGGTGAGCGAGACGTTGCCGCCCTTGGACAGGCTTACAGCCATGGGAAGTCCCTTTCCTCGTCATGTGCGGGCTTCGTGCCATCACGAAAGCTACCGTCACCCGTCCTAACGCAGACAAGAGACCACGAGGTTCCTGCTCGCTTTACTTTCTTTGCCGAACTTCTGGCCGAACGCTCGCAAAACAAGGTGACGAACGGGTCGTGGGCCGGGGAACATGGGTGTCATGTCCGGGCCCTATGTCATCCGCGGTTCGGTCTCCCTGCCGGAGGCCGAGCTCATGTGGCGTTTCTCGCGGTCCTCCGGACCCGGCGGGCAGCACGTCAACACGAGCGACTCCCAGGTGGAGCTCCGCTTCGACCTCGCGGCGACCGAATCCCTGCCCGAGGCGTGGAAGGCCCGGGCCCTGGAGCGGCTGTCGAGCCGGCTGGTCGGCGGTGTCGTGTCCGTACGCGCCTCGGAGCACCGTTCCCAGTGGCGCAACCGTGAGACGGCCGCCGTGCGGCTCGCCGCGCTCCTGGCGGAGGCCACGGCGCCACCGCCCAGGCCGCGCCTCAAGAAGAAGATCCCGCGCGGCATCAACGAGCGCAGGCTGCGGGAGAAGAAGCAGCGGGGCGACACGAAGCGCGGCCGCTCCGGCCGCGACTGGTAGGTCCCCGCAGGGCTCGGCGGGGAGCGCGCCGGTCAGCCCAGCTGCCGGTAGCGGCCCTTGAAGTACGTCAGGGGCTCGCCGTCCGCGCTCGGCAGCGACGCCGTCAGCACCCGGCCGATGACCAGCGTGTGATCGCCGGCCAGGACGCGCTGCTCCGTACGGCACTCCAGGGTGGCCAGCGCGCCGCCGATCAGCTGTGCGCCCGTGATCCCGCCCCGCGTGCAGGGGATGCCCTCGAACAGCAGCCGGTCGCTGATCCGGCCCTTCATGGCGAACCGCCCGGCGATCTGCCGCTGGCCCTCCGTCAGCACCGACACCGCCCACAGGGGCTGCTCGGCCAGCAGGTCGTCCATCCGTGAGTCGTTGCGCAGGCTCACCATGACCAGCGGCGGATCGAGGGAGACCGACATGAAGGCGGTCGCGGTCATCCCGACGTCCTCGCCCCGGCCGTGCTCGTCGAGCGGCGGTTCCTGGGCGGTGATCAGCACCACGCCCGCGGCCAGGCGGGACAGGGCGGCACGGAATTCGTCGTTGCTCACCCCTTCAGCATGGGGGACGGTTTCCTGAGGCGAGGTGGCGGAAGTCTTCTGCGGCACACCGGGCACGCTAGCGCCGCGGGGTGCGGGGCCGCATCGGGCCGAAGGACCAGTCAGGTCCTAGGACTCCGGAACCACGTGTGCCGATTTGCGTTCGGTAAACCACAGCAGCCCCTGGAAGAGGCGTGAGCAACGCTCACCTTCTGTTGTGACTTGAGTCACAGAGAGCAATAATTGTTGACCCTGTGTACCGGGTGCACAGCTCACTGTGATTCAGTGACCGTGACACTACAACAAGTACGTCGGTATGAAGCCTGGAGTTGCTGTCGAGGTCTCAGGGAGTGCGAGCAA
The DNA here is from genome assembly GCF_042871445.1 of Streptomyces sp. NPDC005794. Taxonomy (NCBI): domain Bacteria; kingdom Bacillati; phylum Actinomycetota; class Actinomycetes; order Kitasatosporales; family Streptomycetaceae; genus Streptomyces; species Streptomyces sp. NPDC005794. The sequence continues at coordinate 72,762 of NZ_JBIAIN010000010.1, forward strand.
TGGAGGCCGAGTCGGAGCCGTACGTCCGCCTTGCGACCATGCGGCAGTTGCACCAGGCCGTCGCCGACCTCAACACGGCGCGGAGCCTGGCGGACACACTGCAGTCCGTGGCCGACGGCATCGTGAGCGGTCTCGGTTACGAACTGGGCTGCGTCAACCTCGTCCGGCCCGACGGCGATCTCGTGGTCGCCGCGTTCGCCGGCAACAGCGCCGCGGAAGCCCTGATCACCGGCCGTATCGGCTCCCGGGAGGCCTGGGAGCGCAGGCTGTCCATGGGTGAGGCCTGGGACGAGCTCCGGTTCATACCCCACACCGAGGGCTGGATGCTCCTCGACGACGACGTACCGCAGTGGCACACCGAGGGGCCGGAGCCCCGCTTCGAGGACGAGTGGCACCCCCTGGACCGCCTCTACGCCCCCATGTACGCCTCCGGCGGAGGTCGGGACCTCCTGGGAGTCCTGTCGGTCGACGGGCCGCGCAACGGCCGCCGCCCCGGCGCCTGGGGCCGTGAGGCCCTCCAGATGTACGCCTCCCAGGCCGCCATTGCGATCAGTAACGCCCGCCTCCGAGCAAACATGCAGCGCGCCCTGGTCAGGCTGGAACGCGAGCAGCAGGCGCTGCGGGCCAGTGAGGAATCCTTCCGCCAGGCGTTCGAGTACGCCCCCAGCGGCATGGCCATCGCCGAGATGGGCGGGGACCAGCACGGCAGGCTGCTGCGCACCAATGACGCCCTCTGCCGTCTCCTGGGGCGTCCCGCCTCCGTCCTGCGCCGCTACTCCTTCGCCGACCTCGTCCACCCCGAGGACATAGGCACCCTGCTCCGCACGTCCGCCGAGGGAGGCCGGGCGGAACTGCGGCTCGGACGCAGGGACGGCACGTACCTCTGGGTCTCGCTGCGCAACTCCGTCGTCGCCGACACCACCGACGGCCCGCGTCTCCTGCTCACCCACGTCGAGGACATCGAGGAGCGCAAGCGCAACGAGCTGCATCTCGCGCACCGCGCCTCGCACGACGCGCTCACCGGGCTGCCCAACAGCGCCGAGCTGCGCTCCCGGCTCGGGGCCCGGCTGTGTGAGAGGCCTCACTCGGTCACCTCCACCGCCATCGAGGCGCTGGACGCGGCGTACGGCGACGTCGAGAGCTCGGCGCACGGCTACCGGGCGGACGGCTACGAGGGGGAGGTCGCGCCGGGCGTCGGTCCCCACGACCACCATGTGCATGTCGTGGCGCCCGGCGCGGAGCGCGACGACGGGGTCAAGGGGCTCGCGGTGCTCTTCTGCGACCTGGACGGCTTCAAGTCCATCAACGACCGCTTCGGGCATCACGCGGGTGACGCGGTTCTCATCGAGGTCGCCCGACGGCTCACGACCTGCGTACGGGACGGTGACACCGTCGCCCGGCTCGGGGGTGACGAATTCGTCGTCCTCGCGGACGGTCTCGGGGCGGCAGATGCCGCGGATCTGGCCGTACGCTTGCGTAACGCCATCATTCCGCCCATTCGGGTGGACGGCCGGGCAGTCAGGGTCGGGGCGAGTTTCGGTATCGGCTGGGCCGAGTGCGGCATGACCGAGGAAGAGGTCCTGCACTCCGCCGACCAGCGGATGTACATGGAAAAGCGGTCCCGATCGAAGGTTCACCGCAGAGCCGGCTGACGTTCACGCGCCGGCTGTCCCCGTACACCGCCCGGTTTTCCGGAGGGCTGAGGGCAATTCGACGCGTGCTCCGTTCGGGGTAGGCTCGGCCGGTCGGCGACGGCTGGCGACATGGTGAGGAGTGACCCAGGGATGACGGCCGGGAACAACGGCGCGAGCAAGCCCGAGGACGACGATCCGTTCGGCTATCTGTACGAGGACGGGCGGGCGGCAGGTGCACAGCCGCCCGGACAGAGTGGCTACGGCTACCCGGGTCCGGCCGCGCAGCCCGGTGTGCCCAGAACGTCGTACAACCAGGTGCGGACGGTCGGCGAGCGCCAGTACGGGCAGGTCCCGCCGCAGCAGGCATACGGCCAGCAGCCCCCGCAGTACGGCCAGCCGAACGCGCAGTACGCGGCCCCGGAGACCTACCCCGGCGGCGCGCCCACCGCGCAGAGCCAGTCCGGCGGATACGGCGGCGGCAGGAACGGGGGCTCCGGCCGTGGCGGCCCCAACACCAAGGCGCTGCTGATCGCGGCGGTCGCCGTGGTCGCGGTGGTGCTCATCGGCATCGGTGCCGCGCTGATGACGGGTGACGACGAGGGCAAGAAGGCCGAGGCCGGCTCGTCGGCGGGCCCGGCCGAAGAGGTCGAGGAGTCCCCGGAGCCGGAGAAGTCCTCGACGAAGTCCCAGGAGCCCGTCGATCTGCCTGAGCAGGACGCGGCGACGCTGACACTCGGCGGTACGGCCTCCCTGGACAACACGGTCAAGGGAGCCAAGAGCGCCAACGGCCAGTACATCAGCCTCAACGAGGTCGGCCGGTCGGCGACCTGGACGGTCGACGTGCCGGAGAGCGGTGCGTACACGCTGTTCGTGACGTACGGCGTGCCGGGCAAGGACGCCAAGACGTCCCTGACGGTCAACGACGGGGATCCCCGCTCCATCAACATGAAGAACTACGCGAACGCCGCGGAGGGCGATCTTGAGAAGGGCTGGACGAGGACGTACGCGTACGTCCAGCTCGAGAAGGGTTCGAACAAGCTCATGCTGTCGTGCAACGAGGGCGACTCCTGTGACGCCAACCTCGACCAGCTGTCGCTGAAGTCGGGACAGGTCAAGGACTGACCCCTCCAGGAATCCAGTACCACCGTCGTCCCGGTCATCGCCCAGCGAGCCGGGACGCCGTGTTTCCCGGACATCCCGGGCGGCCGGTTCAGGCGGCGGGTGCGCGCTGTTCGACGGTGACGCGGGCCAGCAGGTCCTCGTAGGCCGCGCGGTCGAACTCGCCCGCCGCCGGGGCCAGTACGGTCGCCGTCGACAGGGCCACCGCGCGGGCCAGCCGGTCCTGCCAGCCCAGTCCTTCGGCGAGCGCGGACAGCAGCCCGGCCACCGCGGAGTCGCCCGCACCCGTCGGATTGCCCCGCACGGCGGTCGGCGGTGCGGCCCGCCAGACGCCGTCGGGGGTGGCGGCGAGGAGCCCGTCCGCGCCGAGCGAGGCGACGACGCTGTGCGCGCCCCGGCGGCGGGCGTCGTGTGCGGCGCGCAGGGGTTCGAGGGCGCCGGTGAGCCGGGCGAGCTCGTCGGCGTTCGGCTTGACGAGGTCGGGTCGGGCGGCGATGCCGCGCCGCAGGGGTTCGCCGCCGGTGTCCAGGAGGGAGGGCACGCCGGCGGCGCGGGCGAGCCGGATCAGTTCCGCGTACGCGCCGACGTGGATGCCGGGCGGCAGGCTGCCGCACAGGGCGACGGCCTCGGCTCCCGGGAGCAGTTCCCCGTACGTCCGCAGGAAGTCCGCCCATTCGCCGGCGCCTATGTGCGGGCCGGGTTCGTTGAGCTGGGTGGTGTCGCCGGTGGCGCGGTCCACGACGGCGACGGTGCGGCGGGTGTTCCCCGCGACCGTGACCAGCGCGTCGCCGGGTCCGTGGGGGAGCGCGCCGAGCAGGTCGCGCAGGACGGCACCGGTGGCGCCGCCGGCGAAGCCGGTGACCACCGTGTCGTGGCCCAGCGCGGCCAGCACCCGGGCCACGTTGACGCCCTTGCCGCCGGGGCGTTCGGTCACCTCGCCGACGCGGTGGCTGGTGTGCGGGACGAGGGCGGGGACGGGGTACGTCAGGTCGAGCGCGGTGTTCAGCGTGACGGTCAGTATCACCTGCGCCGGCCCCCGGTTCCTTGGTAGTCCGCTCCTGCGCGCCGTCTCCCCGTGGCGCCGTCCTGGCGATCATGCCAAAACGGCGGCGGTCGTCCCAGGTTTCCGGGACAACCGCCGTCTCTTCGTTACGTGTTCAACCGGCCGTCGGCCGGGCGCGGCCCGTCAGCCGAGGTGGGGCCCTACGATCCACTCGCCGCGGCGCATGACGCCCTTGAGCGCGAAGTCCGCGTCCAGGACCACCAGGTCGGCGTCCTTGCCGGGTTCCAGCGAGCCGACCCTGTCGTACAGGCCGAGGAGCCGGGCCGGGTTGGCGGAGATGGACCGTACGACGTCCTCGACGGGAATCCTGTCGACGGTCACGGCCCGGCGGAACGCGGTGTCCAGGGTGAGGGTGGAGCCGGCGATCGAGCCGCCCTCCACCAGGCGCGCGACACCGTCCTTGACCTCGACGGCGAGCGGACCGAGCTCGTAGAAGCCGTCGTCCGAACCGGCCGCGTCCATGGCGTCGGTGATCAGCGCGACCCGGCCGGCGCCCGCGTGGTGGTAGGCGAGCTCCAGGGCGGCGGGGTGCAGATGCGTACCGTCGTTGATCAGCTCGACGGTGACCCGCTCGTCCTCCAGGAGGGCCGCGATCGGGCCCGGGGCGCGGTGGCCGAGGGCGGGCATCGCGTTGAAGAGGTGCGTGGCGACGGTGGCGCCGGCGTCGATCGCCTCGACGGTCTGCTCGTACGTCGCGTCCGTGTGGCCGACTGCGGCGATCACCCCGTGCTCGGCGAGCAGCCGTACCGACTCGATGCCGCCCGGGAGTTCGGTGGCGAGGGTGACCATCTTCGTGGTGCCGCGGGCCGCGTCGAGCAGCTTGCGGACCTCGGCCGGGTCGGGGTCGCGGAGCAGTCCCTCGCTGTGGGCGCCCTTGCGGCACGGGGAGATGAAGGGGCCCTCGAAGTGGATCCCGGCGAGCTCGCCCTGCTCGACCAGCTCGGAGAGCAGGCCGGCCTGGCGGGCCAGGAAGTCCATCTCACCGGTGACGGTGGAGGCGACGACGGTCGTCGTGCCGTGTTCGCGGTGCGTCCGTGCTCCGGCCAGGACGTCCTCGGCGGTGCCGGTGGCGAAGGACGCGCCGCCGCCGCCGTGGTTGTGCATGTCCACGAATCCGGGGACCAGCCAGTGGCCCGAGAGGTCGACGGTCCGGGCGCCCTCCGTCGTGCTGCCGGCGATCCGGGTGCCCTCGACGATCACCCGGCCGTCCTCGACGGTCCCGGTGGGAAGCACCACCCGGGCACCTGCGAGAACCGTGCTGTCTGCGCGTCCGGCCATCAGGCGGATACCTCCGTGGAGAGTAGATCCCAGGCGAGCAGCCCTGCGCCCAGGCATCCGGCGGTGTCCCCGAGGGCCGCCGGGACGATGTGAGGCAGCTTCTGGAACGTGACCCGTTCCTCGACAGCCGCACGCAGTGGTGTGAACAACGTTTCTCCTGCCTCGGCGAGGCCGCCACCGATGATGAGCGTGCGGGGGTCCAGCAGGGTGAGCGCGGTGACCAGTCCGGCGGCGAGCGCGTCGACGGCGTCCCGCCATACGCGCAGGGCCGCCGGGTCGCCCGAGACCACGGCCTTCGCGCAGTCGGCGGCGTCCGCGTCGGGGTCGCCGGACACGGCGGCCCAGGCCCTGGACACCGCGGCGGCCGAGGCGAGGGTCTCCAGACAACCGCGCTGCCCGCAGCCGCAGTCCGGGCCGTCCGGCCGGACCACGATGTGGCCGATCTCGCCGGCGTATCCGTGCGCGCCCGCCTCGATGGTGCCCGCGATGCCGATGGCGCCCGCGATCCCGGTGCCGAGGGGCACGAACAGGAACCGGTCCGCGCCCTTGCCCGCGCCGATCCGGCCCTCCGCGAGCCCACCGGTGCGGACGTCGTGGCCGAGGGCGACCGGTATGCCGCCGAGCCGTTCGCTGATCAGTTTCCGCAGCGGCACGTCGCGCCAGCCCAGGTTGGCGGCGTAGACGGCGATCCCGTGTTCCGCGTCGACGATGCCGGGCACGGCGACCCCTGCGGCGGCGGCCCCTTCGCCCAGGTGCTCCTCGCCGTACGCGTACAGATCCGTGGCGAAGCACAGGATCGTCTCCACGACGGCCTCCGCACCGCGGTCCCTGCCGGTGGGCCGGCGCGCCTCGTGGAGCAGGGTGCCGTCGGCCCCGACCAGAGCGGCCTTCATTCCTGTGCCGCCCACATCGAGGGCGATGACGTGTCTCACGGGAGACAGTTTCGCCCGCCGACCCCTAAAAGGTCTAGTCCACTATCGAGGTGTGTTGAGCACCCACACAAAGGTGTGTTGTGCACACATACGGAACGCTCCTGCTAGATTGCCGAGAAGATGCACCTGGTGGTGTAGACCTCCTCGCGGAGGTGAGGGAGGGGCGCGGACCGCCGCCGGAACGGTGGCGCCCGCGTCGAGGGATCTAGGAATGGACAGGGCTGTGCAGCGGTGCTTTGTGGGTCTGACCGCGGTGGTGGCCGCACTCGGTATGACGGCAACGTTGTCGGGGTGCGGGGCGGACACCGGTGGTGGCGACGTCACCCTGCGGCTGGTAGCGGCCGACTACGGCACCGGTGCGGAGAACAGCTCCGAGAAGTACTGGGACGACGTCGCGGGGAAGTTCGAGAAGCAGAACCCCGATATCAAGGTCGACGTCAGCGTCTACTCCTGGAAGGACGTCGACCGCGAGGTCGCCGAGATGGTGAAGGCCGGCAAGGCCCCCGACATCGCGCAGATCGGGGCGTACGCCGACTACGCCAAGGCGGACAAGCTCTACGCCGCCAACGAGATGCTCGCCATCCGCACCGGGGCCAACTTCATGCCCTCGCTCACCGACGCGGGCGAGGTCGACGGCAATCTGTACGGCCTGCCCTTCGTGGCCAGTACCCGGCTCCTCTTCTACAACAAGGGCCTGTTCGCCCAGGCCGGCCTCGGGGCCCCCCAGACCTGGGACGACATCCAGCGCGATGCCACCACGCTCAAGAAGCACGGTGTGACCTACCCCTTCGCTCTGCCGCTCGGTCAGGAGGAGTCCCAGGCCGAGACCCTGATGTGGATGCTCAGCGGCGGAGGCGGCTACACGGACGACGTCGGCAACTACGCCATCGACTCCCAGGCCAACATAGCGACCTTCCAGTGGCTGAAGAACGACCTCGTCGGGAAGGGCCTCACCGGCCCCGTCGCCCCCGGGAAGCTCGACCGGGCGAAGGCCTTCGACGCGTTCACCAAGGGCGAGGTGGGCATGCTCAACGGCCATCCGACGCTGATGCAGGAGGCCGAGAAGAAGGGCGTCGAGGTCGGCATGGTCCCGCTGCCCGGGGTCGACGGACCGACCGAGGGCTCGATGGGCGTGGCCGACTGGATGATGGGCTTCAAGCAGAACGGCCATCGGGCGGAGATCGGTAAGTTCCTCGACTTCGCCTACCAGGACGCCAACGTGCTGGCCTTCGCCGACCAGTACGACCTGCTGCCCGTGACCATGAGCGCGTCCGCCGTCATGGAGACCGACGGCAAGCACAAGTCGCTGCGGCCGTTCCTGTCGGCGCTGCCGAACTCGCAGCTGTACCCGTTCGGCAAGACCTCGTGGGCGCAGGCCAGCGAGATGATCAAGAAGAACATCGGCTCCGCGGTGGAGCCCGGCGGCAGCCCGGAGAACGTGCTCGTGGGCGTCGCGGCCCGGGCCCGGCAGGCGGAGAGCGCGGAGTAGGTAGGTTGGTTGATATGACCGCCCCGTCCGCCGACTCCGCCGACTCCGCCGACTCAGCCGACTCCGCCGTCCCGCTCTCCGACCGGGAACGCGCGGTGCTGGCCCTGGAGCGGCGCTCCTGGCCGGGTCCCGGCGCGAAGGAGCGGGCGATCCGGGAGGAGCTGGGCATCGCGCCGGTCCGCTACTACCAACTGCTCAACGCGCTCCTGGACGACCGCCGCGCTCTGGAGGCGGACCCGGTCACCGTGAACCGCCTGCGCCGGGTCCGCGAGGCGAGGCGCGGCCGCCGCTGAGAAAGGGGCCGAATCCGGCCTCTCCGGCGTTCGGAGCCCCGCCGCGACCCACGGTCACCGCTACGCTCGGACCATGGGCTACCCGGCACACCTCCTCCCGTCCCCGTCCACCCAGGCCGGCCGCGAAGGCCTCGCCGCACTCCTCGCCCGCCCGGCCCGCGCGGTCGTCGCGCTGGACTTCGACGGCACGCTCGCCGACATCGTCCCGGACCCGGAACAGTCCCGCGCCCATCCCCACGTCGTCCCGGCCCTCTCCGCGCTGGCCCCCAGGGTCGCCGCCGTCGCGGTGATCACCGGCCGGCCGGCCTACACCGCAGTGCGGTACGGCGGCTTCGCCGGGGTGCGGGGCCTGGACCACCTCGTCGTCCTCGGGCACTACGGGGCCGAGCGCTGGGACGCCGTCACCGGCTCCGCCCATGCCCCCGCCCAGGATCCCGGCGTCGAAGCCGCCAGGGCGGAACTCCCGGACGTGCTGGCGGAGGCGGGTGCCGACAGCGGCACCTGGATCGAGGAGAAGGGCCGCGCGGTCGCCGTGCACACCCGCCGCGCCGCCGACCCGCAGGCCACCTTCGAGGCCCTGCGCGCCCCGCTGGACGGCCTCGCCGCCCGTCACGGGCTGATCGTCGAACCGGGCCGCCTCGTCCTGGAGTTGCGCCCGCCGGGCATGGACAAGGGTGTGGCGCTGGAGGAGTACGTGAAGGAGACCGGCGCCGAGACGGTGCTGTACGCCGGCGACGACCTCGGCGACCTCGCCGCGTACGCCGCCGTGGAGAAGCTCCGCACCCGGGGCACCGCCGGACTGCTGGTGTGCAGCGGAACCGGGGTCCCCGAACTCGCCGAGCGCGCCGACCTGCTGCTGCCGGGCCCGGCAGCGGTGGCCGAGTTGCTCGGGAACCTGGCCCGGCAGCTCGCGCAGCCCTGAGAGGTGGCCCTGGGCGGGGCGGCGTCGCGTGCCCCGCTCGTTCCTCCCCTCCACCTATCCGCGCGACCTCTGAGCCCGCAGTGCGTCCAGCTGGTCCAGGAACCACCGCTGCGGCGGCAGCGCGGTCGCGGCGGCGGCCAGGCGCTTCGAGCGTGCCTCCCGCTCGTCGGGGTCCATCGTGAGCGCCGCGTGCAGCGCCGTCGCCGTGGCCGACACGTCGTACGGGTTCACCACGATCGCGTCGTCGCCCAGCTCCTCGTACGCCCCCGCCTCCCGGGAGAGCACCAGCGCGCAGCCGTGGTCCGAGACGACCGGGACCTCCTTGGCGACCAGGTTCATGCCGTCGCGGATCGGGTTGACCAGGGCCACGTCCGCCAGCCGGTACGCCGCCAGGGAACGGGCGAAGTCGTCGTCGACGTGGAGCAGGACCGGGGTCCAGCCCTCCGTGCCGTAGTCCGCGTTGACGGAGTCGGCGACCCGCTGGACCTCCGCCGTGTAGTCGCGGTAGACCGCGAGGTCCTGCCGCGAGGGGTAGGCGAAGGCGACGTGCACCACGCGCTCGCGCCACTCGGGACGCTCCTCCAGGAGTGCCCGGTAGGCGTGCAGCCCACGGACGATGTTCTTGGAGAGCTCCGTGCGGTCCACCCGCACGATCGTGCGCCGGTCCGCGCCGATCTGCTCCCGCAGGATCTCCAGGCGCTCGTCCACGTCCGCCTCGCGGGAGCGGCGGCGCAGGAAGTCCGCGTCGGCGCCCAGCCCGTGCACCCCGATCCGGGTGCGGCCGGTGCCGCCGAGGATCTCCGTGCAGCAGCTGATGAAGGCGTCCGCCCAGCGACGGGTCAGGAACGCGGCGCGGTCGGCGCCCAGGATGCCCTTCAGCAGTTGCTCACCGATGTCGTCGGGCAGCAGCCGGAAGTAGTCGACGGGAGCCCAGGGGGTGTGCGAGAAGTGCCCGATCCGCAGGTCGGGGCGCAGTTCGCGCAGTATGCCGGGGACCAGCGAGAGGTGGTAGTCCTGCACCAGGACCGCGGCACCCTCGCCCGCCTCCTCGGCGAGTGCCTCCGCGAAGGCCCGGTTGTACGCCTCGTAGGAGGCCCACTGCCGGCGGAACTCCGCGTCGAAGACGGGCTCCAGCGGCGTCTGGTAGATCATGTGGTGGACGAACCAGAGCACCGAGTTCGCGATGCCGTTGTACGCGTCGGCATGGACCCCGGCGTCGATGTCGAGCATGCGGACGCCAGGTTCGGACACCCCGCGCCGGACCGCCTCCCGGTCGCCGTCGCTGAGGGCCGCGCACACCCACAGCTTGTCGTCGACGGCGCTGAGGCCGGAGACGAGCCCGCCGCCGCCCCGCTTCGAGTCGAGCGTGCCGTCCTCCCGCAGTGCGTACGACACGGGGCCGCGGTTGGACGCGACGAGGACCTGGGCGGAGTGCTCGGAGACCATGTACCCGAACCTAGCCCGTCCGGGAAGCCTCCAAACGTGAAGTGACCGTGGAGCCGGGGCGAAGAACCGTTACGCCGCGTTCCGTGACGCGTACTCCACGATGTCCCGCATCGGCGGCCGTTCCTCGGTGTCCACCGCATGGGTGTGCGGGACGAAGCCCTCGGGGCCCCGCTCGAACTGGGTGATCTCGGGCCGTACGAGCGTTCCCCGGGAGAGCCGCAGCTGCGCCGTGCGGTAGATCGTGGCTGCCATCCGGCCGAGGGCCTGGCCGTCCTGGTGGCGGTGTTTGCGCACGCCGACGTCGACCTGCGCCAGCGCGTCCAGGCCGACCGTGTGCAGCGCGTCGACGAGGAGGCCCAGCTCCACTCCGTAACCGACCGGGAAGGGGAGCTGCTCCAGCAGGGAGCGCCGCACCGCGTATTCGCCGCCCAGCGGCTGGACGAAGCCGGCCAGCCGTGGCCAGTGCAGATTGAGCAGTGGGCGCGCCACCAGCTCGGTGACCCGGCCGCCCTGGCCTGCGCTTTCTCCCAGCGGCCGGTCGTACATGGCCTTGACGAGCTGTACCGAAGGGTCGGTGAGCAGCGGGCCGACGATCCCGGAGACGAAGTCCGCGGAGAAATCCTTGAGGTCCGCGTCGACGAAGCAGACTATCTCTCCGCTGGTCACCAGGAGTGAGCGCCACAGGACCTCGCCCTTGCCGGGGAGGGCGGGGATCCGGGGCAGGATCGCGTCCCGGTGCACGACCCGGGCGCCGGCCCGCCGCGCCTCCTCGGAGGTGGCGTCGGAGGATCCGGAGTCGATCACCACCAGTTCGTCGACGAGCTGGACCTTCGCCATCAGCTCGCGCCGGATCTCCGCGACGATCGCGCCGACCGTCGCCTCCTCGTTCAGCGCCGGCAGCACCACGCTCACGCGCGAGCGGTGCGGATCCCTCGCCCGCGCGGCCGTCAGCCGGTCGATCGGGCGGTCGGCAGCAGACCAGGAACGCCTGGTCAGCCAGCGTTCCACCTCTTCCAGCACGGTCGATACTCCCTGTATGTGATCCATCTCGCGGTTCGGACGACTATCTCAACCGTCCAGTGCTTCGGTTACAGTCTTGAACAACGCGGATGACCCTCGCATGTCGGGGTCGGTCCGCGAATAAACGCCCGGATCCATGGTCCGGTGCCATAGCGCTCATCCAGAGGGACTGAGGGAACGGCCCGTTGAAGTCCCGGCAACCCTCCTGCCGACCGCGAGGTCACGGTGGGGAAGGTGCCAATTCCGTCTTGTGGCGAAATACGTCGCAAGGAAGATGAGGAGAAAGGGCCTCCGCCATCATGGCCGTGCAGACAGTTGCAGCGAACACCGATTCTTCCGCCGTGGACCTCGGTCCCGCCGCGGCGCTTTCCTGCCGCGAATGCGGCGAGCGTTTCGAGCTCGGTCCGATTTTCGCCTGTGCGTCCTGTTTCGGGCCGCTCGAAGTGGCGTACGACCTGCCGAGCGGCTCCCCCGAAGAGCTGAAGAAGCGCATCGCCGAGGGCCCGAACAACATCTGGCGCTACGCGCCGCTGCTGCCCGTCCCCTCCGACGTCGCGGACAAGCCCAACATCAACCCCGGTTTCACGAAGCTGGTCAAGGCCGACAACCTCGCCCGTGAGCTGGGCGTGACCGGCGGTCTGTACGTCAAGGACGACTCGGGCAACCCGACGCACTCCTTCAAGGACCGCGTCGTCGCCATCGCCGTCGAGGCCGCCCGCGCCTTCGGATTCACCACCCTCTCCTGCTCCTCGACCGGCAACCTCGCCGGTGCGGTGGGCGCCGCCGCGGCCCGCGCCGGCTTCCGGTCCTGCGTGTTCATCCCGCACGACCTGGAGCAGGGCAAGGTCGTCATGGCCGCGGTGTACGGCGGTGAACTAGTCGGCATCGAGGGCAATTACGACGACGTCAACCGCTTCTGCTCGGAGCTCATCGGCGACCCGCTCGGCGAGGGCTGGGGCTTCGTCAACGTCAACCTGCGTCCGTACTACGGCGAGGGCTCCAAGACGCTGGCGTACGAGATCTGCGAGCAGCTCGGCTGGCAGCTGCCCGACCAGCTCGTGATCCCGATCGCGTCCGGCTCGCAGCTCACGAAGATCGACAAGGGGCTGCAGGAGCTGATCAAGCTCGGCCTCGTCGAGGACAAGCCGTACAAGATCTTCGGCGCCCAGGCCGAGGGCTGCTCCCCGGTCTCCACCGCCTTCAAGGCCGGCCACGACGTCGTGCGCCCGCAGAAGCCGAACACCATCGCCAAGTCCCTGGCGATCGGCAACCCGGCCGACGGGCCGTACGTCCTGGACATCGCCCGCCGCACCGGTGGTGCCGTGGAGGACGTCGACGACGAGCAGGTCGTCGACGCGATCAAGCTGCTGGCCCGCACCGAGGGCATCTTCGCCGAGACGGCGGGCGGGGTGACGGTCGGCGTGACGAAGAAGCTGATCGACGCCGGTCTGCTCGACCCGACGCTGACCACCGTCGTCCTGAACACCGGCGACGGACTGAAGACGCTCGACGCGGTCGCACCGACGACCGGCCTGTCGGCGACGATCCGGCCCAGCCTGGACGCGTTCCGCGACGCGGGCCTCGCCGCCGCCAGCTGACCACCCGAGACCGAAGGAAGGTACCCACATGAGCGTCAAGGTCCGTATCCCCACCATCCTCCGCACCTACACGGGCGGTCAGGCCGAGGTCCCGGCCGAGGGTGCGACCCTCTCCGAGGTCATCGCGTCCCTGGAGCAGAACCACCCGGGCATCGGCGCCCGCGTCCTGGACGACCAGGGCAAGCTGCGCCGCTTCGTCAACGTGTACGTCAACGACGACGACGTGCGCTTCGAGGGCGGCCTGGACGCGGCGACCCCGGACGGTGCCGGCGTCTCGATCATCCCGGCCGTCGCCGGAGGCTGACGGGCCGCTCGGGCTGCCCGAGCGCACGGAGTAAGCAGAATGGCCCCCTCCGCAAGAGAAGCGGAGGGGGCCATTCTGTATGGTTGAGCACGGTAGAGTTGGGGAAGTCCCCGCAGCTGCCCCGGCCACCCGCATATGAGAATGCGCCCGGCCGCGACAAGAAGCAGCCAAAGTACGTGTACTCCTTGTGGCATAAGTGGCCTTTGTCGGGCCCGACTTGCCCGGGAATCTTATGAATTCCCCTCATGCGTGCGGCCATGTGTGCCCGGAATTCTCGTCCGATTGACCTGTTGCAGAGGGCAGTTGGGCAGATACATTCGGCCGCGGTCGACGCGTTCCGGCGCACGCCACCCTCTCCTGTCGGAGGGTGAGTTCTGACCCGGGCCCGCGAAGTGCGGGCTCGTGCAAGGGCCAGTAATAGGGGAGTTAGGCATGGCTCAGGGCACCGTCAAGTGGTTCAACGCGGAGAAGGGGTACGGCTTCATCGCGGTCGACGGTGGTGCGGATGTTTTCGTCCACTACAGCGCGATCCAGATGGACGGGTACCGCACCCTCGAAGAGGGTCAGCGAGTTGAATTCGAGATCTCGCAGGGCCAGAAGGGGCCGCAGGCAGACATGGTCAAGCTCGCCGTCGGCTGAGCTCGGCGCGGTCGGCCAACGACACCACTCACACACGCGGGGCCCGTACCTCCCACCGGGGTACGGGCCTCACGTGCGTCCGTGCGCCCCTCTCGGCTGCCCGTGTCCCGAAGAGGGCGCTCGCGCCCGCCCTCCCCGGGCTCTCGGCTTCGTTCGGCCGGGGGAGGTCCCATCCCCTCAGCGAGCCGTCCCCGAAGGCGCTTGCACTCTCAGGGGTCGAGTGCTAATCATTGGCGTTAGCACTCTCCAGGTGAGAGTGACAGAAACTTGGACCGGGCCGGTGAGGCCCGCAGGCCCAGTGGGGCAAGGAACCACTGAGCACGCTGGCCGTCCGTCGCGGGCGCCACTCGGTCCGGAGAAATCCTTCCCCAAGCTCTCAACTGCGTTCGAGCAGGGGAGACCCCATTAGTCCGGGAGGACCACTTCACATGGCCAAGATCATCGCGTTCGACGAGGAGGCACGGCGCGGTCTCGAGCGCGGGATGAACCAGCTCGCCGACGCCGTCAAGGTCACCCTCGGCCCCAAGGGCCGTAACGTCGTCCTCGAGAAGAAGTGGGGCGCGCCCACGATCACCAACGATGGTGTTTCCATCGCCAAGGAGATCGAGCTCGAGGACCCGTACGAGAAGATCGGTGCGGAGCTGGTCAAGGAGGTCGCCAAGAAGACGGACGACGTCGCCGGCGACGGTACGACCACCGCCACCGTTCTCGCTCAGGCTCTCGTCCGCGAGGGCCTGCGCAACGTCGCCGCGGGTGCCAACCCGATGGCTCTGAAGCGTGGCATCGAGAAGGCCGTCGAGGCCGTCTCCGCCGCTCTGCTGGAGCAGGCGAAGGACGTGGAGACCAAGGAGCAGATCGCTTCGACGGCCTCCATCTCCGCTGCTGACACCGAGATCGGCGCCAAGATCGCCGAGGCTATGGACAAGGTCGGCAAGGAAGGCGTCATCACCGTCGAGGAGTCCCAGACCTTCGGTCTGGAGCTCGAGCTCACCGAGGGTATGCGCTTCGACAAGGGCTACATCTCGGCGTACTTCGCCACCGACATGGAGCGTATGGAGACGTCGTTCGACGACCCGTACATCCTGATCGTCAACTCCAAGATCAGCAACGTGAAGGACCTCCTTCCGCTGCTCGAGAAGGTCATGCAGTCGGGCAAGCCCCTGCTGATCATCGCGGAGGACGTCGAGGGCGAGGCTCTGTCGACGCTGGTCGTCAACAAGATCCGTGGCACCTTCAAGTCCGTCGCCGTCAAGGCTCCGGGCTTCGGTGACCGCCGCAAGGCCATGCTCGGCGACATCGCCATCCTCACCGGTGGCACCGTCATCTCCGAGGAGGTCGGTCTCAAGCTGGAGAACGCCGGCGTCGACCTGCTCGGCACCGCTCGCAAGGTCGTCATCACCAAGGACGAGACGACCATCGTCGACGGTGGCGGCGACAGCGACCAGGTCCAGGGTCGCGTCAAGCAGATCCGTGCCGAGATCGAGAACTCCGACTCGGACTACGACCGCGAGAAGCTCCAGGAGCGCCTCGCGAAGCTGGCCGGCGGCGTGGCCGTCATCAAGGCCGGCGCCGCCACCGAGGTGGAGCTCAAGGAGCGCAAGCACCGCATCGAGGACGCGGTGCGCAACGCCAAGGCCGCCGTCGAGGAGGGCATCGTCGCCGGTGGTGGCGTGGCTCTGCTCCAGGCCTCGGCCGTCTTCGAGAAGCTCGACCTGACCGGTGACGAGGCCACGGGCGCCAACGCCGTGAAGCTCGCGCTGGAGGCCCCGCTCAAGCAGATCGCCGTCAACGGTGGTCTCGAGGGTGGCGTCATCGTCGAGAAGGTGCGCAACCTGCCGATCGGTCACGGCCTCAACGCCGCGACCGGTGAGTACGTCGACATGATCGCCGAGGGCATCATCGACCCGGCGAAGGTCACGCGCTCCGCCCTGCAGAACGCCGCGTCCATCGCCGCGCTCTTCCTCACCACCGAGGCCGTCATCGCCGACAAGCCGGAGAAGGCCTCTGCGGCCGCTCCGGGCGGCATGCCGGGCGGTGACATGGACTTCTGATCCTCGGATCAGCAGCTCCACGCAGCACCCGCTGCACCCCGCAGCACCTGTACGATGCCGGCCCCCGGGATTCCTCCCGGGGGCCGGCGTCGTTCCATCGGTACCGCTTCCAGGGCCGGTCCCCGCTCGCCGGCCCGGTGAACTGTCCCGACACCGCACGCCGGCCCGCACCGGATCCGCCGTCCTGACGGGAACCGGCTTCGCCGTGCACGGCATCATCGCCATCTGACCGTCCTCCGTGTGGCGCGACGCACCCACGCCGTCGGGCCCGGGTGAGGGGCCCTCGGGAGGGGGCATCCGGTCCGTACCCGTCCCGCGCCCTCACGACCTGCGCCCGGAGCACCTCCCGAGGTCCTCTCCCCGGTCAAGACTCGAACGCACGGCGACTTTGCGTTACCCCCAACTCCCGTCTGTGTCAGCACTATTGACACTTACCTTTCAAAGGTTTTACGTTCCTGGGCATTGAGAGCGCTCTCAGGCGCTCCCTGCCCCCCCATGACGAGGTGCTGCCCCATGCAAGCCTCCCTCTCCAGACCAGCAGCGGCGACGGTCCTGGCCATCGCTCTGGCCGCCGTGGGTCTGGGCCCTGCCGCGTCCCCGGCGGCAGCCGCCACCATCCCCGCGGGTTCCGGCAGTTATACCGACAGCCGCCCCGCCGGTACGTCCGGCCCCACCACCGACACCGGCGCCCCGGTCACGCCCAAGCTCACGGCGGCGGCCAAGGACAAGCCGGTCCCGACCAACGACTGGTGGTCCTCCCTCGCCTACCAGCGCTACGGCGACAACCCGTACTCCACCCCGATGTACGGGCATCCGCTGACCTACCAGGCGACCTCCGGCGGACTGGAGGTCGGCTACCCGACCACACCCGCGATCGTCGGGGAAGGCCGTCAGTACGAGTACGCGCACAAGGCCGACCTCACCGTCGGCCTCAACGGCCTGAACTCCCCGGACACCAAGGCCGACGACTGGTCCGACTGGACGGTCACGCCCTACTGGTCGGACGGCGCCCGCACCCTGCGCACGACCATCGGGCACGGCATGCCCTTCGTGTACGCCAAGGGCTCCGGCGGCGACGCCCGGATCACCACGGCCGGCACCCCCACCGTCTTCGCGGACAACGGCAACGTCCTCGGCATCACGGTCGCGGGCCACCATTACGCCCTGTTCGCCCCGACCGGCAGTGACTGGAACGTCTCCGGCACGGCGATCACCGCCGGGCTCGGCGGCAAGGACTACTTCTCGCTCGCCGTGCTGCCGTCCACGGACGCGCTCGCGACCTACCGGAAGTACGCCTTCAGCTTCGTCACCGGCTCCAAGGTGGCCTGGGAGTCGGCCGGCGGCACGGTCAAGGCGACCTACAGCCTGACCACGGAGGCGAAAGAGGGCACCGAGCGCGGCACGCTCCAGGCGCTGTACCGCCACCAGTGGCTGCACACCACCGACGCGCTCACGCCGTACACGTACGTCTCCCCGCGCGGCACCATGAAGGTGCGGGAGTCCGCGTCCTTCACCACCAGCCAGAAGAACCAGGGCGTGCTGCCCGCCCTCCCCGCGTCCACCGGGGTCGACAAGGCGCGGCTGACCGGATACCTCAACGAGGTGGCGAACGCCTCCGACCCGTTCTCCGGGGCCGCTGACACGTACTGGACCGGCAAGGCGCTCGGCCGCCTCGCCCAGCTGGTGCCCGTGGCCGACCAGATCGGCCAGACCGGTATCCGGGACAAGCTGCTCGGCCTGATGAAGGGCCGACTCCAGGAGTGGTTCACGGCGGGCGGCGCAGCTGAGTTCAGCTACGACAAGGACTGGAAGACGCTCACCGGCTACCCGGCCTCGTACGGCAGCGACACCGAACTCAACGACCACCACTTCCACTACAGCTACTACGTGTACGCGGCGGCGATCGTCGCCCAGTACGACCAGGCGTGGGCCGCCGACTCCGCCTGGGGCGCCATGGTCAAGACGCTGGTGCGGGACACCGCCAACCCCAGCCGCACGGACACCGCGTACCCGTTCCTGCGCGGCTTCGACGTGTACGCGGGTCACAGCTGGGCCTCCGGCCACCAGGGCTTCGCGGCGGGCAACAACCAGGAGTCCTCGTCGGAGTCCGTCAACCTCAGCGCGGGACTCGTCCTGTGGGGCGCGGCGACGGGTGACACCGGGCTGCGGGATCTCGGCAGCTATCTGCTGACCACCGAGTCGGAAGCGATCACGCAGTACTGGTTCGACGCCGACCAGCAGGTCTTCCCGGGGGCCTTCGGCCACGACACCGTCGGCATGGTGTGGGGCAGCGGCGGCGCGTACTCCACCTGGTGGACCGCGAACCCGGAGGAGATCCACGGCATCAACGTCCTCCCCGTCACCGGCGGTTCGCTGCACCTGGCCCGCGAGAAGGAGGCCATCAGGCGGAACATCGCGGAGATGGAGCGGGAGAACGGCGGACCGGCCGTCGAGTGGCGCGACCTCCTGTGGGAGTTCGAGTCGCTGGCCGATCCGGCGGCGGCCAAGGCCAAGTGGGACGCGGGCAACGCGGGGTACACCCCGGAGCAGGGTGAGTCCAAGGCGCACACGTATCACTGGGTCACCACGCTCGACAGCCTGGGCGCCCCCGACATGACCGTCAGCGGGAACATCCCGACCTCCGCCGTCTTCACCAAGAACGGCGTCCGGACGTACAGCGCCCACAACCACGGTTCCACCGCCGTCACCGTCACCTTCTCCGACGGTGCGACCCTCTCGGTGCCGGCACGGTCCACGGCCACCGGCACGGGTGCCGGCGGCGGTGACCCCGATCCGGATCCCGAGGAGCCGGGCCCGTCCACCGGCAACACCTTCCGGCTGAAATCCGGCGGCGCCCTCACCACCGCCACGGACGGCGCGGCGGGAGCCGACACGCTGGCCTCGGCCGACGGCGTCAACCGGGACGGTACGCCGTACAAGCCGACGGTCTACGAGATCAAGAAGGTCGACGGGACGCTCGCGGCGGGTGCGTCCACCGCCTTCCGTCTGCGGGTCGACGCGGGTACGAAGGTGGGTCTCGCCCCGCAGGTCAGGGTCAGTTACGACCTCACCGGTGACGGCACCTTCGACCGGACCGAGACCTTCCGCTACTTCGCGACCGACCCGGTCACGGGGTGGGAGGAGTACACCCAGGCCGGGGGCACCGCGGCGGTGACCGGAAACCTGGGCGACCTCAGGGGCGGCACGGTCCGCCTGGAGATCTGGAACGCGCTGGGCAACGGCACCTCCCAGGTGCAGACCGGCACGGACGCGGCGGTCGTGAAGATCCCGTACGTCTAGACGCTCCTGTGCGCGGCGGGCCCCGGCCACTCAGGCCGGGGCCCGCTGTGTCTGTCATGACCCTGGCGGATCTCGCGAACGGCCTCCACAATGCATATGGGAGCGCTCCCATGTGTGTTCCCGCCCCACCCGCACCTGTCGACGAAAGGCCTCCCCGGTGAATGCCTCACCACTCTCCGCACGGCCCGTACGCGTCCGTCCCCGGCACGGGAGACGTGTCCTCGGGATATCGGCCGCAGCCTTACTGTTCGCGGCGGCGCTCGCGGTACCCGGTACGGCCGGTGCCCAGGAGGCCGAGCCCGGCCCCGAGCAGATCTCCAACGGCGACTTCGCCGCCGGTACCGCCCCCTGGTGGTGGACGGCGAACGCGCCGGCGGCCGTGTCGGACGGCCGGCTGTGCGCCGAGGTGCCCGCCGGCACGGCCAACGCCTGGGACGTCATCGTCGGCCAGAACGACGTCCCGATCGTCGCGGGCGAGAGCTACGAGCTGTCGTACACGGCCAGTTCGACCGTTCCCCTGACCGCCCAGACCCGCGTCCAGGAGGCGGCCGAACCGTACACGACGGTGCTCGCCACCGCGGACCCGGTCGGTGTGGAGGCCACCCGGGTGACCCGCACGTTCACGGCCTCGGTGGACCTGCCGGCCGCGTCGGTGCAGCTGCAGATCGGCGGCGGTGAGCGGGCGACGGCCTTCTGCCTGGACGACGTCTCGCTGCGGGGCGGGGCCGAACCGCCCGTGTACGTACCGGACACCGGGTCGCCCGTCCGCGTCAACCAGGTCGGGTACCTGCCCCACGGTCCCAAGAACGGCACCGTGGTCACCGACGCCGACGCGCCGCTGACCTGGACGGTGAAGGCCGGGGACGGCTCGACGGCCGCCACCGGCACGACCGTTCCGCAGGGCGAGGACCCCAGCTCGCTCCAGCGGGTCCACACCTTCGACTTCGGCGACCTCACCACGGCGGGCGACGGTTACACCGTGGAGGTCGACGGCGAGGTCAGCGAGCCCTTCTCGATCCGCGGTGACCTGTACGACGGGCTGCGCTCCGACGCGCTGGCGTACTTCTACCACAACCGCAGCGGCACCCCGATCGAGGCGGACCTCGTCGGCGAGGAGTACGCACGCCCGGCCGGCCACATCGGTGTCGCGCCCAACAAGGGCGACACGGACGTCCCCTGCCAGCCCGGGGTCTGTGACTACCGGCTGGATGTGTCGGGCGGCTGGTACGACGCGGGCGACCACGGCAAGTACGTGGTCAACGGCGGCATCTCGGTGGCCCAGCTGATGTCCACGTACGAGCGCACCCTGACCGCCCCGAACGCCGAGTCGGCGGAGCTCGGCGACGGTGAGCTGCGGGTGCCCGAGCGCGACAACGGGGTGCCGGACATCCTGGACGAGGCGCGCTGGGAGATGGACTTCCTGATCAAGATGCAGGTCCCGGACGGCGAGCCGCTGGCGGGAATGGCGCACCACAAGATGCACGACGCCGAGTGGACCGGGCTGCCCATGAAGCCCCATCTCGACCCCCAGCAGCGCGAGTTGCACCCCCCGTCGACGGCCGCCACGCTGAACCTCGCCGCCTCGGCCGCCCAGTGCGCCCGGCTCTACGCCCCCTTCGACGAGGACTTCGCGGACCGCTGCCTGCGGGCCGCCGAGACCGCGTGGGCCGCCGCGAAGCAGCACCCGGACGTGCTCGCCGATCCGGACGACGGCACCGGCGGCGGCGCGTACAGCGACAACGACGTCTCGGACGAGTTCTACTGGGCGGCCGCCGAGCTGTTCACCACGACGGGCAAGGACACCTACCGCCAGGCGGTGCTCTCCTCCGACCTGCACGGTGACACGGACGCGGTCTTCCCGGCGGGCGGCGGCATCTCATGGGGCTCCACCGGCGGACTGGGCGTGCTCACGCTGGCCACCGTGCCGAACGGCCTCACCTCGGCACAGCTCGGTGACGTCCGCTCCGTCGTCACCACGGCCGCCGACCGCTACGCCGCACAGTCCCGCGAGCAGGCCTACGGGCTCCCGTACGCCCCCCCGGGCGAGGACTACGTCTGGGGCTCCAACAGCCAGGTCCTGAACAACATGATCGTGCTGGCCACGGCCCACGACCTGACCGGCGGAGCCGCCTACCAGGACGCCGTGCTGCGGGGCGCCGACTACCTGCTCGGCCGCAACCCCCTCAACCAGTCGTACGTCACCGGCTACGGCGAGCGGGACTCCCGCAACCAGCACCACCGCTTCTGGGCGCACCAGAACGACGCCTCCCTGCCCCACCCGGCACCCGGCTCGGTCGCGGGCGGCCCCAACCTCACCGCGATCGCCTCCGGCGACCCGGTGGCGGTGGAGAAGCTGACCGGCTGCGCCCCGGCCATGTGCTACATCGACGACATCGGCTCGTGGGCGACCAACGAGATCACCGTCAACTGGAACGCGCCGCTGGCCTTCATCGCCTCTTACCTGGACGACGCGGGCGAGGGCGGGCAGACCGGCCCGGCCCGCGCGTGCGAGGTCACGTACTCCTCACACCCGTGGAACAGCGGCTCGACGGTGACGGTCCGCGTCGAGAACACCGGCTCGGAGCCGGTCTCGCCGTGGTCGCTGACCTGGCTGCTGCCCGGTTCCGGTGAGCAGCGGCTGAGCCACACCTGGAGCGCGGAGTTCGACCAGTCCGGCCGCACGGTCAGCGCCCGGCCGCTGTCGTGGAACCGGGCTCTGGCCCCGGGCGCGGCGGTCGACTTCGGCTTCAACACCACGGCCTCGGGCCCGGCACCGGACCCGGGGGCGTTCAAGCTCAACGGCCGGGCCTGCACCTCGGGCTGATCCCGGCGCACCAGCCGTACGGGCCCGGCGTGTTCGTCAGCGCCGGGTCCGTACGCCCCGGGCGTGGCCGGTCCGCTCCGGCCGGGGGACGAGCCCGGCCCGGACCGCCGCCACCCGCTGCCGTACGTCGTCGGTGGGTACGGCGCCGGGAGGGCCCGCAGGCGCGTGGGTGTCCTCACCCCGGCACAGCGCGCAGAGCCCGCCCGCCAGGGCCTCGGGGCTGCCCGGCGCACGGCACTCGCCGCATTCCAGGGTGAGCAGCGCCGTCCGCCGCTCCGGGGCCGGCCGGTGCGGGGGCAGCTTGTCGGTCAGCCGCCTGCGGATCAGCGAGGCCGCGTGATGGACGGGCACGGGAAGCCCGTCGGTCAGGGCGTGCAGCAGCTCCGCCTCCGTGGCGCCCCGCTCGAACCACTCGCCGACCTGCGGCTCCAGGCTCGCGCACTCCGCCGCCGACAGGCTCAGCGTGGGCGCGGTACGCCCGAGGGCGGCCAGCAGGACGAACGCCCGTGAGCGCGTGGGATGCCGGGTCTCCTGCGGTACGTCGCCCCGGATGAACGCCGCCCACCAGCCGTCGTCGCGCGCGGTACGGGAGAAGAACGTCCGGGTCACCCAGAGCATGACCTCGTCGGTGGCGAGGCACTCGCTGCCCCGGCGCAGATGTCCGGCCGCCTGGAGCCTGTTGAGCGCGGTCCGCAGGGCGCACTGCCCGTACGGGAGCCACTTGGCCAGTGTCTTCACGGAGATGTCGGAGCCGTCCGGCAGCCGGTCGATATAGGCGGCGACGGCGGCCTCACGAGGCGGCAGGTGCGAGAAGTCCCGCGCGCCGCGCGGGCGTTGGTCCGGGGCGGAACGCTTGCCGTAACCGGGGTTCGCCATGGGGTGCGGGGGCGCGTACGAGGGGGAGGGGGCGGCACTAAACTGGCTGACAGCCATCAGATCGCTCTTTCGATCGCGTGGTCAGACCCCTGCCAGGTGTTCCCGCACCGGCGGGGGTCGTCTGTTGTCCGGCACGCTAGAGCGCGGCGACGGTCCGTGGCAAGTCGGTCACAAACGGTCAACTTCGCAGGCGGGGAGGGTGGGTGGGTGGGAAGAGACCCGCCGACCATTCCTTGGAAAGAGCGCTCGGAGTCCGAGGCTTGAGCTCCGGGGTCAACGCGTGGGGCCCGCCGCCCCCGATCGGATGGTGTCCCCCGCGCGGCCGGGCGTGGCGCGGCGCGAGATCGCCAAGATGGCTGGTGACGGCGCCCTGACCAGCAGGTCGTGGGGTGCAGGGGCACTCGCATGCCGTCGATCGATCCGAGCGGGAGTGACCATGGCGAACGAGCTGAAGTACGGCGACAGGATTCACCTGCAGAACGGCTACAACAGCTGGGCGGGCGGCTACCTGGACACCAACGGCCACAGCAGCGACTCCGGCGGCAAGTACGCCGTCTCGACCGCAGAGTCCCCGACCCGTGGCGAGGGGACCGGCACCTGGGAGATCCTCTCGCCCGCCGGGAAGGCCGCAGGTACCCCGGTGGTCAGCGGTGACGTCATCCAGCTGCGCAACCTCTACGGCGGGGACGGCGGGTACCTCGACACCAACGGCCACGCCTCCGCGGACCAGCGCACCGCGGGCGCCAAGTACAACGTCTCCACGTCCAAGGACAAGGACCGCGCGCCCGGCTCCGGCACCGGCCGCTGGCGCATCACGGCGCGGAGGTCCACGCCCGCCGACGGGAACATCCGCCCCGGCGACGTCATCCGCCTGTGGAACCTCTACGCCGACAACGGCGGCTTCCTGGAGACCAACGGCCTCGGCCCGGCCGCCGGCAAGTACGACGTCTGCACCAACGCCTACTTCAACCGTGCGGAGGACGTGGCCGACTGGAAGGCCCAGCGTCCGTAACCGCCCGGCGCCTTCACGCCGAGGGTCCGCCTACCCGCCGGAGATCCAGCCGTGCGGGCGGCGGCAGGGCGGTCGCCGTCTCGGCGCGGAAGGCCTGGAGCAGATAGGCGGCCAGACGCCGGGACGCGGTGGCCGCATCCTCGCCGGAGCCGACGGTCACCCCGCAGTTGGCGAGCAGCAGCAGGGTGACGTCGCTCGGTTCGAAGTCCTGGCGCAACCCGCCCGCGTCCTTCGCCCGTCGGACCAGCAGGGCGAGGTTCTCCTCGGCGCGGGAGCGTTCGCGCGCGAAGTCCGCCTGGTCGGGGAACTCCGTGAGGAACGCCTGCGTGAACCCCCGGTCCGCCGCCTGCATCAGGCAGACCTTCTCGATCACGGTGCAGAACCCGCGCCAGGGATCCGGGTCCGCCAGCGCGTCGTCGAGCACGGACACGCAGTGGCTGAGCTCCTCCGCGAACGCCTCCGTCACGAGCGAGTCGCGGGTCGGGAACCGTCGGTACAACGTGGCGACCCCGACCCCGGCCCGCCGGGCGATCGCCGCGACGGGGACGTCGATGCCCTGCGCGGCGAACGCCTCACGCGCGGCCCTCAGGATGCGGTCGCGGTTCTCCTGGGCATCGGCGCGCAGGGCGCCGTGGCCGGGCGGCTTCTGCTTCTGCTTCTGCTTCTGAGAGGTCTGATCAGGCATGTTTCTCACTTTAAGCCAAATGGAGGGGGTCATCCGTTTACGCGCATAGCCTGGAAGACATGAACGACATGCGCGCGGCGCTCTACGACAGCTACGGCCCTCCCGACGTGCTCTACGTCGGCATGGTCCCCGTACCGAAGCTCCAACAGGGCCAGGTGCTGGTCCGCGTCCGCGCCGTGAGCGTCAACGGCGGCGAGCTGCACGGACGCGCCGGACGCGTCCGCCTGGTGACCGGCCGCACCTTCCCGCAGCGTACGGGGCTCGACTTCGCCGGAGAGGTCGCCGAGGTGGACCCCGCCATCACCGGACTGCGGCCGGGGGACCGGGTCTGGGGCGTCCTGCCCCGCACCTTCGGCAGCGCGGCCGAATACGTGGCGGTGCGCCCCCGGAACCTTTCGTACGCCCCCGAGAACATCGGCCTCGTCGAAGCCGCGTCCCTCCCCGTGGGCACGACCGCCCTCACCGCCCTGAAGACCAAGGCGCGGCTGAAGGCGGGCGAGCGCCTGCTCGTGCGCGGTGGCAGCGGCGGAGTCGGCAGCATCGCCGTCCAGCTCGGCAAGGCCCTCGGCGCCCATGTCACCGCTCTCGCGGGCACGAAGAACCTCGACCTCGTCCGGGAGCTGGGCGCCGACGAGGCCCACAGCTATGCGACGACCGGACCGTCGGACCTGGGCCGCTTCGACGTCATCATGGACACCGTGGGCACCGAACTCCGGGCTTTCCGGGGCCTGCTGGCACCGGGCGGCCGCATGGTCTCCATCGCCTTCGACATCGACCACATCGCCGCGAGCCTCGGCTACCTGCTCGCCTCGACGGCCCACGGCCGGGGACGCGTCCGCTTCTTCAGCGGCAACCCCAAGCACGATCTGCTCGCCGAACTGACCCGCTACGTGGAGAGCGGAGCGATCCGCCCGGTCGTGGACACCGTCCACCCGCTCGCCGAGATCGCCGCCGCCCACCGGGCGCTGGAAGCGGGCGGCGTACGCGGCAAGCACGTGATCCAGGTGGTCTGAGAAGGGGGGGGGCGGTCAGGACCCGAGGCCCGCGTCCCGGGCCAGCAGCGCGGCCTGCACCCTGTTCTCGCAGCCCAGCTTGGAGAGGATGCGGCTCACGTACGTCTTGACCGTCGCCTCGCTCATGTGGATCCGCCGGCCCGCGTCCGCGTTGGACAGCCCCTCGCCCAGGAGGGCCAGGACGTCGCGTTCGCGGGCGGTCAGCTCCTCCAGCCGGCGGCGGGCCGCCTCCGCGCGGTCCGTGGCGCCGCCGGAGGCCAGCGAGTCCACCACATGCCGGGTGGCGCCCGGCGACAGATACGCCTCACCGGCCGCCGCCGCCCGCACGGCCCGCATGAGCTCGGCGGGCGCCGAGTCCTTCAGCAGGAAGCCCGCGCTCCCGCCGGTCAGGGCCCGCAACACGTTCTGCCGCTCCCCGAACGTCGTCAGGATCAGCACCCGCACCTGCGGGGCGGCCCGCCGGAGCTCGGCCAGGGCCGTCAGCCCGTCCATCACCGGCATCTGTATGTCGAGGAGCGCGACGTCGATCCGTTGGGAGCGGGCGATCTCGACGGCTTCCTGGCCGTTCGCCGCCTCCGCGACGACGTCGATGTCGTCGGCCGAGGAGAGGATCATCCGGATGCCCGCCCTGATCAGCGGCTCGTCATCCGTCACAAGAACCCTGATCACGCGTCTCCCGGACGGTCCTGGGCGGTCGGCACTGCGGACATCCGCCCATCATCGCCGACCGGCCCGCCCGTACGGACACCGGCACCGTCTGCCCTCAGGCGGCGGCGTCGAAGGACTTCTTCTCGATCAGTTTGCCGTCCTCGAAGCAGAACCGGAAGACCGGATCCGCGTCCAGGCTGTCCCCGAACTCCGTGGAGAGGACGGTGAGGCACTTCGCCCCGTCGGGCACGGGCGGCGCGCCGTCACCCGCGCCGGTGTTCAGGAACGACTCGCCGTCGGGCAGCTGATCGCGTACAGCTTGCTCGGACTCGCCGATCTTGAAGCCCTCGTACTGTGCGGGCTCGATCATCGCCTTGTCCGCCTCCCGTACGAGGAAGACCAGCCCGACGACCGCCACGATCACCAGGACGACGGCGATCAGAGCCGCCACCCCGCAGCCGATCGCTATGCCGTTGCCCCTCTTGGTCCTGTTCACTGCCTTGGCCAACTCCTTCGGGAGACCGTTCCAGTCGATGACAGGATCACTGTCGCCCGGAGCGCCCACCGGATTCTGTGCCCGAAAGTCTTCCGGAGGAGCGACGGACGTCGCCCTCGCGTCACCCGGCGAGGTGTACGGCAGGACACCGGCCAGCCGGAAACCCCCGTCCCCCGTAGGACCGGCGTGCACCATGCCCCCGACCAGCCGGGCCCGCTCCTCCAGCCCGGTGAGCCCCTGACCACCGCTCGCCACACTGCCGCCCACCGGCTCCAAGGCGGGGCCGTTGGCTATCTCCACGACCAGCGTGTCCGGCTCGTACCGCAGGCCGATGGAGATCGACGCCCCCGGAGCGTGCTTGTGGGCGTTGGTCAGCCCCTCCTGGACCACGCGGTACGCCGCATGATCGGCGGCCGAAGCGAGCGGACGCTCCTCGCCCGAGCGCCGGACCTCCACCGGGGTTCCCGCCCTCCGCGACCCCTCGGCCAGGCTCTCGATGCCGGCCACCCCGCGCGACGCCGCTTTCTCCTCCTCACCGGCGCCGTCGACGGCCGGCGCGCCCGCGCCGGAGCTCGACGGTTCGTCGGTGTCCTTCAACATCCCCACGACGTCACGCAGTTCGTGCATCGCGGCGACCGACGCCTCACGCAGCACCCCGACGGCCTCGTGCTGCTGCTGGTTCAGCCCGGGGGTCACCTCCAGCGCGCCGGTGTGCACGGCGATCAGCGCGAGTTGGTGACCCAGGCTGTCGTGCATGTCCTGGGCGATGCGCTGACGCTCCAGCATCCTGGCCTGGCTCACGAGCATCGCGCGCTCGCGCCGCAGTTGGGCGTTGTACTCCTGGAGCGTGTCGGTCAGCGTCCGGCGCTGCGACCAGTAGCGTCCCGCGAGCCCGGGCACCACGAGCGAGACCAGGATGAACAGGCCGGCGATCGCCAGGATGGACCAGGAGGTGTGCGGTTCCCACAGGGCGGTGAGCCCGAGGGTGAGGACGTAGGCCAGACCGAAGACGGTGGCCGACCTGCCCAGGCTCTCGATCCGTCGCCCCGCCGACCAGGCGACGACGAGGAGCAGGGGCGCGAACCCGAAGAACGGCGCCGAGCCGACGGCCGCCGCCAGGAGCACGGTCGCGGGCAGCCCCCGCCGCAGGAGCGACAACACCCCTGCCAGCACCCCGATGAGGATGGCCTGCGCCGGGCCCTCGTCGTCGAGGAGACCGGCACCCACGGCGGCCAGCGCGAGCACGAGGCTCAGGACCGCCTCACCCGCGATACGCCTGCCCGGCCACATCCCGGGCGCGAGGAGAGCCCGCCCCGGCACAGCGAACCAGGACACAAGCCGCGCCCTCACCGCCGGTGCCGGAGGGGCGGGGTGTGCGGGAGCCAGCGCATCCAGACGAGTCACGCGCCCACCGTAGGGGGTCCGGATGGACACCGCTGTCACCGTTCGTCGCTACGCCCCACGACGAAAGTAGCCCCGGCCGGGCGCACCCAGGGGTGGACGGGCCCGGCCGAGGCCCGTTCATGAGGAGGGGACCGGGGTCGGCGGTTGAGGACGGGTCCCGGGAAGTGCCTAGCCAGCCCCGGACCGTCGAATGTCCCGACCGGCCGCCCCGCGACGCACGACGCACTTCAAAGTGCCTTTTGTAAGCCTTCTCCCACTCACTCATTCGGAGCGCCCAACCACGGCCTCGACCACGTCGTGCCCACCACCGAGGCGGTGCTGGGACATGAGCAGCAGCTGGGACTCGATGTCGCCACCGTGGTCCCCGAGATGGCCATGGCGCCCCACACGCCGCACCTGGCGGAGTTCCTCCCGATGTACGAGGCGTCCATGGCCGACGCCCACGACCGTGCTCGCGAGCTCGCTTTGAAGATCGCCGCCTGATATCCGCTACGGGGTCAGGGCTGCTTGAGGTCGTCGACGAAGGCGGACCAGGCGTCCGTCCGGAAGACGAGCGTGGGGCCGTCGGTCACCTTGGAGTCCCTGACGGGGACGAGGTGGGGGAAGCCGTCGGCGACCTCCAGGCAGTCGCCGCCGCTGCCGCCGCTGTACGTGGACTTGCGCCACGTTGCCACTTCGAGGCAGTTGCCGCCGCTGCCGTCGCTGTACGAGGACTTGTACCAGGTTGCCGTTGTCAGGTCATAGTCAGAACTGCTGATCTTCATGGGCGTAATCCTCCGCCACCGCTTCGATCAGGGCCAGGGACGCATCAGGTGACAATGCGCTGGCTACCAGTAGATCGTAGGTCAGCTCGTACGACCGTACTGCTGCTGGGTCGTCCAGGAGTTGGCCGGATCCCAGCCCGTCCAGGTAGGCGAGGGGCGGTGCGTCAGAGAAGGTCATGAGTTTGAGTGGGCCTCCCATGGCTGGGTGGCCGCCCGCGCTGAAGGGCAACACCTGGACGATGATGCGCCTCTGCCGCATCAACGTCGTGAGGTGGGAGAGTGCCTCACGCATGACCCCAGGGCCGCCGACCCGGCGCCGTAGTGCCGCCTCGTCCAGGATCGTCCAAACCATGGGTGTTGTTGGGTGGGCCAGGAGGCCGGCTCGCGCCACTCTGGCCTCCACGAGCTGGTTCACCGTCTCCTCCGGCGTGGTTGGGCGGTAGCCCAGGAAGACCGCCCGCGCGTATGACTCGGCTTGCAGGAGTCCGGGGATGAGCAGGGGCGAGTACTCCTTGATGGTTTCCGCCACCGCTTCCGCCTCCGCCGCCTCCGCGAAGTGGTCCGGGTACTTGGACTTCTTCAGGGCCGCGCAGTTCCGGACGAAGAAGCCGTCCGTCTCCAGCACCTCGTCCAGCTTCTGGGCCTGGTCCAGCTGCATGCGCCGGGTGCCGGCCTCCAGTTGGCCGATGAAGGAGCCGCTGACGAACAGGGGTGCGCCCAGCTCGTCCTGAGAGAGGCCTGCCGCCTCTCTGCGGTGGCGGAGTTCGGCGCCCAGGAGAGCCCGGGGCGAGGAGGAGGGATCGAGCGTCTTCGGTCCGGGCATGGCGACTCCGTGGGGCACACGTGCGGGTGTTGGAACTGCACCTCTTCCAGCGTAGCGAGGAATCGGCCACGCTGAGTATGCATAGCAACTACTCAGCGTGGAAATGGGGAAGATCATGATGACGGCTACGGAACAGTGCAAAGAGGCAGCGGGAAGATTGCGCGCTGCGGAGGACGCGGTGGCGCGGCTGCGGGCCGGGCTCGCGGGGGTCGGCGTGAAACTGCCGTCGCTGCGGACCGACCTGGCGTCGTGCGCGCGGAACGAGCCGACGCCGCTCGTCGACCTCGGCCGGTGCTCGGTCGAGACGGCCCTGCTGCTCAGTGCGCAGCTGGAGGCGAAGGCCGCTCATGACAGTTGAAGGGCTGGAGCCGTGTACGCCGGAGCCCGGGACGTTCGCCATGGACGCCCGTACGGGCAGGGTGGGCCGGGTGATGGGCCGCGTCGGGCCGTACGTACAGCTGCGTCCGCCGGGCGGCGGCGCGGAGTGGGACTGTCCGCCGGATGCCGTCCGGCCGGCGCCGCCGGGGCTCGTGCTGCGGGCGCGGGTGACGGAGATCAACCGGGAGGGGCGGCTCCCGTGACGGTCAGGTCGGGGCCCTGAGCCCCGTACCGCGCGGCTGCGTATCCGCGCGGAGGCGGTGGCGGGCGGGCCCGGCCGGCCCGCGACCGGGCCCTGTACCCGGCTCGCCCGGTCCGGAGGTCAGTAACCGCCGCCGCTGGTCGGGGGCGTCTTCGTGATCTTCTTGCCGTCGGGGTCCACGACGAACCACTTGGCACCGAAGGCGTCGACGCCCTGCCCGTTGGTGTCGCCGGCCTTCTGGTCGTCGGCGAACCGGTACAGCGGGTGCCCGTCGTACGTCACCTGTTCGGAGCCGTCGTCCCGCTTGGTGGTCTTGAGCAGATCCGTCTTCAGGCCCTTGCCCGCGGCCGGGGTCGACGTGACGGTGAACGGCGGCCATGCCTTGGCACAGTTGTCGTTGCACGCCGACTTGTCCTTCGTGTCCTTCTCGAAGAGGTAGAGCGTCTGCCCCTTCTCGTCGACCAGCATCTTGCCGAAGGGGCCGTCCTTGACGTCGACCGCGGGGCTGCTCGACGAGGTCGCTGCCGGTACGACGTCGGTGTCCGGCGCCTCGGCGGCGACCTTCGTGCCACCGGTCGCACCTTCACCGCTGTTGTCCGAGCACCCTGCCGCCGCCCCGGCAACCAGCAGGGTTGTGGCCAGCGCCACGGCTGGTCCGACGTGCCGTTTCATGAGGTCTCCTTGAGTGTCAGCTGTCCTGTGGGCAGCGCGAGGTCCGTGCCGGTGTCGCCGAACCCAGCGGACAGGAAGGCTCATGAAGCGGCCATCCACGGGGAGCCGTTCGGCGTACGGACGGGATGCCCGGGGGCGGTCGCGTCGATCAGCCGTTCCGGGCCGCCGCGCGCGGGCCGGACGTCCTGCCGGCGGCCCGGGCCTGACGCTGATGGAGAACCGCGAGGACCGTGTGCGCGAAGGGGAGGGTCAGGGCGCCGGTGAGGAACAGGGCGGCGGCGATCGGGGCGAGGACCCCGGCGACGTACGCGCCGTAGGTGTTGTCCGGGCCCCACTCCAGGAAGACGGAGACCGCGCCGGAGCGCAGGGGGCGGGCAGCGGCGTGGAGCAGGACGTACAGGCCGACGGTCAGCGCACCCAGGGGCAGTGCGACGGCGACGCTACGGAACCATGCCGAGGCCCCGCCCCAGGTCAGGGACCAGGAGCGGCGCAGTGCGGCGAACGGGGTGAGGCCCTCCGACGCGGCGGTGGCGGGGGCCAGGGTCCAGCCGAGCCGGAGCGCCAGGGCGATCGCCATGCCCAGCAGGGGCGGTCCGTAGCGCAGCACCTCGAAGAGGTCGGGGTACTCCCACTTCGGGACGATCGGGGTGTGTTCCCTGAATGTGGTGGTGGTGAAGTACTCCTCCACCAGGATGCCGAGGACCACCGGGGCCCATACGCACACTCCGCGCAGCACGTACACACCGAGGACCGTGCGGAAGCGGCCGTCGTCCTTGCCGCCCACGGCGCGGGAGGCTGCGGTCTGGAGGGCGGTGCATCCCAGGTGCAGCAGGAGGATCAGGAACGGCAGGCAGGCGAGGAGGGTGAGCCACATGCTGTTCACCCGGCTCCCGTCGGGGGCATAGGAGTCCTCGTCGATCCGGGCACGCACCGCGCCCGCGCGTATCGCGTCGAAGTGGTGCCAGGCCACGAGGAAGCCCACGACCGTCACCAGCAGACCGCCCAGCGCGGCCAGCGAGGCGACGCCCGCTGCCCTGCCGTACAGGGAGGGGCCTTCGCGGCGCAGGACGGCGAACGCGGTGCGGACGACGCCGTGTTGCGGGTGGCGCTCCTCGTCCGCACGGCGTTCCTGGCGCAGCGCAGACCGTCCCGTGCAGTCGCCACTCGCCGGGCCGTCCGTCATGCTCTCCGCCTCTCGCCGTTCCTCTGTGCTGCCCGGGGGCCGGGATCAGCGTCTGCCTCCTCAGATGCGTGCGGGCAGCGGCCCGGTTCTCCGGCCGGGACACCTGCGGTGGGGTCGGTGCGGGGCTCACACGATCGTGGGACGCTGGAGAGAGCGGCGGGCAGCCGCAGGAACGTCGATCTACGCTCCCGTACGAGGCCACAGGAGAAGGGAACCGCGATGACCGCTGCGATGGTCGAAAGCGATCAGGGCTCCGAGGGCCGCCCGTGGGAGTACCTGCTGCGGACCTGGCAGGAACTGGACGTGCCCGAGGGATGGCGCGCCGAGATCGACGAAGGGCAGATCGTCTTGGTACCGCCGCCTCATGCGCACCACAATGGCATCGCCGCGAAAATCCGGCGCAGGCTCTACGCACACCTGCCTGAGGAACTGGAGATCTACCAGACGCTCGGTGTGCATGTCGCGCCTCTGGACAAGCTCTACGTACCGGATCTCGTGGTGATGCCCGCGGAACTGATCGCCGCCGCCGACCCCGATACCAGCGACCCCATGGACGCGTCGGAGGCGCTGCTGATCGTCGAGATCACGTTCAAGGGGAACGCCCGGGAGGACCGGACGAAGAAGTACCGGGCCTACGCGCGTGCGGGCGTCGCGATGTATCTGCTGATCGACCGCTTCGACACGCGCGGGGCGATGGCCACGCTGTTCACCGAGCCGAACGAGGACGGGACGTACAAGCGGTCCGACGCCGTGCCCTTCGGGAAGCCGCTCCCGCTGCCCGAGCCCTTCGGCGTCACCCTGCTCACGGACGAATTCCCGGTCTGAGGGGCGTGTGTATCCCGACAGCGGGGCCGGCCCAGCTTGTAGCCCGTGGCTGGCTCGTCCCCCGCGGCAAGGCCCGGGCCCGCTACTACGCTCCCGGCCCGCTCATGGACCCTGTCCGGGAAGAGGTGCGCCAGTCCATGGAGCCGTACGCGGATCCTTACCGACGCGCCCGCTGAACCCGCGGGCGGCGACCGGCACGCGACGGCACCGGACGCACGAGGTGTGCGCACGGTGCCGTTGGGGGATGCGGGCCGGGTCAGACGCCTGCGGGTTCCAGCGTCCGGGGAGGCCGGTCTCCTTCGTGGCGGTCAGAACCAGGGGCTCGCCGCGTCGCGCAGGGCCCGGATGGACTCGGAGAGCGAAGCGACCGAGGCCAGCGCGCCGGTCACCAGGAAGACCGAGTTGCGTACGCGCCCCTGACCGGCCTCGTCGGCCGGGGACGGGACGTCGTCCACCTGGGCGAGTGCCGCCTCCACGGCCTCTTCTTCCGCTGACGGCAGTTCGTCGGGGCCGAGGGCCCGGACGGCGAGGCGCAAATCTTCGACGGCTTGCCGGAGCCGCGCGATCTCGTCGGATTCCTCTTCGTCCGAGGCCCCTGAGGCGGCGTGACCGATGTACTCGGCTGTGCTGCCGTCTCCCGTCTGGGCGATCCCGTCGAACGTGCCGTGCCCGCTGACGTGGATGCCGCGGTCGTCCCCGGCCGGTGTGCTCGTCATCGTGTGAACTCCTTCAGCTGGAACCGGAACCGGTGGCGGCGCCGCCGGCCGTCGGGCCGACGTGCGGTTGCGGTGTGGTGATCGTCTGGTGGGCGGCCCGGGCGCTGTCACCCGTCTGGATGTTTCCGTGCATCGTTCCGTTGACGTGCACGGAGCGGTCGAAGAGGACGGTGGTGCGGGCGTCGTACTCGCCCGTGCCGTAGCCCGCGTCCCGCAGGCTGTTGCGTACGGCGGTCACCGTCCTGGTCCGGATGCTCTTGAGGAAGCGCTGGACGTCCATCTCCTGGAAGAGCTGCTGGAAGTGGGGCTCCGCCGCCAGCTCCCGTACCGAGTACGCGGGCCCGTGGTCGACCGGGCGGTTCGTCGCACGCATGCGCGCGTACCAGTAACTGGCGCGCGCGGTCCGGGTCTTCGTGCGTGAGGGGGCTGTGAGGTCGCTCAGGGAGTCCCCTACCAGAGAGAACACCGACGCGAAGGCCGCGCGGGCCAGATCGAGCCAGTCCTTGGTGTCCCTCGGCGGCAGGATGTCGTCGATGCGGTGGTAGCGGCGGGCGAGCGGCGGAAGCAGGAAGGCCCGTGACTCCAGGAACAGCAGGCCGCCCTGCATCTGTACGCGGCTGAAGACGGTGAGCACCACCTCGTCACCCCAACTCCCCACCCGGACGGTCAGATAGTGGCGCAGCCGTTCGTCGGCGTACAGGTCGAGGCTGTCGGCCCACCACGTCTCGGGGGCCTGCCCGTCCTGCGGGACACGGAGCATCCGGGCCGCCTCGGCGCGGGCGGCAGGAGCCTTGGCGTGGAAGGGGGTGCCGGGGCCCGTGCCGCTCCAGTCCGTCGAGGGGGCCAGTCGTTTGCCGCTCTTCATGACGTAGTCGTCCACGTGGAGCCCGCGCAGCTGGTCGCCCGGGTAGGTCTCGCCCTCGCCGAACCGGAGGAGGTCGCGGCGTATCCGCGCGTGCACCTCGGGCACGGTGAAGGCCGCCCGGCGCTCGGCGGCGCCGTCCCGTTTCTCCAGGTCCGGCACCAACTCGATGGCGAACGACCAGTGGTCCAGCTCGATCCCCGCACCGACGAACGGGGCGTAGTCGCTGTAGACGACATCGGGGTCGGCCTGCAGCACGCGGATCTCTTCGAGCCGGTCGGCGACCACGGGAGGGTCGGGGCGTTCCGTGCTCCGGCCGATGGCGAGGGAGTACAGGTGGAGTTCCGTGCGGTACCGGTACACGCCGATGACGACCGACCAGCCCACCAGGACGAGCAGAAAGGCGACAAGTGGCCGGCTCTCGCCCGTGGCAAGACCTTCCAGCACGTAGGAGGCCGACAGCGACAGACGCACCGCCTGCCCCAGGGCCCAGAGGAAGGCGAGCAGCAGCAGGAGCGTGATGAGGGCGTTCCCGGGGCGGGACCCCGGGCTGCCGCCCGGCCGGCGCCCCTCGCCGAGGGCGTTCCTCAGCCGGCGTCCCAGCGCTCTCGCGAGCTGGACGAACAGAACCAGCAGGAGAGCGACGAGTGCTCCGGTGACGCTGACGGGCAACAGCAGGAAGGGCAGGGCCAGCAGGATGGCCGCACGCGTCGCCACTTCCCTGCGCGCCACGAAGCACTCCTTGAGGACCGCTGCCAGATCCACCCCGTACGACGGAGGGGGGATGCGGTACGCGTTCTCGGCGAGCTCCTTGATCACGGCGTTGCGGAACTGCCGGTCCAGGTGGGCGGCGCCCCGCAGATACTCCGTGGCGCCGCCGGGGCGGTTTCCGGCCTGCGAGCGGACCAGTTGCCACAGGTCGCTGTCGGGGTCGGACGGCGGAGGGGCCGGTGGGCCCGGTGCGGGGCGGGGGCCAGGGACGGGGGGCGGTGGGTCCTGGGGATCGGGGTCGGTCATGGCGGGAGCCGGCTTTCCGTCGGGACGGACAGGGGGAGGCAGTGCCGGGGTGGGGCGGTGTGGCGTCAGAGCTGGGCCGTATCGCGTTCCGGCAGCCCGTACCGCGCGGCGATCGGCGTCCAGAGCGCGACGAAGTCCTCTTTGGCGCCGGTGGCGAGTTCGCTGCTGCGCACGCCTTGGTGGTACGAGGAGGTGCGGGGGACCGCGCCGGGTGAGCAGCCCCGTGCGTCGTCGGCCCAGTCCGCGAACGCCCGGTCCGCGTCGGCCGAATGCTGCCAGCCCGTGCGGAGGCGGCCCGCCGCGTCCGAGCCGGACGCGAGCTCGCCCAGGTCGAGCTCGGCGAGTCCGGTGATCAGGCTCTCGCGGCGTACGGCGGCGGCGTCCAGGACCTGGCCCGCGCTGTCGACGGATTCATCCGAGGCGCACGCCTCGACGGCGTTGACGGCGTCGATGACCTGCTGGCGGTCCGAGGTGCTGCGTTCCAGGAGCTCGTCCACCGCGGTGGCCTGTTCCTCGGCGGTGCCGGTGGGGGCTTCGGCGGGCTGGGGGTCCGCTGCCGTGGAAGCGGGAAGGGACCGCGACGGAGAGCTGGAGGACGAAGGTTCCGTGGTGGGGCCCGCCTCGGGAGCGGAGGGGCGGACGGCATGGGCGATGACCAGGGTCACGGCGGCGACGGCCAGCCCACCGCCCACCGCGAGGAGGATGACGTACTTCCTCGGTAAGGCGCGACGGCCGCCGCCCGGTTCGTCTCCGGGGTCGGGGTCGGGTGCGTCGGGCGGCGGTCCTGGCCGGTCCTCGGAGGCCGGTACCCAGCCACCCGCGCCGCCGCGCGCATGCTCGTCCCAACGCATCGGTCTGTTGCTGTTGTTCTCGCTCATCAGCGCCCCCCGCCACTGCAAGAAGGCAACTGTCCCACATACCACGGGTGGAGCCAATGGGGTTGCTGCGATGTGGCACAAGAAGATCTCACCGTGAGCGGATTCTTCCCCTTATTCGACTGCCCGCGCTTTTCCGGGCCACACCCGGTGAATTCGGCGAACGTGGAAAGAAACGCGGGTGGCCCAGGACCCGAAAGGTCCTGGGCCACCCGCGTCCGTGCTGGTCGGGGTCGGCTACCAGCGGTACCACCGGCCGCGCTTGCCGCCGCCTGCTGCCGGACGCACGAAGAATCCGATGAGCCACACCACGAGCACGATCACCGCGATCCACCACAGTGCCTTGAGTGCGAAACCGGCACCGAAAAGGATCAGAGCGAGCAGAAGAACGAGAAGCAGGGGAACCATTGTTATCAACCTCCGTGACATCTGGTGCCCGGCAATCAATTCCCTACACACAGGTGTTCGTGCGAAGAATCCTGCGTACGTCTCGTGACCGCCCGGGAGGCTCGGACAGCCGTACTTCCGCCGGTCAGACGCCCGCCGGTTCCTTCGCGGGGGTGTCGCCCGAGGCTGCGCCGGCCGGGCCGGTGGCCGCGACCGTCGACGCAACCGGTTCCTGGGAGACGTTGAACTCCGTCAGCAGCGCCTTGCTGAAGCCGAAGAAATACGTGGCGGCGAAGCCGGCGACGTACCCCACGAGCAGACCGCCCGCGTAGATCGCGATCGTCGAACCGAGGCCGTGGTTGCCGTCCAGGAGCGGGAACAGGGCCCAGCCGGACGGGCCGATCGCCGTCGAGCCGACCGAGTCGCCGAGTTGGTTGAACAGTCCCACGAAGCCGCCGCCGAACGCCCCGCCCACACAGGCCGTGATGAACGGGCGGCCCAGCGGGAGCGAGACGCCGTAGATCAGGGGTTCGCCGACGCCCAGCAGACCGGCGGGCAGGGCGGACCTGATGGTCTTGCGGATCGACTCGTTCCGGGGAAGGCGGAGGTAGACCGCTGCCGCCGCGCCGACCTGGCCGGCTCCGGCCATCGCGAGGATCGGGAGCAGGACCGTGAAGCCCTGCTGTTCGATCAGCGTCGTGTGGATCGGGATCAGTGCCTGGTGCAGGCCCAGCATCACCAGGGGCAGGAAGAAGCCGCCGAGCAGGAAGCCCGCGCCCGCGCCGCCCGTGGAGAGCAGCCAGTCGGCGAACGTACCGATGGCGGAGGAGACCTCACCGGCCACGTACATCAGGCCGAAGATCGTGACGAGACCGGAGATCAGAACCGTGAGCGTCGGGGTGACCAGGACGTCCAGCGCCTCGGGCACCCAGCGGCGGCACCACTTCTCGACGTACACCGCGAGGACCGCCGCGCCGAGGGCGCCGAGGACGCCGCCCTGGCCGGGGGACAGGGTCTGGCCGAAGGCTTCGATGTTCGCGACGCCCGGGAAGACGATGATCGCCGCGACCGCACCGCCGAGGATCGGCGTGCCGCCGAACTCCTTCGCCGTGTTGTAGCCGACGAAGACCGCGATCAGCGCCATGAATCCGGAGGCCATCGCCGCCAGGGCGGGGGTGACCGAGGGCAGCCAGCCGAGGTTGACCAGCAGGCCGTTGAGGCCGGCGATGATGCCGCAGCCGATCAGGGCGGGGATCAGCGGGACGAAGATGTTCGCGATCTTGCGCAGGAACAGCTTGAACGGGGTGGCGTTCTTCGCCTTCTGCCGCGCCTTCAGGGACGCGCCCTTGTCGGCCAGCTCCTCGGCCGTACGGACGGGCGCGGGGGCCTCGGCCGCCCGGCCCTCCTCGACCAGCTGCTCGAACTCAGGAGTGACCCGGGCGACAGTTCCCGGGCCGAGGACGATCTGGTAGGTGTCGTCCTCGACCACGCCCATCACGGCGGGGACCGCCTTGAGGGCCTCGTCGTCGACGAGGGAGCGGTCGTGCAGGCCCAGCCGGAGCCGGGTCATGCAGTGGACGATCGAGTCGACGTTCGCAGCGCCACCGACGAGCGGCAGGATCGCGGCGGCAGTGGCGCGGTTCTTGTCTTCAGTAGCCATGCGTGGTGCCTTGCTGTGCGGGGAGTGGTGCGTCAGGTGGTTCGGACAGCCGCGAGGGCTGCGCGGAGGTGACCGTGGGACTCGGCCAGGAGCGTGGCGGCGGTGGGGCCGTCGACCCCACCGAGGATGGTGAGGATGGCGTCCTTCACCTCGCCGTCCGTGGCGGCGAGCGCGGCCTCGATCTCCTGGTCGGAGGCGCCGGTGGCGAGGGAGACGATCCGGCGGGAGCGGGCGCGCAGCTTCTCGTTGGAGGCGCGCACGTCGACCATGAGATTCCCGTACGTCTTGCCGAGCCGGATCATCGTGATCGTCGACAGCATGTTCAGGACGAGCTTCTGCGCCGTGCCCGCCTTGAGACGGGTGGAGCCGGTGAGCAGCTCGGGACCGACGACGATCTCCAGGCCGTGCTCGGCCGCCGCGGCGAGCGCGGAGTCCGCGTTGCAGGAGAGACCGATGGTGAGCGCGCCCCGCGTACGGGCGTGCTCGACGGCCCCGACGGCGTACGGTGTGCGGCCGGAGGCGGAGATCCCGACCACCGTGTCGTCGGCGGTCAGGCCCATACCGTCCAGGTCGGCGGCGGCCAGCTCCTTGCTGTCCTCGGCACCCTCCACGGACTTGACCATGGCGGACGGGCCGCCCGCGATCAGGCCGACGACCTCGGAAGGGTCGGTGTTGAAGGTGGGCGGGCACTCACTGGCGTCGAGCACACCGAGACGGCCGGCGGTGCCCGCACCCGCGTAGATCAGCCGGCCGCCGCGCGCCATGCGCTCGGCGGTGGCGTCGATCGCGGCGGCGATCTGCGGCAGCTTCTCGGCCACGGCGGCGGGGACGGTGGTGTCCTCGCCGTTCATGATGCGCGCTATCTCCTGGGTCGGCAGCCGGTCGATCTCGGCGAGCTCCGGCCGGAACGCCTCGGTGGTGAGGGTGGCGAGCTGGGCGCGCAGTTCCCCGTAGCCGCCGGGGGCGTCGGCGTCGGTGCTGGGGTCGGTGGTGGAGGTCATGGACAGCGGCTCTGCTTTCTCGTTCTTGTACGGTTCGCGGGTGCGGGTGCGGGTGCGGGTGCGGGTGCGGGTGCGGGTGGCGCCGTGGTCAGCGGCTGCGGGGGGTGTGGCGGTGGGCGAGTGCCTCGTACGAGGCGGACAGCGCGGGCGCGGCCGTCTCGTACGTCCGCTGCGCGACTCCTATGAAGAGGCAGTCGACGACGAGGAGCTGGCTCGTGCGGCTCGACATGGCGGCGGGCCGCAGCTCGCTCTCCCGTGCGGTGGACGTGGTCAGCACGTGGTCGGCGTACTGCGAGACCGGGCCGTCCGGCCGGCCGGTGATCGCGATCGTCGTCGCACCGCGGTCGAAGGCGACCCGGAGCGGCTCTATGACGTCGCCCGTGGATCCGGAGTGTGTGATCGCGATGGCCACATCGCCGGAGCGCAGCTGCACCGCGTTGGTCACCGCGAGGTGCGGGTCCATGTGGGCGTGGGCTATCAGGCCGATCCGGAGCAGCTTCTGCGCCAGGTCCTGGCCGACGAGGGAGGACGCGCCGACGCCGTAGATGTCGATGCGGCGCGCGGTGGCGGCGGCGGACACGGCCGCCCCGAGCTGCACCGTGTCCAGGCCGGCGGCCGTGTCCGCGAGGGTCTGCTGCTCGTCGTGGGCGAGCTTCGTGACCACGTCCGCGATGGAGTCGTCGACCGCGATGTCGGCCGTGACGGCGGGCGCCCGGCCCGACTGCTGGTGGGCCGCGAGCCCCGCGAGTGCGAGGCGCAGGTCCCGGTAGCCCGGGTAGCCGAGGAGGCGGGCCGTGCGGACGACGGTCGCCTCGCTGGTGCCGGTGAGTTCGGCGAGACCGGTGACGGTGAGGGCGGCG
Organism: Streptomyces sp. NPDC005794; assembly: GCF_042871445.1. NCBI lineage: Bacteria > Bacillati > Actinomycetota > Actinomycetes > Kitasatosporales > Streptomycetaceae > Streptomyces > Streptomyces sp. NPDC005794. The sequence continues at coordinate 113,033 of NZ_JBIAIN010000010.1, forward strand.
CACCCGGCGGGGTCACCCGCGACCGCTTCGGCGACCCGCTGCATGGAACGGGTCATGGACGGAGCGAGGGTCCGCACCTTGGCCGCGAGGGCGGCAGGGGCGGGCGGCGAGTCGGCCTTGAAACTTTCCTTCACATCATTGGTCACCCTTGAAAGTTATTTCCAACCCTCCCGCCCCGTCAATCCCCCCTCGGCCGACGGGAGGTCGCAGATGTGAAAGCGGGCGGTATATCCGTTTCCGGTGTCCATGGATGCCCCATGGACGTTTCATGGCCAGGCTCGGGGTCACCAGGGCGGGGGGACAATGGGAGGCATGGAGTTGAACAGCCTGGAGCAGGAGCTGCATACCGCGCGTGCGCTGGTGATGGCCGACCTCGTCGCGGGAGATGTGGCCGAGGCCGGGATCGTCTCGATGGTCGAGGACGCGGTGGCCCACCGGCGGTGGTGGGTCGAGCAGTGGCCCGAAGGCGTGTCCTTCGTCACGGGGCTCGTGGCACAGGACGTCCAGGACGCGCTCCTGGAGCAGCACGGGCGTTGGCCGCTGTGCCCGGTGTGCACGGACGAAGGGCCGCACGCCCTGGACGTCGAGCCGGAGCTCGGCCCCGATCCCCACTGGGTCTGCACGAAGGCCACGGTGTCCGTCGCCCGGGTGGGGGCGCTCGCCGAGGTGCTCGGCCGGTGACCGTCTACATCGACCCGCCTACCTGGCCGGGGCACGGCCACCTGTGGTCGCACCTGGTCAGCGATGTGTCGTTCGAGGAACTGCACGCCTTCGCCGCCACGATCGGCTGCCCGCCCCGCGCCTTCGAGCGCGACCACTACGACGTGCCCGAGGCGCGTTACGCGGACGCGGTGCGCGCCGGGGCGCGGGAGGTCGGGTCGAAGGAGATCGTGCGCCGGCTCACGGACGCGGGACTGCGGCGGCCGAAGGGGCGGCCCGCTCCTCGCTGAGGGGCGCCGGTGTGCTCGCCGCGATCCGGCGGGACGGCTTGCCGCCGCCGCCCAGCCGCAGTGAGACCGTCACGGCCACCAGGCCCAGCACCAGCATCGCGGCACCCGCCCAGGCCGTTGCCCGGAAGCCGAAGTCCGCGTCGATCACCGCACCGCCCAGCCACGGGCCGCTCGTGTTGCCCAGGTTGAACGCGGCTGTCGTCGTCGCACCCGCCAGCGTCGGGGCGACGCCCGCGACGTTGAACATCCGGGCGTTCAGCGCCGGGGCCGTGTAGAACGCGGACAGCCCGAGCAGGAACGCCAGGACGATCACCGCGGCCTGGTTCGACGCGAACAGGGCCAGCGCCACCAGGAAGACCGTCGAGGCGCTGATGCCGCTCAGCAGCACACCGAAGAGGTGCGCGTCCGCGACCCGGCCGCCGATCGTCGTACCGATCACGGCGCCGACACCGAACAGCGCGAGTACCCAGGGCACCCAGCCCGAGCTCAGCCCCGCCACATCCGTCAGCAGCGGCGCGAGGTAGCTGAACGCGCAGAACACACCGCCGGCCGCGAGGGCCGTGATCACGATGGACAGCCACACCTGCCGGTCCCGGTAGATCGCGACTTCCCGCTTGAGCTGGGGCTTCTCGTCCGGCAGCGGAATGCGGGGGATACGGGTGATCACACCGACCAGGGCCACGGCGGACGCCGCGCCGACCGCCCAGAACGCCGAACGCCAGCCGAAGCTCTCCCCGAGGAACGCGCCCAGCGGTACGCCCAGCACATTGGCGATCGACAGCCCGCCGATCATCACGGCCATCGCCTTGGCCCGCGCGTTCACGGGCACCATCGCGATGGCGACCGCCGCGCCCACCGCCCAGAAGCCGGCGCACGCCAGCGCACTCACCACCCGGGAGACGAACAGCACGTCATACGTCGGAGCCAGCGCGCCCGCGACCTGGCCGAGACCGAAGACCGAGATCAGCGCGATGAGCGTCGTACGGCGTGGCAGCCGCAGCGTGGCGACGGCCAGCAGCGGGGCGCCGACCACCATGCCGATCGCGAAGGCGGATATGAGGAGCCCGGCCTGCGGGATAGACACGTCCATGTCGTCGGCGATGGGCGGCAGCAGCCCGGACAGCATGAACTCACTGGTGCCGAGGGCGAAGACCGAGAGGCCGAGGATGTAGACGGCCATCGGCATACGGGGACGGCTGGAAGCGGAATCGGGCATGACAGTTCTCAACAGGGCTCACGTCCCTGCCATTCCCCTGTCTCGATGGGTGAGCGGCTCGGTGGGGAAGCGGCTCAGCGGGTGAGCAGGTCCAGCTCTGTCGTCAGGTTCTGCCGGGCCCTCGGCTCCCATTCCGCCGAACCGTGGGGCGTACGGAACAGCCGGGGGAGCTCCAGCAGCTGCCGCAGGACGGCCGACCGTCCCGCGCGGAACGCGTCGTCCGGGACGAAGCCGTACTCCTCCCGTACCTGCGCCGCGTACGCCGCGTACTCCTTGGGGGCCGCCGCCAGGATCGCGAGGTCCGCGTCGCACAGCACCTCGCCGTTGGTGTCGCCGTCGGCGGGGTCGTGCGTGACGGTGAGCCGGACCAGCCGGGCGACCTCGGTCGTCGCCGCGTCAGGGACCCCGGCCTCGGGCAGGGCCCGCTCGGCGAGGGCGGCGCTGCGCTCCTCGTTCTCGGAGCGGTCGGGGCGGTAGACCGCGTCGTGGAACCAGACGGCGAGGCGCACCAGGTCCGGGTCGGAGGCGTGGCCGGCCAGGGTGTCGACGCGGTCCAGGACCTGCGTCAGATGGGCGGTGGTGTGGTAGCGCCGCTGGGGTTCGGCCCAGCGCACGAGGAGGGCATCGGCGTACGGGTCCGGATCGGGCCCGCGGCCCGTCCCGCCGCGTGCGGCGAGCAGGGTCTCGCGCCAGCGGCCACGGAGTGCGCCGACGGCCTGCGGGCTCCCGGGTGTGCCGCTGTCGGATGGGTCGGGGGCGCTGTCGCTCATACGCCGAGGGTAGGGCGTAGGCCCCACGCCCCGTGCGCACGGCCCGTCACCCGGCCGCACCCCGGTCGGAGGGCCGGGCGACGGGCCCGCCGCTCAGTGACCGGGCGCCGTGTCCAGGGCCAGTGCCGCGTACGTCGCCAGCCAGTGGTCCGAGGAGAAGTCCCCGGAGGACACCGTCGGCAGACCGAGCGTGAGATGGAGCACCCGCCGCATCGCGTCCGCCTCGAACCAGGCCTTCAGCCGGTCCGTCGCCGCGTCGAGGACCGGCGCCGGCAGCCCGGCGGCCCCACCCGCGTCGAGGACCAGGCCCAGGCCGAACGCGCTGTTGTTGTGCACGCCGTGCCGGACCGGGTACGTGGCCTTGGGTAGCCAGGCGCTGGTTGGTCTTGTTCAACAATCCCACAACAGTGTGGGCCACATCGATCGGAATCGGCAGTTCCGGAAGGTGGGTGGCGGGCGCCTCATCCTGATACGCCCGCTTCCGGGGCGGAACGCGGGCACTTCGGGAGCGGAGGGGGAGCATGGATCATCGAACAATCCGGGGCTACCGCTCGGTGAGCCGTTGCGTGTACGCCTCCGCCAGTTGGCGTCGGGAATCCTCCAGGTAGAAGGCGAGCATCCGCTCGGCGCCGACCGCGTCCCCCTTGGCCAGTCTGTCCGTGATCTCGCGGTTGCGGGTGAGATAGGGCTCGTGGAAGCGGCGGGGGTCGGCCATCACGTGGAAGGCGAGCCGCAGTTCGGCGAGGACGTTGCGCATCAACTCGTCGGTGCGGGGACTGTCCGCCAGGCCGGCCAGCGCCTGGTGGAAGCGGATGTTGGCGGTGGAGCAGGCCGGCCAGTCGTCATGGAGCGCGGCCTGCTCGCCGGTCGACACCGCCGCCTCGACCGCCGTCAGGTCGAACGGGGGCTCGCCCAGGGTTCGCAGGGCCGCGCACTCGACGAGGAGCCGCACCCGGTAGATGTCGACCAGGTCGTCCACGGCCAGGACGCGGACGAAGACGCCCCGGTTGAGGCGGTGCTCCAGGAGGCGTTCGTGCGACAGGAGGCGGAACGCCTCGCGCAGTGTGTTGCGGGACACCGCCAGGGCGCCGCTGATGCTCTCCTCGGACAGCCGGCTGCCCGGCGGGAAGTAGCCCTCGGTGATCCGGTCCCGCAGGACGGCGGCGACCCGCTCGGCCGTACCTGACCGCTCCAGGGAGGCGCTGTGCGTCGCCAGTTCCGAGAGGTCCGGGGTGTCGCCGGTCCTCCTGCCGCTCGTCGTCCCCGCCATGCCCGTCCCCTGCCTGTCGCGCCTGTCGTACGGTCGTGCCTGCCGCGTCTGCCGTGCCTGCTGTTTCCGGAGTTCAGGGTGTGCCTGGTGTTCCGTCAGCTGTGCGCAGTGCGCAGTGTTCAGTGAACCGTACGAGTGTCTCAGGCGGTGGGCGGCTCTTGTCAGATTGTTGAACAATCGCTAGCGTGCGCCCGTGACGGATCTGACGAGTGTGACGCGCCCGATGGACCTCAACGCGGACCTGGGGGAAGGGTTCGGACGCTGGACCCTCACCGAGGACGAGGCGCTGCTGACCTGTGTCACCAGCGCCAACGTGGCCTGCGGCTTCCACGCGGGCGACGCCTCCGTGATGCGGCGGGTCTGCGACACGGCGGCGGAGCGGGGCGTGCGCATCGGGGCGCAGGTCTCCTACCGCGACCTGGCCGGCTTCGGGCGACGCGCCATGGACGTACCGGCGGCCGAGCTGACCGCCGAGATCGCGTACCAGATCGGCGCACTGCGGGTCTTCGCCGAGGCGGCCGGTTCCACCGTCTCGTACGTGAAACCGCACGGCGCCCTCTACAACCGGGTCGTCCGGGACGAGGAGCAGGCTGCCGCCGTCGTCGCGGGTGTGCTGCTGGCGGGCGGTCGTCCGGCGGTGCTCGGCCTGCCCGGTTCGCGGTTGCTCGCCCATGCGGAGGCGGCGGGGCTGACCGCCGTCGAGGAGGCCTTCGCGGACCGCGCGTACACCCCGCAGGGCACGCTCGTCCCGCGTGGGGAACCGGGCGCCGTGGTGCATGACGCCGACGAGGTCGTACGCCGCAGTGTCGGCATGGCCGTGGACGGCGCCGTGACCGGGGTGGACGGCAGCCGGATAGCGGTCGTGGCGCGGTCGCTGTGTGTCCACGGGGACACCCCGGGGGCCGCGGCGCTCGCCCTGCGGGTCCGGACGGCGCTGGAAGAAGCGGGCGTCCGCGTACGGGCGTTCGCGTGAGCGGCATCCGGGTGCTGGAGTCCGGACCCCGCGCCCTGATCGTGGAACTGGCCTCCGGCGAGGACGCCGAGGCCTTCCACGCGGAGCTGCTCCGCCGCCGGGCCGCCGGGGAACTCCCCGGTGTGCGCGAGATCGTCCCCGGCGCTCGGACGGTGCTGCTGGACGGGGTGGCGGACCGCACGCTCGCGGGGCGGCTGAGGTCCTGGACCGTGCCGCCGCTGAGCCGGGGCGCGGGGGAGGCCGTCGAGATACCCGTCGTCTACGACGGCCCGGACCTCGCCGATGTGGCCGAGGCGTGGGGCGTCGCCGTCGACGAGGTGCCGCGCATCCACACCCGTACGGAGTTCCGGGTGGCCTTCTGCGGGTTCGCGCCCGGCTTCGGATACCTCACGGGCCTGCCCGGGCACCGGCACGTGCCGCGCCGGTCCACCCCCCGAACCCGGGTGCCGGCCGGGGCGCTGGCCCTCGCCGGGCCGTACACCGGGGTCTATCCGCGTCCGTCGCCCGGCGGTTGGCAGCTCATCGGCCGGATGCCCGAGCCCGGCGCCCTCTGGGACCCGGGGCGCGAACCGGCGGCGCTGCTCGCCCCCGGGGTCCGCGTGCGTTTCGTACCGGCGGGGGCGCGCGGATGAACCCGGGGCTCGAAGTGGTCCGGGCGGGCGCCCTGACCACGGTGCAGGACGAGGGCCGTACCGGCTGGGCGCACCTCGGCGTACCCCGGGCGGGCGCGCTGGACGGGCCCGCCCGGCGGCTGGCCAACCGGCTCGTCGGCAACGCGCCGGACGCGGCGGTGCTGGAGACCACGCTCACGGGCTGCGCGGTCCGGGTGACCGGCACGCGGCCGGTGCTCGCCGTCGTCGGCGGGGCGGGGTGCCGGGTCACGGTGGACGGCCGCCCGGTGGCGTGGGGCGCACCCGTCCGCGTACCCGGGGGCGCGGTGCTGGAGGCCGGGCCGGCGGTGCGCGGGCTGCGCGCCTACCTGGCGTTCGCGGGCGGCCTGGTGCCCGAGCCGGTGCTCGGCAGCCGGTCCGCCGACCTGCTCTCGGGGCTCGGCCCGCCGGTCCTGCGCGAGGGCGACCTGCTGCCGCTGGGTCCCGCACGCACCGCGCCGGCCGCTGACACCGTGCCCTGGCCGGGTGCTCCCGCCGAGCTGGTGCTGCCCCTGTATCCGGGGCCGCGCGCCGACTGGTTCACGGAGGCGGCCCTGCGCACACTCGCCACCGCCGCGTACCGGGTCTCGGAGCGGAGCAACCGCATCGGCCTGCGTACGGAGGGCCCCGCCCTGCGACGCGCCATGGACGGTGAACTGCCCAGCGAGGGCATGGTGCTGGGGGCCGTCCAGGTGCCGCCGGACGGGCTCCCCGTGGTCTTCCTCAACGACCATCCGACGACGGGGGGTTACCCGGTCGTGGGCGTGGTCGCCGAAGCCGCGCTGGCCGGGGCGGCGCAGGCGGTCCCGGGGACGCCGGTGCGGTTCGTACGCGCGTGAGGGGGACGGCCCTGGGGCGGACATGCCCGGAACTGCACGTTACCGAAGCGTAACTTACCGACGAGTTACCTTCAGTAACGCAGCGGTGCTAGCTTGCGCTGACATTCATCGGAGCAGAGCGAGGAGTGAGCCGTGAGTCTGTGCAGGACCACCCGTTCGTGCTCGACCGTGAACACCCCCCACCTCCTGGAACCCCGCCGGCGGGGACGCCGTGCGGGGCGCCTGCTGGCCGCTTCCCTGGTGGCGGTCATCTGCCTGGGCGCGGTGGCCCTGCCGGCCTCGGCCGCCGACTCCGCCGGGTCGGAGCCGGTGGTCTCCCGGGGTGTGACCATCCCCGCCTTCTACAACCCGCCGGCGCGACTGCCCGCCGCCGACGGGTCCCTCGTCCGTACGGAGCCGCTGCCCCTCGGGCTGAGCCTCCCCGGCCTGGACGGCCGTCAGCTGCCCGGCACCGCGACGCGGCTGATGTACAAGTCCACCGATGCGGGCGGCGGGCCCGTCGCCGTCACCGGCGCGTACATCGAACCGGCCGCCGCGTGGAAGGGCGCGGGCCCCCGCCCCCTGGTGGCGCTCGCCTCGGGGACCATGGGCCAGGGTGACCAGTGCGCACCCTCGCTGTCCCTCCAGCACCCGCTGGTCATCGGTGCGGGCACGGTGTCCATCGGCTACGACAACCTCGCGGTCTACCGCTTCCTCGCCGCCGGTGCCGCCGTCGTCGTCACCGACTACGCGGGCCTCGGCGCGACCGACCGGCTCCACACCTACGTCAACCGGGTCGACGAGGGGCACGCCCTCCTGGACGCGGCCCGCGCGGCGCGTTCCGTCACCGGTACCTCGCTCACCCCCGAGTCGCGGGTCGGCCTCTACGGCTACAGCCAGGGCGGCGGCGCCAGCGCGGCGGCGGCCGAACTGCAGCCCTCGTACGCCCCCGACGTCAACCTGGCGGGCACCTATGCCGGGGCCCCGCCCGCCGACCTCACCGAGGTCATGAAGGGCATCGACGGCAGCGCCCTGGCCGGTGCGCTGGGCTGGTCGATCAACGGCTTCGCCCAGACCGACCCGTCGCTGAAGGCGGTGATCGACGCGCACACGAACGACGTCGGCAAGGCCGCGCTGAAGGACACCTCGACCATGTGCGTGGGCGACGCGATCCTCGGTTACGCCTTCACCAACAGCAAGAAGTGGACCGCCGACGGCACGTCCCTCGCCGACATCATCGCGGCCGAGCCGAAGCTGCAGGCTGCCCTCGCCCAGCAGCGCATCGGCAACCTGAAGCCGGCCGCCCCGGTCCGGGTGGCGACCGGGGTCCACGACGACATCGTGGGGCACGGGCAGTCCAGGCAACTCGCCGTGGACTGGTGCCGCAAGGGCGCCGACGTGACGTACGAGGCCGTCCTGCTGCCCAACCTCGGCGACAAGATCCTCACCAACCACCTCACCCCCTACCTCACCGACCAGGGCAGCGCCATCTCCTGGATGACCGATCGCCTCTCCGGCAAGAAGGCCACGTCCAACTGCTGGTCGATGCCGGTCCAGCCCTGACGTACCCGCACCCCGTGACCCGTGAGGCCGCGGCGCGCATCCGTTCGGCGGATGCCGTCGCGGCCTCACGCACGCTCCGCGCGTGTTCACGCGCGTGTCTCCCCGGGGAGGAGCTGCGCCGCGGGTGCGGGGCCCGTAGTCTGGTTATTGGACTAGACCTGTAGTCCGTAGCCGCTCCGAGGGAATGGAACACCATGAGCAACCGTGCAGTCCTGGAGGTGATCGCTCTCGACGCGGAGGACGCGGTCGCGGCGCAGGCCGGTGGTGCGGACCGCCTCGAACTCGTCACCGACATGGCGGCCGACGGTCTCACCCCGTCGGTGGCGGTCTTCACGGCGATCAAGGCGGCCGTGGACATCCCGCTGCGGGTCATGCTCAGGGCCGCGGACGGATTCGCGGCCGGTGACATCGCGGTCCTCGTGGAGAAGGCCCGGGCGATGCGCGCCGCCGGTGCGGAGGAATTCGTCCTCGGCTTCCTCGACCAGGACGGCCACGCCGACCTGGTGGCCGTCGAGCGGCTCGTCGCCGAGCTGAACGGCTGCCCGTGGACCTTCCACCGCGCCATCGACCGAGCAGTCGACCGCGACATCCTGCGCAAGCACCTCGCCGATCTGCCGGGGCTGGACACCTACCTCACGGCGGGTTCGGCGCGCGGCGTCGACGCGGGCATGGACACCCTGCTCGCCGAGGCGGCGCGCTCGGGCGTGCCCGGCTACGAACCGCAGATCATGGTGGGCGGCGGCCTGCGCCTGGACCACCTGCCGCCGCTGCGCGCGGCCGGCATCCGGGCCTTCCACATCGGAGGGGCTGCCCGGCGGGGCGGCTGGAGCGGCCCGGTGGACGCCGCGGCGGTACGGGAGTGGCGCGCGGCGCTCGACGGGTGAGGGCTGCCGGGGGCCAGGGCGGGCCGGGGGGCAGGGCGGACGCTCCCGCCGCCGTCGTACGGCTGCTGCCGGTACCCGCCGTGACGACCGGCTCGGCCACGGACCCCGGGCCGGTGAGCACCGGCCCGGGGTGACGAACAGCTCCTCGCGGTCAGTGGTTCTGATCGGCCTCCCGGCGCCGGCGCCGGATCTGGGCCACCGCTCCCGCGGCGAACACCAGGGCGGCTCCCGTCAGTGAGACGGCTGTGGCGGCGGGCAGGTAGCCGACCGAGGAGTCGTCGGTGGAGGCCACCAGGCCGGCCTCACCGGCTGCCGCCGCGTGTCCGGCGTGCTCGTCGTGCCCGGCGTGGACCTGTGCGGGCTCGATCCCGGCCTTCTCCTCGGCCGTCGCCAGCTCGGCCGCCGACATGCGGCTGCCGTTCATGCCGGTGACCTCGCCCTTGCCCCCGTCGAAGACGACATCGGAGCAGGAGTAGAAGTTCTCCTGGCTGTCCGAGCGGATCCAGTGGATGAAGAGCATGTGCTTGCCGGTCTTGCCCTGCGGGAGCTGGAGGTTCCAGTAGTAGTTGCCCCCGTCCGAACCCGCGCCGCCCGCCTGCGGCGGATTGTTCACGGTCTGGGTGAGCGTCAGGTCGTCCCAGGCCAGGGGCTGGTTCGGTGTCCAGCCGTCCTTGGTGATGTAGACGTCGAACTTGCCTGGATGGGCAGCCCAGTTGCTGTACTTCACCTGGGTGGTGGAGCCTGCGGTGAGGTGCGTCGTCGGCCAGTCGCTGCGGGCCGCGTTGTACGAGGAGAAGTCGTACGGGCCGTTGTGGCCCCCGCTGCAGAGCTCGCCGTCGGGGATGTATCCCTTGGTCCGTCCGCCGCCGTTGGAGTCCAGGACCCCGAACCAGTTGTACAGCGGTGTGGTGCCGGTCTGCGCGACCGCGGCGGCACAGGCCGGGTTGGACGGGGTCTGGTTCCCGCTCGCGATCATGTCCTTGTAGCAGAGGTAGCTGCGGGAGCCCGGCTCCATGGCGACACCGTGGGCGGACGCGGGGCTGGACAGGCCGGCCAGGGTGAGGGCCAGGAGGCCGGCTCCCAGAAAGCTCAGTGTGCGGGGGGCGCGTAACCGCGCCGTTCGCCGAGCGGTGTTTCGCATGGCCATGAGGTTGATCTCCTTCGGGATTCTCTGATGGGGCAGATGACCCTGGCGACCCCGCCCGCGCGCATGGAGCGCCGAGCGCCGGAGAGGGGCGGTGCCGGACCGTCCCGGGTCCGGCGACCGACCTGTCGTCGTGTGGTGCGGGTGGGGGGAGAAGGGCTCGTGGGAGCGCTCCCAAAAAAGTAGCGCGCGCCGGGTGGTCTGTAAACGCCCCGTGCAGCGACTGCCCCGAACTTCTTGCGCGGATGACCGGGAACTGATCGCGGCCACAGTTCGTCACTAAGAGTAAGCAAGCGAATGGGGGGGCGGAATCATGTCGGTCACGCTGGGCGAAGAGATCATGCTGCTGTCTCTGGACGACGAGTCCGGAGCGGCCAAGGACCGTCAGGCGGCAGGATGGGCGGTCGCGGGCGGCATCCTGCTCGAACTGGCCCTGGCGGGGCGGCTCTCGGTGGGGGACGGCAGGCTGTCGGTGACCGACCGCACGCCCACCGGTGTCGCCCTGCTCGACGAGCGGCTCGGCCTGATCGACGCCTGGGCGGCGAAGAAGAGCAAGCCGCCCAGGGTGACGGACTGGCTGACGAGAGATCACGCCAAGGCGGTCGGCGCCACGACGGAGAGCCTGCGGATCCGTGGTCTCGTGCACGAGGAGCAGCGCAAGGTGCTGGGCCTGTTCCCGGTGCGCCGTTACCCCGAGGCCGACGGCGCGGCAGAGGCGGAGCTGCGCGGACGCCTGGCCTCGGTGGTGCTGCACGGCACGGATCCGGACGACCGGACGGCCGGCCTCGTCGCCCTGATCCACGCCGCCGAGCTGCACCGCCTCGCCTTCCCCGAGGTGCCGGTGCGGGAGGTGAAGCCGCGCATGAAGAAGATCGCGGAGGGTCAGTGGGCGGGCGATGACGTGCGTACGGCGATACGCACCATGCAGGCGGCGATGGTGGCGGTCACCACCGTCACCGTGATCACCGCAGTGTCCTGACCTGACCTGACCTGACCTGGCCCGCCTAGCCCAGTCGCTCCGGCAGCGGTGCCGCGTGGAGGACCACGAGGCCGGAGACCGCGCGGGTCAGGGCCACGTACAGGCGGCGCAGGCCCGTGCGTTCGTCGGGTTCGCCGTCGACCACGGCCGCCGGTTCGTCCAGGACGACGTAGTCGTACTCCAGGCCCTTGGCCAGCGAGGCCGGGACCAGGGTCAGCCGGGATTCCGCCGTGGTCTCCTCACCGGGGGAGAGGCAGCTGTGGCCGGCCGCCGCGAGGGCGGCCGACAGGGACGGGATGCGGGCGTCGGCGGCGATCAGGCCGATCGAGCCCTCGTGGCGCAGCGACTCCTCGCACGCCGTGACGACCGCGGTGTCCAGCTCCGCCGTCGCCACCTCACGTACCGCGAGGGAGCCGGGCGTCTCACGCACCGACTGCACCGGGGCGAGGCCCGGCGAGATCGCGGGGAGCAGACGCGAGGCGTACGCGATCACCTCGCGCGGCACACGGAAGCCGGCCGTCAGTTCCTCCACCAGGGCGTCCGCCTTGCCCAGGTGGAACAGCGCCTGTTCCCAGCTCTGGGTCGACCACGGCGTCGTGCCCTGCGCCAGGTCGCCGAGCACCGTCGCCGAGCCGGTCGAGCAGCGGCGGCCCACCGCGCGGTACTGCATCGGGGACAGGTCCTGAGCCTCGTCGATGACGACGTGGCCCAGCGAGTGCGTCCGGGCGACCAGGTCGGCGGCCTCGTCGATCAGGACCGCGTCCGCCGCCGTCCACTTCGCGGACTTCACGCTGCGGGCGGGCTTCGCCATGAGGATCTGCTTCTGCTCGTCGCAGGTGAGGATGCCCTCCGCGTGCGCGGCCAGGAACTCCGCGTCCGTCAGGAGCCGCAGCACCAGCTTCGACGGGTCCACCGCCGGCCAGATCGCCTTCACGGCCGCCTTCACCGCCGGATTGCGCGCCACCGCGTTCTGCACCCGGTCGTCCGGGGCCTCGCCGGCCTCCTCCATCCGTACGAGGACGGCGTGCGCGATGCGCTGCGGAAGGGCCTCGTGGGCCGCCCCGTACCGCATGTCGCGGGCCAGCAACTCGCCGACCATCTCCTCGACTTCGTACGCCGGGACCCGCCAGCGGCGGGAGCCGCGCACCACCACGACCGGCTCCGTCGGGGGTGTCACGTGCGAGCGGATCGCCCGCCGCAGCACCTCGGCCATCCTGGCGTCGCCCTTGATCACCGCGGCGGCGGACTCGTCGGTGCCGCGCACCTCGACGCGCGCTGCCACCAGGTCCTCGACGGTGGCCTGCTGCACCTCCAGCTCGCCGAGTGCCGGCAGCACCTGCTCGATGTAGTGCAGGAAGGACCGGTTCGGGCCGACGACGAGGGTGCCGGTGCGGGCGAGGCGCTCGCGGTGCGCGTAGAGGAGGTAGGCGACACGGTGCAGGCCGACGGCCGTCTTCCCGGTGCCGGGGCCTCCCTGGACACAGACCGTTCCACCGAGATCGCTCCGGACGATCTCGTCCTGCTCCGGCTGGATCGTCGCCACGATGTCGCGCATCGGGCCCACACGGGGCCGCTCGATCTCCGCCTGGAGGAGCTTACTGGTCTGCTCGGTCTCCGCCGGGTCGGTGAGGCGCTCGTCCTCGTACGCGGTCAGCTCGCCGCCGGTGTAGCCGAAGCGGCGGCGGCGGTCGACGTCCAGCGGCTTGTTCCTGGAGGCCTGGTAGAACGGCTGCGAGACCGGCGCGCGCCAGTCGATGACCATGGGGTCGCCGTGGGCGTCGTGCACATGGCGGCGCCCGATGTAGAACTGCTCCCCCTCGGCGCCCTCCGCCTTCTCGGCGCCGACGACGTGCAGGTAGTCGAGGCGGCCGAAGAACAGCGGGGTGTGGGAGAGGTCGGCGAGTGCCTTGATGCGGTCGTCGATCTGGGCCTGCAGGACCGCCGCGTTGACCCAGTTCGCGGTGACGTCACGGATGTCGAGTGCCTGCACGTCCTCGCGCATGGCGCGCAGCGCGGCACGGGACGCGGCGAGATGCGCCTGCTCCCTGACCAGTGGATTGCTTGACTCTTCGTGCGCGGGCACGGTGTTGCCTCCGGCTCTTCGACGCGTCTCGACGGCTCTTCGACGCAGGACGGCGGACAGGGCGCACCGCCCGGTCCGCTCGGGGACGTTCACACAGAGAGCCGCACGCGAGGTGGGCGCGCGCGGCTGTTGTCGGCCGGTTTCCGTCCGGTCGGCGGCGCTCCCCCGGCTGCCGGCCGCTCAGAGGGGCGGGCCGGTACCACGGTGCGGGAGGCGGGCAGACCGGCGATTGTATCCACCACGGCCTGCGGGAGCGAACGAACAGAGGGCTCCGTCCCGTAGGGGAGGGTGTGCGACCTCCGGCCTACCCGGGCCCGTACGCGCTTCCGCCCGCAGGCCGATGCCGGGGCGCGGGCGGCCGGAGCACCATGGAATACATGAGCACCCTTTACCTGAACCCACGCAGGACCGGGCCCGCGCACGGCGCGACCGCGGCCACCGGTCAGCCACACAGCCACCGCATGGGAAACGCGGTGCGCGCCGTCTCCGTCTTCGCACGCACCGCGTTCGGTGTGGCCGTCCTCGGGGAGTACGCGGAGGAGGCGGGCGTCGTCCGCCGCCACCGCTGAACCCCGGACCGGCTCTCAGCTCTCCGTCAGCAGCTCGTCCGCGTCGACGATCCGGTAGGCGTAGCCCTGCTCGGCCAGGAACCGCTGGCGGTGCGCCGCGAAGTCCTGGTCGATCGTGTCGCGGGCGACCACCGAATAGAACCGGGCCTCGTGCCCGTCCGCCTTCGGCCGCAGTACCCGGCCGAGCCGCTGCGCCTCCTCCTGGCGTGAGCCGAACGTCCCGGACACCTGGATGGCGACCGTCGCCTCCGGCAGGTCGATCGAGAAGTTCGCGACCTTCGACACGACCAGCACGCTGATCTCGCCCTCGCGGAACGCGCCGAACAGCTTCTCGCGCTGCGCGTTACTGGTCTCGCCCTTGATCACCGGGGCGTTCAGGTGCTCACCGAGCTCGTCGAGCTGGTCGATGTACTGCCCGATGACGAGGGTCTGCTCACCCTGGTGCCTCCGTACGAGCGCCTCGGTGACCTTCCGCTTCGTCGCGGTCGTCGCGCAGAACCGGTACTTCTCCTCGGGCTCGGCCGTCGCGTACGCCAGGCGCTCCGAGTCCGTGAGGTTCACCCGGACCTCGACGCAGTCGGCGGGCGCGATGTAGCCCTGCGCCTCGATCTCCTTCCACGGGGCGTCGAACCGCTTGGGCCCGATGAGCGAGAAGACGTCCGACTCGCGGCCGTCCTCGCGCACCAGCGTCGCGGTGAGCCCCAGCCGACGGCGGGCCTGGAGGTCGGCGGTGAACTTGAAGACGGGCGCGGGCAGCAGGTGCACCTCGTCGTAGATCACGAGCCCCCAGTCGCGGGAGTCGAACAGCTCCAGGTGCGGGTAGATCCCCTTACGGCGGGTGGTCAGCACCTGGTACGTGGCGATGGTGACCGGCCGGATCTCCTTGCGCGTACCGCTGTACTCGCCGATCTCCTCCTCGGTCAGCGAGGTCCGCTTCACCAGCTCGTGCTTCCACTGCCGGGCGGAGACGGTGTTGGTGACCAGGATCAGGGTGGTCGCCTTGGCCTCGGCCATGGCCCCGGCGCCGACCAGCGTCTTGCCCGCCCCGCAGGGGAGGACGACGACACCCGAGCCGCCGTGCCAGAAGCCTTCGACGGCCTGCTTCTGGTACGGGCGCAGGGCCCAGCCGTCCTGGTCGAGTTCGATCGGGTGCGCCTCGCCGTCGACGTACCCGGCGAGGTCCTCGGCGGGCCAGCCCAGCTTCAGCAGCGTCTGCTTGATCTGCCCGCGTTCGGAGGGGTGCACGGCCACGGTGTCCGGGTCGAGGCGCGCCCCGACCAGCGGCTGGACCTTCTTCGAGCGGAGGATCTCCTCCAGCACCGGCCGGTCGTTGGACGTCAGCACCAGCCCGTGGACGGGGTGCTTGGACAGGGTGAGACGGCCGTACCGCGCCATCGTCTCGGCGATGTCGACGAGGAGCGCGTGCGGCACGGGGTAGCGCGAGTACTCCACGAGCGCGTCGACGACCTGCTCGGCGTCGTGCCCTGCCGCGCGGGCGTTCCAGAGGCCGAGCGGGGTCAGGCGGTAGGTGTGGATGTGCTCGGGGGCACGCTCCAGCTCGGCGAAGGGCGCGATGACACGACGGCAGGCCTCGGCCAGCTCGTGGTCGACTTCGAGGAGCAGCGTCTTGTCACTCTGGACGATGAGGGGTCCGGTCACGCGCGTCGGCCCTTTCCTGCGGGGGGTGGCCGTCCGGGTGCGAACGGCCAAACGTCCAGTGTGCCGCATCGCGGCGGTGACCGGGCGGCTACGTTGAGGCCATGAGCCAGAAGCACTGCCGGGGACAGCCGGAAGCCAAGATGAAGGTTTCCTCATCTTGGCTTCATGTGGGCCACCGGTCGGGGGCGGCAGGCTCCTCGTATGGCCTTCTCGCACCGTATCGCCACTCTGGCAGCCGTCGTCGCGATCCCGCTGGGGATAGCCGCGACCAGCTACGCGCTGGCCGACAGCCCCGCCCGGCCGGAAGTGCCCGCCCGGGTCGAGCTGGACCGCGGCTCGCCGTCGGGCAGCCCGGATCCCGGCACGACCGTCAGCCCGGGGCCGGACAGCAGCGCCGGCCCGAACCCGGGCAGCGCGGACCCGTCGGCGCCGCCGGGCGACGTCGTCGTCCCGCAGCCGCCCGCCACCGACACCAACGACGACGACGATGACGATGACGACGCCAGCACCCCCGGGGCCCCCGACGACGACGGCAACGACGACGGGTGAGCCGCTCCCGGCCCGGCACCGGATTTCGGCCCGGGTCCGCATCCTGCTCTGGCTGCTGGTGGTGATGACCGTGGCGCTCGCCGCGGTCGCCACCACCACGCGCTCCATCCTGCTGGGCGACCTGGACCACCGGATCAGCACGCTGCTCGCCCAGGAGACCCAGGAGTTCGCGAACTTCGTCGAGCACGGCAAGGACCCCGACACCGGAACCCCCTTCGCCGGACCCCGGCGGCTGCTGGAGGTACATCTCCAGCGCCAGTACGCCGACACCGGTGAGGAACTGCTCGCTGTCGTCACCGACGGGTTCGGCCCCTCGACGCTCCGGCAGAACCGTGAGATAGCCGCCCCGCGGCCCCTCCACAAGGACCGCGGGTCGCTGGAGACGATCACCGGTTCGTCGGAGAGCACCGGGACCCTGCAACGGCCCGGGGGCGAGATCCGCTGGGCGAAGGTCGATCTCGGCACCGGAGGCGGCACCCCGCAGGGGACCTTCGTGGTCGCCTTCCACGCGGACGGCGAGCGGGCCGTGGTGAACGGCGTCTTCCGCGTCCTGCTCGCCATATCGGGCGTCGCCCTGCTGATGACCACCGGCATCGCCTGGGTCGTCGCGGGGCGGATACTCGCACCGGTCCGGCTCGTACGCACCACCGCCGCCCAGCTCACCGAGCAGGACCTCACCCGTCGTATCCCCGTCCACGGGCGGGACGACATCTCGGCGCTCGCCGAGACCTTCAACGCGATGCTGGACCGGCTGGAGCGCGCCTTCTGGACCCAGCGGCAGTTCATCGACGACGCCGGGCACGAGCTGCGCACGCCGATCACCATCGTGCGCGGCCATCTGGAGCTGATGGGCGACGACCCGGCCGAGCGCGAGGAGACCGTGCGGCTGGTCACCGACGAGCTCGACCGGATGAGCCGGATCGTCGAGGACCTGCTGCTGCTCGCCAAGGCCGAACGCTCCGACTTCACGCACCCCGAACCGGTCCAGCTCGCCGAACTGACCGCGGACGTCTACGTGAAGGTACGGGCGCTGGGGCGCCGCGACGGAAGCTGGACGGCGGAGCCGAGGGCTGGGCGATGCTCGATCCGCAGCGGATCACCCAGGCGATGGTGCAGCTCGCGCAGAACGCGGTCCAGCACACGGCTCCCGGCGCGGTGGTCCGCATCGGCTCGCGGCTGACGGACACCGGTGAGGTGGAGCTGTACGTCGCGGACAGCGGTTCCGGCGTACGGCCGCAGGACGCCGAGGTGATCTTCCAGCGGTTCCGCCGCGGCGCCACCCGGCGCGGCTCACGCGGCAGCGGCGCGGGGCTGGGTCTTTCGATCGTCAAGGCCATCGCGGAAGGCCACCGAGGACGCGTCGACCTGCGCGCCACCCCCGGCGGCGGGGCGACCTTCGTCCTGCTGCTGCCCTGCTCGCCCGTTGCGGAACCCGATGTGGAGGCAGTCGAACTGTGAGCCGGATTCTCATCGTCGAGGACGAGGAGCGGATCGCCGCCTTCGTGGAGAAGGGCCTGCGGGCCAACGGCTTCACCACGACGGTCGCCGGCGACGGGCGTACGGCGGTCGACTACGCGTGCACCGGCGGCTTCGACCTGATCGTCCTGGACATCGGCCTGCCGGACCGTGACGGTTTCTCGGTGCTGCGGGAGGTGCGGGAGGCCCAGGTGACGTCCCCGGTGATCGTGCTGACCGCGCGGGACTCGGTGCGGGACACGGTGGCCGGCCTGGAGGGCGGCGCGGACGACTGGATGACCAAGCCGTTCCGCTTCGAGGAGCTGCTGGCGCGCGTACGGCTCCGGCTGCGCACCGCGGCCCGGGTGCCGGAGGTGACCGTCCTGCGCAGCGGCGACCTCACGCTCGACCTGCGCACCCGGCGGGCCCGGGCCGCCGAACGCACCGTGGACCTGACGGCGCGGGAGTTCGTCCTGCTCGAACTCTTCCTGCGCCACCCCGATCAGGTGCTGTCGCGCGAGCAGATCCTGTCGCACGTGTGGGGCTACGACTTCGACCCCGGCTCCAACATCGTGGACGTCTATGTGCGGTCGCTGCGCAAGAAGCTCGGCGCCGAACGGCTGGAGACCGTACGGGGCATGGGCTACCGGATGCGGTGAACGGGCCCGCGCGCGCATGAACTTTCCTTCATGGACGGCTCATGAGGGGCTCACCGCGGCTTCGCAGACTGGGTGACACGGGCCGGGACCGGCCCGGAGACACCCCGTGGAGGAGCCCCAGGTGAACCTGACCATCCGGCAGGCAGTGACGGCGTGCGCCGCGTTGAGCGTGTGCGCGGTGCTGCTCGTGCCCGGGGTCGTCCAGGGCCTCGGCATGGACGGCCGGATCACGTTGCTCGTGTTCGCCGTCGCCACCTGCGCGTGGATCGGGACCGCGGTGGACGACACGTACATCGCGCTGGGCGCCGGCCTCGTGCTCGCCGCGGCGGGCGTGATCAGCAGCGACACCCTGTTCGCGACCCTCGGCGACTCGACCGTCTGGCTGCTGATCTGCGCCTTCGTGATCGCCGCCGCGGTGTCGCGCAGCGGACTCGCGGGCCGGGCAGCGGCCTTCCTGGTCGGCGGGGCCCGCACCGTGCGGCAGCTGGTGCACCTGACGACCACGGCCCTGGTGCTGACCGCGTTCGCCGTTCCGGCGACCTCCGGCCGGGCGGCGCTCGCACTGCCCGTCTTCCTGGCCCTCGCCAGGGCCCTGGCCGGCCGCAAGCGGCTGGTGGTCATGCTGGCGCTGCTCTTCCCCACGGTCATCCTCCTGTCGGCGGTGGCCACGCTCATCGGGGCGGGCGCGCACCTGATCACGGTGTCCGTGCTGTGGGAGGCCACCGGACAGCGCATCGGCTTCACCCAGTGGCTCCTGCTGGGCCTGCCGCTGGCCGTGGTCTCCTCCCACCTCGCGGCGGAGCTGGTCCTGCTCACCACGACGCGGCGGGCGGACCGGCGCGGGCCCGTCCGCATCAGCGTGGAGGAGATCCAGGAGCACAGCGACAAGCCGGTGAGCGGCCCGCTGGAGCCGGGCGAGGCGCGGTGCGCGATGCTCCTGGGCACGGTGGTGGTCCTGTGGTGCAGCGAGCCGCTGCACGGGGTGCCGCCCGCCCTGGTCGCGCTGATCGGCGCGGTGGTCGCCGCCTCACCGGCGCTCGGCACGGTCCGGCTCAAGGACGCCCTGTCGACGGTGCCGTGGTCGCTGCTGCTGTTCATGGCGGCGACGATGGCGATGGGCGCCGCGCTCTCGCAGTCGGGGGCCGCGCAATGGCTCGTCTCGGGGCTGCCCACCGGCACCGGAGTGCCCACCTGGGCCTTCCTGGCCGTGGTCGTCGTCCTCAGCACCGCGGCGCATCTGGTGCTCCAGTCGCGTTCCGCCCGCTCCAGCGTGCTCGTGCCGCTGGTCGTGGCGGCGGCAGCGGGGCTCGGGATCAACCCGGTGGCCGCCGCGCTGGCCTCCACCGCCGCCGCCGGGTTCTGCCACACCCTGCCCGCCTCGGCCAAGCCCGTGGCCCTCTTCGCCGATGTCCCGGGCGTCCCGACGTACACCCCGCGCGATCTGCTGCGCCTGTCGGCGGTGCTGGCACCGCTGAGCGCGGCGGTCGTCCTGCTCTTCGCGCTCGGGGTCTGGCCGCTGCTCGGTGTCGCGCCCTGACCGCCGTTCCCCTCCTCGCGCCCCCTCACCTGTCACCTCGCCTGCCACCCAGGAGCAGTCATGCCCGCCACATACCGGTTCGCCGTCGCACCCAGCGGTTTCAAGGAGTCCCTGTCCGCGCAGGACGCCGCGCAGGCCATCGCGGAGGGGCTGCTGCGCGTGGTCCCCGACGCCGAGATCGACCTCATCCCGCTCGTCGACGGAGGAGAGGGCACCGCGGAGGCGCTGGCCGCCGCCACGGGTGGCCGGCTCGTGCGCCGTACGGCGACGGGGCCGGTCGGCGAACCGGTCGCCACCCACTTCGCCCTGCTCGGCGGCCCCGCCCACGGGCCGCGCACCGCGGTGGTGGAGATGGCCGCGGTGGCGGGTCTCGGCCTGGTGCCGCCGGACCGCCGCGACCCGGTCTCCACGACGACGTACGGAGTCGGCGAGCTCATCCGCGCCGCGCTGGACGCCGGGGCGCACCGCATCCTCGTCGGCTGCGGGGACTCGGGGACGTCCGACGGCGGCGCGGGGGCGCTCCAGGCGCTGGGGGCGCGCCTGCTCGACGCCGACGGCCGCGAACTCCCCGTGGGCGGAGGGGCGTTGCGTCACCTCTCCCGCATCGACGCCTCGGGCCTGGACCCCCGGCTGTCCGAGGCGGAGATGCTCGTCGCCTGCAATCCGTACAACGTGCTGTGCGGACCGCAGGGCGTGGCCCGGGTCTTCGGCCCGCAGAAGGGGGCGACCGCGCTCCAGGTCGAGGAGCTGTCCACGGCTCTCGACCACTGGGCGGGTGTGCTCGCCCGCGACGTACGCCCGCGCCTGTGCGGCGCGCCGGACGCGGCTTTGCCGGACGCACTGCGCCACGGGCCCGGCACGGGTGCGTCGGGCGGACTCGGGGCGGGGCTCGCCGCACTCGGCGCGCTCCTGCTCCCGCG
The DNA here is from genome assembly GCF_042871445.1 of Streptomyces sp. NPDC005794. Lineage (NCBI taxonomy): Bacteria > Bacillati > Actinomycetota > Actinomycetes > Kitasatosporales > Streptomycetaceae > Streptomyces > Streptomyces sp. NPDC005794. The sequence goes on from NZ_JBIAIN010000010.1 coordinate 133,681, forward strand.
CTTCGAGGTGCTGCTCGACCACCTCGACCTGGACGCGCGGCTCGCCCGTGCCGACCTCGTGATCACCGCCGAGGGAGCCCTGGACCGGCAGACCCCGCGCGGCAAGGTGCCGGCCGAGGTGGCGCGCCGGGCCAAGCTCTTCGGCCGTCCGGTGCTCGCCCTGGCCGGGACGATCGGCGAAGGCGCCCAGCAGGTACGGGAGTCGGGCGTCGACGCGTACAGCGGCATCCTGCCCGCACCGGTGGGCCTCGCGGAGGCGCTCGACCGGGGTGGGGAGTTCCTCGCCGACGCCTCGGAGCGCGCGCTGCGCATGGTGCTGATCGGCATCGGTCTGACGTCCAGCGGTACGCCCGGCCACCGCACGGCGGCGCCCGGCGAGGCGCTGGCCCAGGCCGGGTGAGGCGGGGCCATGGCGTGGCGGAACGGACACTCCGCGAGGCCGCGGGCGTCGGCGGATCCCCGGCCTCCTGACCGCGCTCCCCTCGGCCGACCGGCCGTCAGAAGCGGCTGGTAGAAAGGGAGGTCGCGTCGGCAGGGCGTCGGCTGCGGGGGAGGAACGCCATGTCACAGCCGCCACCCTGGCCACCGCAGCAGCCGCCCGGAGCCCAGCCGCCCCCGCAGCCGCCGTACGGCCCACCGCAGACCGGGGCCGGGAATCCGCACGGGGGCCGGCCCGTGCCGGACAACCCCTACGCGGCCCAGCAGCCCCCGCAGCTTCCGCCGTACGGCGCGTACCCGCCGCCTCTTCGAGGGCCGGGGACACCGGTGTCCCCGGCTCCCGGGAAGCGGCGCACCCCGCTGATCGTGGGGGCCGGTCTCGTGGCGCTCGTCCTGATCGGCGGCGGGGTGTGGTTCGCGGTCGGCACCGGCGGGGACGACGATCCCAAGGCTCCCGTCGCGAAGGGGAGTTCCAGCGCGTCCGCGTCCCCGACCGCGACGGAGGAGACACCCGTGGAGCCTCCCTCGCCCCCGCCCTCGCTCATGCCCTCGCCCACCGGGACCGGGCTCCAGGCCGTCTGGCGGGCCTCCGACTCCACGATGCTGGGGCTGGGCGACGAGCACACCGACGAGCCCGCCCGGATCAACGCGGTCCTCACCACCGCCGACGGCCTGGACTGCGAGGGCCGGTGGCAGGAGGACGAGAGCGGTGACTTCCTGGAGATGGCGCTGCTCTGCAAGGAGGACGGGGTCCGGGTCGCCGGCAAGGACCGCGTCGGCAACCTGGAGCAGACCGGGAACACCCTGACCGTCGAGTGGGCCAAGGGGGCCGACGGCACGGAGACCTTCGAGCGCTTCCGGGACATGGACCCCGCCTGACGCTCCCCAGGCCGGGATCAGGCCAGAGCCAGGCCAGAGTCAGGCCAGAGTCAGACCGGGGTCGGGCCGGGGTCAGGCCGGGGGGTCAGGTCGACTGCTCGTCGGCGAGTTCCGCGACGCCCGTGATCCGGTGCAGCGGATACGTCCGGACCTCGTCGGCGGTGTGGTCGTACGCCGTCACGAAGCCGCCCTCGACCTTGACCGGGGCGATCACCCGCTGGCTGGCCGCGCCGTCCGCGTTGACGTAGCCGATCCAGACCGCCGAGCCGGTCATCGCGGCGGCCTGCACCGTGGCCAGGGTCTCGGCGGGGGTCGTGCGGGGGAGCGATCCCGCCGTCGCCGTGTCCGGAGCGTCCTTGTGGACGGCGCGGGCGGCCGAGTCGCCGGCCCGGATGGCCCGGACCGCCGCGGTCAGCAGGGTGGCGTCCGGGACCGGCGGCCCCTCGGGGACGGGCACGGGCGGCGTACGGGGTGGGGTGCGGCGGGCGCCGGCGCGGGTGATCAGGACGTCGCCCTCGGCGGATTCGGCGGCCGGGGCGTACCCCATCTCGCGCAGCCCTTCGAGCAGCGACCCCGGGTCGGCCTGCGCGGCCAGGACGGTCGGCGCGAGCCGGCGCAGCCGCAGGGTGGCGGAACGCTTGTCGGCCAGGATCTCGTTGAGCACGGCCTCGTCGTCGCAGCGCACGTACGCCGACGCGGCGCCGATCCGCAGGTGGCCGTGGCGGCGCGCCACGTCGTCGATGAGGTAGCTCAGCGGCTGCGGAACCGGCGTACGGCTGTGGGTGGCCAGGAAGGCGTGCAGGTCGGTCGCGGCCTGTCCGGCGTCGAGCGCGCGGCGTACGGAGCCGGGCGTGAAGCGGTAGACCGTCGCGCCGCCCTTGGACTCGATGTCGGCGAGCACCGAGAGCATCTCGGCGAGGGGGCGTTCGAGCGGGCCGGGGGCCACCGCGGTCAGGTCGGCCTGGAGCAGCACATGGTCCAGGGGTTCGGGGATCAGCGGGGCGAGGAGGGCGGCGGCCTCGCCGGGGCCCTCGTCGAGCAGCGCGCGGGCCTGCGAGGAGAGTGCGCCGCGTCCGGTGATGCCGAGCATCTCCGCCTCGTTGACCGTCCACAGGGCGATCCGGGAGCGGAGGTCCGAGGCGTCGCCCGGGGCCGCGGGGCCGCCCGGTGCCGAGGTGCGCAGCGGCCGTTCCCAGCGGAGCCGGGCGAGCAGGGTCTGCGGGTCGGGTGCGGTGCCCGGCGGGAGCGAGGCGAACAGGGCCAGGACCCGGCGGCGTACCTCGGGTGCGGCCGAGCGGTCCAGGTCGGGGCCGAGCGTGGACAGGGCCCGGCCCTTGGAGTCCTGACCGCCGATCAGGCCCGCGGTGCGGGTGGCGGCGAGCCAGGCCGTGGCGAGGTGCGTCCAGCGGTCCTGGGTGGGGAGGTCCAGCCACTCGTCGGACGCGGGCGTCGGCGCGTACCGCTCGTCGGTCTCGCCGTCGGGGGCCAGCAGGCCCGCCGCGTAGGCGAGTTCGATCCAGAAGGCGGCGACGGGCTCCGTGACGTCGAGCGCGCCGGCGGCACGCTTCAGCTCGCGCACGCTCAGGCCGCCCGCGCGGAGGATGGCCGGGCCGCCGTTGTTCCAGAGTTTCACCAGCTCCTCGACGGTGGACAGCGCCATGAAGCCCTGGCCCGCCGCCGCTCTGTCCACAGCCTGGGGATCCCGTTCGGCCGCCGCCACGAGCGCCGGCGGCACGGGCTCGGGCACGCGGTGGGCACGGCCGGCGCGCAGATGCAGCGCCGCCTCGCGCGGCAGGACGACGGTGCGGGTCGACACGGGCAGCAACAGACCGCGGTCCCGCAGCCATTGCACGGGCTGGGCGGGGTTCGGGGTGACCTCCCCGTACGGCGGACCCCAGACCAGCCGGTCGAGGACGGACAGCGCCTCGACCGGGGCGGTGTCCAGCAGCTCCGCCATCCTGGTCCGGTCCGTGAAGAGTCCGGTCAGCGCGGCGACGGCGGACACCGGGTCGTGGGTGGCCGGCAGCCCCGCGGTGGCCAGGATCTCCTGCAGCCGGCCCGGCGACATCCCGGCGGTGGCCTCGGCGACGGTCGGGCCGAGGCCCGTGGGGGAGGGGTGCTGCGGGGACGGGGCGAGCAGTTCGCGGGCGGTGCGTACGAGGTGCAGCCGGGCGTCCTCGCCCCAGACCAGGGCCTGTTCGCGCAGGGTCGTGAGGGCTGCGGGCAGTGCGCCGGTGATCGCCGCGCCCGCGTCGTCCCGCCCGTCGCCGTCGTCCTGGCCGTCACCGGTGAGCAGCGCGAGCAGCGTGTCGTACGGAGCCGGGTCCGGCGCCACGGCCAGCGCCTCCGCGGTCTGCAGGGCGAAGCGGTCGAGGTGCTCCAGCGCACGGATGACGGAGGCCCGTGTGCCGGCCCGCGTCGCCAGCTGGGTGATGTCGTTCGGTACGGGGCTGAGCAGATCGGGGCGGGCGCGCAGCAGCCCTGCCAGCGATTCGTCGCCCCGGGCGCGCAGAGCTTCGGCGAGCGTGCGCGGTGGTGTGGTCGTCCCCATCCGTCCCACGGTAGCCCCTGGAACGCTACCGTCGGGGCAGGGCGGGTGGAGGGAGAACGTCGCGTGGGTATCGAGAGCGACCAGCTGGTCTACGACTATCTCAGCCGGGTCGGTGACCTGGCGCAGCAACAACAGCTGTCCTCGGGTGCCCGGATGAGACTCGTCGCGACGCTGCGGGGCGAGATCGACCGGCAGCGCGGCACCGACGGCTCGGACTCTCCGGCGGTGGTCCGGCGCATCCTCGGCAGGATCGGCGCACCGGGTGAACTCGTGGCCGCGGCAGCCGAGTCGGGCGACGGCGCGGTGCCGCTGCCGTCACCCCGGGCGGATGAGGCCACGAGTGACGCGGGCTCTCGCGGGGTGCCCAGGGCGCGGCGGGGAGTGCTCCGGAAAGACGTGTCGCGCAAGGGCGCGTCGCCGGAGGCCGAGAAGCTGAAGAGGCCCGAGGAGCCGAAGAGGCCCGAGGAGTCGAAGGCGCGCGAGGAGCCGAAGAGGCCCAAGGAACCGAGGGCGGCCAGGAAGGCCAGGAAGGCCGAGACCCGGAGCGCGGAGTCCGGCCTCGGGGAACCGGCGTCCACGGAACCGGTCCCGGACTGGCCGGCGGCGTCCGCGCCGCACATGGCGGGCCTTGACCAGGCCCCGTCCGGAGACGAGTCCGAGTGGTGGCGGATCGAGCCGGGGCCCTTCGGTGAAGGCGGGCCGGGCGGACAGGACGGGCCGGGGGCCATGGGCCCCGGCACGTCCGTGCCCGGGTTCACGGGCGGGTTGCTGAGCCCGGAGCTGTTCGGGATGCCGAGTGCGCCGAAGACCCCGCCACGCGCTCCGGTGGAGGCCGAGGACCCCGGGCCGACGGCGGGCGAGGAGGACGCCGTACCGGAACCGTCGGCGGCACGGCCTCGGCGGAAGCTGCGGCTGCGCCGTCCCGGGCGGGTCGCCGAGGGCGACGGGGCGGCCGTGCGGCCCCGGCTCTCGAACCCGCTGTTGCTGCTGGCCGCCGCGCTGCTGGTGGCCGGAGCCGTGCTCGGGTCATGGCTGGCGCTCGCGGGTGGCTGGCTGCTGGCGTACAGCTCGCGCAAGTTCTCGCGGGCGGAGGCGAAGTGGGTCGCGCTGGGCCTGCCGGGCGTGGTCGTGGCCGGGGCCTTCGTCTGGCTGTGGGGCCGCATGGAGGGCCGCTGGGGCGCGCCCCTCGCCGCGGACGCGATGGGCGACGCGATGACGGACGTCTGGCCCGTGGTGGTGCGGGTGGCGGCGGTGGCGTCGGCGCTGTATCTGGTGTGGCGGGCGCGCAGGCTGACAGGGTGAGAAAGGGTGCGGGGCGGGAGTGTACGTTCGTACATCTGAGGGGTACGATCGCGGGCATGCCGACGGACTACTTCGCCAACGATCCGCGCACCAACCTCGAGCGCATGCTCGCGGGCGACCTCTACGTCGCCGACGATCCGGAGATCGCCGGCCGCCAGCAGCGGGCGATGCGCCTCGCGGCCCGCTTCCAGGCCGCCTACACCGAGGACGCCGACGCGGCCCGTTCGCTCCTGGCCGAGCTGCTGGACTTCGTGGGCGAAGGCGTCGACCTGCGGCCGCCGCTGTTCGTCGACTACGGCAGCAACATCACCATCGGCGCCCGCACCTTCGTCAACTACCACCTCACCGCGCTGGACGTCGCGCGCATCACCATCGGCGAGGACTGCCAGATCGGCCCCAACGTCCAGCTCCTCACCCCGACCCACCCCGTGGAACCGGGCCCCCGCCGGGACAAGCTGGAAGCCGCACTCCCCATCACCATCGGTGACAACGTCTGGCTCGGCGGCGGAGTCGTCGTGTGCCCCGGGGTGACCATCGGCGACAACTCCGTGATCGGCGCGGGAGCCGTGGTCACCAAGGACATCCCCGCCGACGTCGTCGCCGTGGGCAACCCCGCCCGCGTCATCCGAAGCGTCTGACAGGCCCGCCCCATGGCCACCGGACGCACGGATCCGCAGCGGCGTGAGCGCATCCTCGCCGCCACGCTCGACCACATCGCGGAGGAGGGGGTCGCCGGCGTCTCCCACCGCAAGATCGCCGGCCGCGCCGATGTCCCGCTGGGCTCGATGACGTATCACTTCGGCGGCATCGACGACCTGTTGCGTGAGGCCTTCACCCGCTTCGCCGACCACATCGTGGCCGTCTTCGAGCTGTACCTGGGCCGGGCCGAGACCCCCGAGCAGGCCCGTGAGGCCGTCGCCGACCTCATCCACGTGCTCTCCGAGGGGCCCCGCAGGGACCTCGTCCTCACCCAGGAGCTCTACACGCTGGCCGCCCGGCGCGACGAGTACCGCGAGCTCACGCACGCGTGGATGAACCGCAGCCGCCGCCTGCTGGAGCAGCACTTCGATCCGGACACCGCCCGCCAGCTGGACGCGCTCATCGAGGGACTGGCCCTGCACCGGTCCCTCGACACCGAGCCGCAGGGCCGCGAGCTGACGCGGCTGGCGGTGCTGAGGATGACCTCCGGCGCTTGACGGCGCCTCCCCGGACCGCCTGTGGGGCGCGAACCTGACACCGCGCCCCACAGGCTTCAGCCCTCGTACCGGCTACTTCGTCAGGTCCGCCTGGAGCTCGTCCAGGATCTTGCCGGCCGCCGAGTAGCCGATGCCCTGGACCCACAGCTCGTCCTCGACGGGGAACACCTTGCCGTCCTTCACCGCGGCCATGTTCTTCCAGAGGCCGCTGCCCACGGTCTGCTTCTCCTTGGACTTCTCCGCGTCCCCGTACGTCGAGTGGAAGATGACGTCCGCGTCCGCCTGGTCGATCTTCTCCGGGCTGACGTCGTACGAGAAGCCGTCCTTGGCCTTGTCGACGACCGCGGGCCGGCCGAGACCGACATCGGCGAGGATCGTCGCGATGTAGTTCTGGCGGCCGTAGATGCGGATGTCGGCGCCCTCGACGAACCGCACGATGTTGACCTCGGTGGCCGCCGCCTTCTCCTTGCCGCCGAGCGCCTCGGTGACCTCACCGACGTGCGTGTCGTACGCGGCGATGACCTTCTCGGCCGCCGGGACCTTGCCGAGCGCGTTGGCGTGGACCTGGAAGTTCTCCTTCCAGGGGTAGCCCGTGTTCTCCGTCATGACCGTCGGCGCGATCTTCGCGAGCTCGTCGTACGTGTCGCCGTGGCGGATCTTGCTGGTGAGGATGAGGTCCGGCTTCAGGCCCGCGATGGCCTCCAGGTTCGGCGTCATCATCTCGCCGACGTCCTCGATGCCCGCGACCTTTTCCTCCGGCAGGTAGCTCAGGTAGCCCGACTCCGTGCCGGTGTGCGTGGCACCGACCGGCTTCACGCCCAGGGTGAGCGCGGAATCCAGCTCGGCGCTGTCCAGGACGACGACGCGCTTCGGCGCCACGGGGACCTTGATGTTGCCCATGGCCGTGGCGACCATGTGGGTCTTGTCGCCGCCGGAGGAGGAGGCCGAACCGTCGGACTCGGAGCCGGAGTCCGACGAGCCGCAGGAAGTGAGGGTCAGTGCGGCGGTCACGGCCAGCGAACCGGCGACGAGCAGACGGGGCGAGGCGGGCATGTCAGAGGGCCTTTCCTGAGGAGGACGGGGCGGGAGTCCAGGGCGCGCCGGGTACGACGAGCGGCGAACCCGTGACCGGGTCCGGGACGATGACGGCTTCCAGGCCGAAGACCTCGCGGACGAGTTCGGCGGTGACGACGTCCCCGGGCCGGCCCTCGGCGACGATGCGGCCCGCCTTCATGGCGACGAGGTGGTCGGCGTACCGGGCGGCCTGGTTGAGGTCGTGCAGGACGGTCACGACCGTCCGCCCCCGCGTGCCGTCCGCCGCCGGAGCGGCGAGCCGGCGCACCAGGTCCAGGACCTCGACCTGGTGCGCGATGTCGAGATACGTCGTCGGCTCGTCGAGCAGCAGCAGATCCGTGTCCTGCGCGAGCGCCATCGCGATCCACACCCGCTGGCGCTGGCCCCCGGACAGCTCGTCCACCGGCCGGTCGCCGAGCGCGGTGATGTCCGTACGCTCCATGGCGTCGGTCACCGCGCGCTCGTCCGCCTCGGACCACTGCTGCCACCAGCGCTGGTGCGGCTGGCGGCCCCGGGCGACCAGGTCGGACACGGTGATCGCCTCGGGCGCCACCGGTGTCTGCGGGAGCAGGCCGACCGACTGGGCGATCGTGCGCGTGGGTATGCGGGACAGTTCCGTGCCGTCCAGGAGCACCGAACCGCCGGCCGGCTTCAGCAGCCGGCCGAGCGCCCGCAGGGTCGTCGACTTGCCGCAGGCGTTGGGGCCGACGATGACCGTCACGCACCCGTCGGGGACGGCCAGGTCCAGCTTCTGCACGACGGTGCGGTCGTCGTAGGCGAGGGTCAGGGCGCGCGCCGTGAGCCTCGACGCGCTCGGGGTGGTCCTGCTGTCCGTGGAACGGGTCGTCGTCATGCGGTGCCTCCAGTGCGGCCACCGTGGCCACGGATGATCAGCCAGATCAGATACGGGGCGCCGACCGCCGCCGTGAGCACCCCCACCGGAAGCTCGGTGGGGGAGAAGAGCCTGCGGGCCAGCAGATCGGCGAAGACGACGATCACGGCGCCGAGCAGCGCGGAACACAGGAGCGGGATCTGCGCCGTACGCGTCATCCGGCGGGCGATCTGCGGGGCGAGCAGCGCCACGAAGTCGACCGGTCCCGCCGTCCCCGTCGCCACCGACGCCAGCACCACCCCGAGGGCGACGAGCCCCAGCCGTACGCGCCCGAGGCGCACGCCCAGCGCCGTCGCGGTGTCGTCGTCCATCGAGACGGTGCGCTGCGCCCGGGCCGCCCACAGCACGGCGGGCAGCAGGACCAGGAGCGCCCAGCCGATCGGGGCGGCCTCGTCCCAGCCTCGGCCGTTGAGCGAACCGGTCATCCAGATCTGCGCCTGCTGGGCGACCAGGTAGTCGCCCTTCGTCAGGAACAGCGTCGTCACCGACCGCAGGGCGATCGCGAAGCCGATCCCGATGAGGACGAACCGGGTCGCGTGGAGCCCGCCGCGCCACGCGAAGACGTACACGAGCGCCGCCGCGGCGACACCGCCGACGACGGAGAGAGAGGGCAGGACGGTGTACGAGGTGAGGCCGAAGGTCATCGCGCCGACCGTGAGCGCGCTCGCGCCCTGGCTGACGCCGATGATGTCGGGGCTGGCGAGCGGGTTGCGGGCGACGGTCTGGATCAGCGCCCCGGCGATCCCGAACGCGGCGCCGACGAGCAGTCCCACGACCATGCGGGGCAGCCTCAGCGTGCCCACGACCAGTTCGTCCGGGGACGGCTGCCCGAGGACGACCTTCACGACCTCCGCGGGCGCCACGAAACTCTCGCCGACGCAGAGGTACGCGACGCAGACCACGGCCAGCAGGACGCCGAGGGCCACCGCGACGAGCCCGGCCCGCCGGTGGAGCAGGAAGCGGCCCCGCTTCCCCACCCGTACGACGCGGTAACCGGCGGGCCGGACCGGGGTCCGTACGGGCACTGCCGTGTCCGCGCTCATGCGGGCACCGCCTTCCGGCGTACGAGGGTGACCAGGAACGGGACACCGATCAGCGCCGTCATCACACCCGCCGGGACCTCGCCGGGCGGGAACAGGACCCGGCCGACGACATCGGAGACGAGGAGCATCACGGGCCCGACGAGGGCCGCCATCGGCAGCACCCAGCGGTGGTCGCCGCCCACGATCGCGCGGGCGATGTGCGGGACGGCGAGGCCGACGAAGGCGATCGGTCCGGCCGCCGCGACGCCCGCGCCGGTGAGCACGGTGGCCCCGATGCCGCCGACGACGCGGACGGCCGCCACGTTCTGGCCCAGGCCCTTCGCGACGTCCTCGCCCAGCGCCAGCGCGTCGAGACCGCGCGCCACGGACAGCACGAGGACGGCGCCGATCAGCAGGAACGGCCAGATCTGCTGGGCGACCTGCGCCTCGCGGCCGGCGATCGAGCCCACCTGCCAGAAGCGGAACTCGTCGAGCGCCGACGCCTTGGTGGTGAGCACCGCCATGGTCACCGACACCAGCAGCGCGTTGATCGCGGCCCCGCCCAGCGCGAGCTTCACCGGCGTCGCGCCGCCGCGGCCCCGGGAGGCGATGGCGTACACCGCGACGGACGCGACGGCGGCCCCCGCGAACGCGAACCACACATAGCCGGTGAGGGTGTGGATCCCGGCGTACGCGATGGCCAGGACGACGGCCACCGAGGCGCCCTGGCTGATCCCGAGGATCCCCGGGTCGGCGATGGGGTTACGGGTGATGCCCTGCAGCACCGTGCCCGCGAGGGCGAGCGCCGCGCCGACCATCAGCCCGATCACGGTGCGCGGCACCCGCATCTGCCGGATCACCTCGGCGGCGTCGGAGTGCCCGCCGTGCAGCAGGGCGTCCAGGACCGCGGACGGCGCGATGGTCCGCGCCCCCACGGCGAGGCTGAGCAGAACGGCGAGCAGCAGCGCGACGACGGCGGCGGCGGTCGCGAGCGCGCGTCTGGACAGGCGTGGAGCGGCGGCTGCCATCGGAACCAATCGGGGTGAGCACGGCCGGGACGTGCGGGATCAGGACCCTGCGAGGTAAGGCACTAAGCCTAGGGGCGGCCTGCGTGCCTGCGCAGGGGACCTGCCTTCTCCGCCATAGGACCCAGGGCCCTCTCCTTGCGCAGCTCCACCTCCTGGGCGGTCACCGGGGCCTGGATGCTGTAGACATCACCGACCCGCAGGGTGCCGGGGGTGCTGTACTCGCCATGGACGGCGACGAAGGTGACGGCTGTGCAGCGGGCGAGGAGCACCTCGCGCGAGCACGGGGGTCAACTCTGATTCCCCGGCTGGACGCGGACGGGCCGGACACCCGGGCCGGGGCGGTCGGCACAATGGGAAGCATGCCCTCACACACTCTGACGGTCGGTTTCGACCTCGACATGACGCTCATCGACTCCCGGCCCGGCATCAAGGCCGCCTACGAGACACTGGCAGCCGAGACGGGTGTGCACATCGACACCGACCTGGTCGTCAGCCGGCTCGGCCCGCCGCTCGAGGACGAGATGCGGAACTGGTTCCCGGCCGACGCGGTCGCCGGGGCGTGCGACCGGTACCGCGCGATCTACCCGGACACGGCGATCACGCCGACGACCGCGCTCCCCGGCGCCCGGGAGGCCGTCGAGGCCGTCCAGGCTCTCGGCGGGCGGGCGATGGTCGTCACCGCGAAGTACGAGCCGAACGCCAAGCTGCACCTCGCGCACCTCGGCATCGACGCGGACGTGCTGATCGGCGGGCTCTGGGCCGAGGGCAAGGCGGAGGCGCTCCTCGAGCACGGCGCGCGGGTCTACGTCGGCGACCACACCGGAGACGTCCGTGGGGCGCGTGCGGCGGACGCCCTGTCGGTCGGTGTCACCACCGGCCCGTGCGACGAGGAGGAGCTGCGCGCGGCTGGCGCCGACGTGATCCTGCCGGACCTCACGGTGTTCCCCGCCTGGCTGCGGACCTACGCGGCGGCGTGAGCGCCGCTACTGAGCGGCGGCGCGCTTCGGGGAGTTCTTCCACACCGACCGCACCACCCCCGCGCCCGCGATGAGGAAGCCCAGGCCCATCAGCATGCACACCGCGTAGGCGATGGGCGGGAACGGGTCGGTGCCCAGGAACAGGGGGGCCACAGTGACCAGAGTGGCCAGTGCGCCGATGAAGAAGACGATCGCGCCGGCCTGTACGAGCCGGTCGCCCGCGCCGGAAGGAGTAGTACTCACCCGGTCAGGGTAGTTCCCAGCTCGGCGGAACCATTCGGCGACGTCTTGTCTACGGCCCCTGGCCCATTAGCCTGGGGCATGGCGGGTCGGAAGACCCGCTGTACTGCTATCAGGAGCCGTATCGCGGCTCTCCCGCACACCGACGAGTACGAGGACGAGGACAGACGTGCCCACGGGTAAGGTCAAATGGTTCAATTCGGAAAAGGGCTTCGGCTTTCTTTCGCGCGACGACGGCGCCGACGTCTTCGTCCATTCCTCCGTACTTCCAGCCGGCGTCGACGCGCTCAAGCCCGGCCAGCGCGTCGAATTCGGTGTGGTCGCGGGCCAGCGCGGTGACCAGGCCCTTTCCGTGGTGATGCTCGACCCCACCCCGTCCGTCGCCGCCGCGCAGCGGCGCAAGCCGGACGAGCTGGCCTCGATCGTCCAGGACCTGACGACGGTGCTGGAGAACATCACGCCGCTGCTGGAGCGGGGCCGTTACCCCGACAAGGCCTCGGGCGCCAAGATCGCCGGCCTGCTGAGGGCGGTCGCCGACCAGCTCGACGTCTGACAGGAGGCCGGGCCCGGGGGCCCGGCCCCGTCGGTCAGCGTGCGGTGACGGAGAACGCGTCCGGGGCCAGCGCCGGCACGAGGCCCTCGGCCGCCGCCCGGGTCAGCAGGCCACGGATCGCCGCGTAGCCGCTCTCGCCGAGGTCGGCGGTGAATTCGTTCACGTAGAGCCCGATGTGCTGGTCGGCCACGGCCGGGTCCATCTCCTGGGCGTGCTCCAGGACGTACGGACGCGAGCGCTCCGGGTCGTCCCAGGCCATCCGCACCGACGTACGGATCGAGTCCGACAACCGGTTCAGCGTCTCCTCGCCCAGCGAGCGCTTGGCGATGATCGCGCCGAGCGGGATCGGCAGGCCGGTGGTCGACTCCCAGTGCTCGCCCATGTCGGCGAGGCTGTGCAGGCCGTAGTTCTGATACGTGAAACGGGCCTCGTGGATCACGAGCCCGGCGTCCACCCGGCCGTCGCGGACCGCGGGCATGATCTCGTCGAAGGGCAGGACGACGATCTCGCCCACACCGTCCGGGACGACCTCGGCCGCCCACAGCCGGAACAGCAGGTACGCGGTGGAGCGTTCGCTCGGCACCGCGACGGTCTTCCCCGTCAGGTCCGCGCCCGGCTCGCGCGTGAGGACGAGCGGCCCGCAGCCGCGCCCGAGGGCGCCGCCGCACGGCAGCAGCGCGTACTCGTCGAGCACCCACGGCAGGACGGCGTACGACACCTTCAGCACGTCGAACTCGCCGCGCTCGGCCATGCCGTTGGTGAGGTCGATGTCGGCGAAGGTGACGTCGAGGGCGGGCGCGCCGGGGACCCTTCCGTGCGCCCAGGCGTCGAAGACGAAGGTGTCGTTCGGGCACGGCGAGAAGGCGATCCGCAGCGCGGGGAGCGGTGCGCCGGCGGAGTCGGTCGCGGTGTCAGTCACGGTGTCGGTCGAGTCGGTCATGTCGGGTCCAACTTTCCACTACAGGTGCGGTCTTCCCGAACGCCTCGGTGAGTGCCGCCAGGGCCTCGCCGATGCGCCAGGCCGCGCGGTCGCGCGGCCCCACGGTGTTCGAGACGGCGCGGAGCTCCAGCGCCGGCACGCCGAACCGGTCGGCGGCCTCCGCGACGCCGAAGCCCTCCATGGCCTCGGCGACGGCTCCGGGATGCGCGGCCAGCAGCTCGGCGGTGCGGGCCGCGCTGCCGGTCACGGTGGAGACGCTGAGGACGGGGCCCGGCACGGCGCCGGTGGCCCGGGCCACGTCCCGGACGAGGGACGCGGGCGGCAGGAAGGTGTCCCTGCCGAAGCCGAGACCGGTGACGGGCACGAAGCCGTCCGGGGTCTCGGCGCCCAGGTCCGCGGCGACGATGCCGGTCGCCACGACGAGGGAGCCGACGGCCGCCGCGGGTGCGAAACCGCCGCCGATGCCGGCCGAGACGACGGCCGCGTACGGCTGCGAGGCGGGCGCGGCGGCGAGGGCGAAGGCCGTGGCGGCCGCCGCGGCCGCCGGACCCGCGCCGCCCGCGAGGACGTCGAACGGCCCGGCCCGGTGCAGCTCGGCGCCCGGCACCTCGCGGACCTCCGGATCACCCCCGAACGCACGCGTGACCGCGTCCCTTTCGGCAGGGACAGCGGTCACGACAAGCACCCGCACAGCGGTGGTCCTCGGGGTCAGAGGGTCGGTCGGAGGACGGAAGGAGGTCAGGACGTCTTCGTGAGCTGGAAGTGCCAGATGCCCGTGAGCTTCTGACCCTTGGTCTCGACGATGCTGACCTGCGTCTTGTCCGCGGTGGTCTCGCCCGTCTGGCTGGCGAAGAAGGCGCTGCCGGGGATCGACCGGTAGGTCCTCTTGTAGGGCTCCTGCTCGGCCTGCTGGCCGTTGATGAAGAGGGTCCAGCCCTTCTCCGCGACCTCGGGGTCGACGCCGAAGCGGACCTTGTCGTCCATCGCGACCTCGACGGACTTCTCCGCCTTCTTGTTCAGGCAGCCCTGGATCTCGGACTCCTTGAGGGCCTTGCCGTCGTTGTAGCAGGACGCCTCGGTGTTCACCGAGGTGTCGCCGACCGTCACGGTGGCGAGCGGCGTCGGCTTGTCGCAGGCGGACAGGACAAGGAGTCCCGCGGACACGGCACCAAGAGCGACGCCGATTCGACGGCCCTTACCGGAGAAGAACGCAACGGTCATGCGCCGAAGGTTATCGGTCGGTGCCGCTCACGCCACGCGGGGGTGCGGCGAGCCGCGCCGCGCGGCCCCCAGGAGGCCCCGTACGGAGGCAGCGGCGCCCAGGGCGAGGAGCCCGGCGGCGACGGACATGCCGAGCACTCCGCTGAGGGGGAGCGCGATACCGATCGCGCCGCCGACGACCCAGGACATCTGGAGCAGAGTCTCCGAGCGGGCGAAGGCCGACGTACGCACCTCCTCCGGCACATCGCGCTGGATCATCGCGTCCAGCGACAGCTTCGACAGGGCCTGGGTGAAACCGGCGACCGCGGCGAGAGCGGCGACCATGACGGTGCTGAAGAACACCGCGGCGAGTACGGCGGCCCCCAGGGCGAGCCCCAGCACCGTCGCGACGATCACCTCGGGGCCGCGTGCCCTGAGCCAGGAGCCCACCGCCGTGCCGCAGGCGTTGCCGGTACCGGCCGCGACGCCGACGATGCCGAGGGAGACGGCGGCGCTCTGACCGGCCAGGGGATGCTCACGCAGCAGGAACGCCAGGAAGAAGATGAGGAAGCCGGAGAGCGCGCGGTGCGCGGCGTTCGCCTGGAGGCCGTGCAGGACGGAGGGCCCCACGGACCGCAGCCCGGGTGGCCTCTCCCGCCCGTTCCGCCCGGTTCTCGTGCTGCCGCTCCTGCCGTCCTCGGCCTTGCCGCGGGGGACGGCCGGGCGGTCCGCCTCCTCGTGCGGGACGACGAGACGGGCCTTGCGCTCGCCCTTCGCGGAGTCGACCTTGGGGGGCAGCGTGAAGGCGAGGACGGTACCGCCGAGGAAGATCGCGCAGGCCCCGTAGAGCGGCCAGGCGGACCCGACGCTCTGCAGCCCCGCCCCGACCGGCGCCGCGACACCGGTGGCCAGCAGCCCGGCCAGGGTCACCCGCGAGTTGGCCTTCACCAGGGAGAAGCGGGGTGGCAGGAGGCGGGGTACGACGGCACTGCGCACGACCCCGTACGCCTTCGAGCTGACCAGGACCCCGAGGGCCGCCGGATAGAGCTCCAGCCCACCCGTGGCCACCGCGCCCGACATCGTGATCGCGAGCACGGCCCGGGCGAACATCGCACCGGCCATCGCGGCGCGGCGGCCGTGCGGCAGACGGTCCAGGAGGGGGCCGATCACCGGGGCGAGCAGGGTGAAGGGGGCCATCGTGACGGCGAGGTAGAGGGCGACGCGGCCGCGTGCCTCGTCCGTCGGCACGGAGAAGAACACCGTGGAGGCGAGCGCCACGGTGATCATGACGTCACCGGCGCCGTTGACCGCGTGCAGCTCGATCAGCTTGCCGAGGCCGGACTCGCCCGCCCCATGGGCGTGGGTCGCCTTCCGGATCCCCCGTGCGGTGCCCGTGAACGGGGCGCGCAGGGCACGGCCCATCACCCGGCCCGCCCTGCGGAGCGGACCGGATCCGTCGGACGACCTGGCGGCAGTCACGTGGTCATAGTGCCCCACCCCCGGCCCGGACGAACGCATGATCGGGGCGGGGCGTGGCGGCGGCCGCTCCGTCGGGTGAGTCGTCCCGGCCGCATAACTGCTGGACACAGCGCCGGTTCCGGGCGTATCGGCCACTGCTCGGAGCAGGCTCCGGTCCGGGATCCTGCCCAGTTCGGGACGGGCAGGTGGGCGTGGGGCGGCGGAGAGGGTAGCGTGCACTCACGCGCCACCGGCGGTTGTTCTTGGCCGCGCGCCTCTCGGCGATCCCGCAGAATGGGTGGCAGAAGGCGCGCCCGAGGCAGGCACAACGGGTGTGGACGTCGACGCGGCCCCCAGGTCCGCTCCGCTCACAACTGTCATGGCCGAAATCGGACATCGATGGAGCTGCTGGCGCGCTCGTGAGACGGCGTATGGAGAGAAGCGAGACCTGTGAGTGCTGCGACGACGCGAAGCCGTACGGCCCGTACCCCCGCCCCTGACCGTCTGTGCGCCGAGGCGGTAGACCTCGCACGCGCGGCGGCGGAGGAAGCCGCCGCGCCAGGAGTGGTGGGTGAGCACGTGGCCCTGGTCTCCGAAGGTGACCGGGTCGTCACGCACTTCTTCGAGTCCAAGGAGCCCGGCTACCGGGGCTGGCGCTGGGCGGTGACGGTCGCCAGGGCCTCCCGCGCCAAGAACGTCACCCTTGACGAAACGGTGCTGCTGCCCGGATCCGACGCGCTCCTCGCCCCCGAGTGGGTGCCCTGGAGCGAGCGGCTGCGGCCCGGTGACATGGGTCCCGGCGACCTCCTGCCCACCGAGGCGGAGGACCCGCGCCTGGAGCCCGGCTGGACGGGCGAGGACGAGCCCCTGCCGAACAGCGCCGTCTCCGAGGTGTCGCAGGAGCTGGCCGCCCTCGCCGACGTCGAGGACGCGGAGCTGACGGCGCGGCCCGCGACGAGCCGCGGTTCGATCGCCGCGGTCGCCGACGAGCTCGGCACGCGGCGCGCAAGGGTGCTGTCCCGGTACGGGCTGCGGCTGGCGGCGGACCGCTGGGACGAGGAGTTCGGCGCGAAGACGCCCATGGCGCAGGCGGCACCGGCGTCCTGCGTCACCTGTGCCTTCCTGGTGCCGATGGCGGGCTCGCTGAAGCAGGCCTTCGGGGTCTGCGCGAACGAGTTCGCCCCGGCGGACGGCCGGGTGGTCTCCCTGTCGTACGGCTGCGGGGGGCACTCCGAGGCGGCGGTCATGCCGAAGACGCCGAAGCCCGCGCACGCGCTGGACACGATGCGGGTGGACGACTACGCCCTGCGTCCCGCCGACGGCTCCGGCTCGGTCCCCGACCGGACCGACGGCTCGACGGAGGACCTCGGCCACTCCTGACGCTCCTGCCCGCTGTGGGGTCCGGGCTTGCGGTGCCCGGGGGCGCTCCTGGTACAGGCTTTGTCCTCAAACGCCGGACGGGCTTGATTCTGCCGGGGTGCGGTCCGGCCCTGCGTGTTGCTGATACCGGGGCCGGCCGGCGCCGAGGGCTTCCCGGTCGCGGTACCTTCGGGCGCACACTGGGTCTTTCGTTGCCGTGCATCGCAAGGCGGAGGATTGAGACAACGCGGAGCGTTGTTGATTGACGACGACGCCGCGAGGTGCGGTGCCAGGGCACGCGAGCCCGGCATGATCCAAACGAGAGACCCCAGCGTCACGGGTTCACCGGAAGAGCGGAGTACGAGCGTGGGCATGAATGCGACCGAGGGGGCCGATCCGTTCGGGACGGCGCGACTGCGGCGCGGCGTGCTCGACGCCTGGGGCGCCGGCCCCGCCCGCTTCCGTGAGGACGCCAACGCCGAGGAGGACCTCGCCCTGGGCGGCTACCGCGACCGCCTGGTCGTCGAGCTGGCCCAGAACGCCGCGGACGCCGCCGCCCGCGCCGGTGTCCCCGGCCGGCTGCGCCTCACCCTGCACGACGCGGGCGAGGACACTCCCGCCGTCCTCGCCGCCGCCAACACCGGCGCGCCCCTCGACGCGACCGGCGTCGAGTCGCTGAGCACGCTGCGGGCCTCCGCCAAGCGTGAAGGCCACGAGTCGGCCGTCGGCCGCTTCGGCGTCGGATTCGCCGCCGTACTGGCCGTCAGCGACGAGCCCGCCGTCATCGGGCGCCACGGCGGCGTCCGCTGGTCCCTCGCCGAGGCACGCGACCTCGCGCGGCAGGCGGCCGTCGGCAGCCCCGGCCTCGGCGACGAGCTGCGCCGCCGCGACGGACACGTACCGTTGCTCCGGCTCCCGCTGCCCGCCGAGGGCACCGCCCCCGACGGGTACGACACCGTCGTCGTCCTGCCGCTCCGCGACGGCGTCGCCGAGGACCTCGTGGGCAGGCTGCTCGACGGCGTGGACGACGCGCTGCTCCTGACGCTGTCCGGCCTCGACGAGGTCGTGATCGAGACCTCCGACGGCGTACGGACGCTGAGCCGCTCGCAGCACGGCCCGTACACGCACGTCGACGACTCGGCGCACGGCCTCCACCGCTGGCGCACCGCCACCGCCCAGGGCGCCCTGGAGCCCGCACTGCTGGCCGACCGGCCCGTCGAGGAACGGCTGCGTCCGTACTGGTCCGTGACGTGGGCCGTGCCCGTCGACGAGGACGGGGCGCCCCAGCACCCCCGTACGGCACCCGTCGTGCACGCGCCGACCCCCACCGACGAACCCCTCGGCGTCCCCGCGCTGCTCATCGCCTCGCTGCCGCTCGACACCACCCGACGCCACCCCGCGCCGGGCCCGCTGACCGACTTCCTGGTGGAGCGCGCGGCCGACGCGTACGCCGAGCTGCTGGCCGGCTGGGAACCCGTCTCCGTGGCCACGATCGCGCTGGTACCGGGCGTGCTCGGCAAGGGGCAGCTCGACGGCGCGCTGCGGGCCGCGATCCTGGAGAGGCTGCCCCGGGTCGCGTTCCTGGAGCCCGCCGCGCCCCGGGACCCGGCCGAGGCGGCGGACCGGTGGGACGACTGGGACGGCACCGGGGCCCCGAGCCCGGGGACGACCGCGCTGCGGCCGGTCGAGGCCGAGGTGGTCGAGGGCGTGGGGGACGCGACCGTACGGGTCCTCGCCGAGGTCCTGCCCTGTCTGCTGCCCGCCGGGCTGGAGCGCCGCACCGAGCTGCGCGCGCTGGGCGTCGCCCGGGTCCCGCTGACCGAGGCCGTCGACCGGCTGGCCGGCCTGGAGCGCGACCCGGACTGGTGGCGGCGGCTGTACGACAGCCTGGCCGGCGTCGACCCCGACCGGCTCTCCGGGCTGCCCGTGCCCCTCGCGGGCTCCGGGGACACCCCCCGCACCACCATCGGCCCCCGCCAGGTCCTCCTGCCGCTGCCGGACACGCTGACCTCCCCCGTCCTCGGCCGGCTGGCCCGGCTCGGGCTGAAGATGGCCCACCCGGACGCCGCCCACCCCCTGCTGGAGAAGCTGGGAGCCCTGCCCGCCACCTCCCGCGCCGTCCTGACGACCCCGCAGGTCCGGGCCGCGGTCGCCGGGTCGCTGGAGGCGGGCGAGGTGTGGGACGAGGACGCCCTCGACGGCGACGAGCTCGCCGAGACCGTCCTCACGCTCGTACGCGACGCGGACCTCGCGCCCGGCGACGAGCCCTGGCTGGGCGCGCTCGCCCTGCCCGACGAGGACGGCGAACCCGCGCCCGCCGGTGAACTCGTGCTGCCGGACAGCCCGTTCGCCCAGGTCATGCGCGAGGGCGAACTCGCCCTGTGCGACGCGGAACTCGCCGAGCGCTGGGGCGAACAGCCCCTGACCGCCTGCGGGGTGCTGGCCACCTTCGCCCTCGTACGGGCCACCGACGTGGTCCTGGACCCGGACGAACTGGAGCCCCGCGACACCGACTTCGCCGAGCCGGACGACGCCGGGCTGCTCGACGCCGTCGACGTGTGGTGCGAGGACGTCCTGGACCAGCTCCCGGACACCCCGGTGCCGCCGGTCGCCACCGAGATCGTCGCCGTACGCGACCTGGACCTCGTCGACGACGACGCCTGGCCGCAGGCCCTGGCGATGCTCGCCCGGCCGCCGCTGCGCGACGCGCTGACCCAGCCGGTACGGGTGCTGCTCCCGGACGGTACGACGCAGTCGGTGCGGCCCTACACCGCCTGGTGGCTGCGCGATCACCCCGTGCTCGACGGCCGCCGTCCGGCCGGGCTGCGCGCGGCGGGCGGCGACCCGCGCCTGGCCGGCCTGTACGACTCCGCCGACGCGACGGGCTTCGACGACGCGCAGGTGCTGCGCGCCCTCGGGGTACGGACCTCGGTGGCCGCACTCCTGGACGAGCCGGGCGGGGCGGCCGAACTGCTGGGCCGGCTCGCCGACGAGGAGCGTCCCGTCGGTCCCGTCCAACTGCATTCGCTGTACACGGCGCTCGCCGAGCTGGACCCCGAACAGGTCACGCTGCCGGACGAGTTGCGGGCCGTCGTGGATGACGAGGTGCGGGTCGCCGACGCGTCCGACGTCGTGATCGCCGACGCCCCCGACCTGCTGCCGCTGACCGGGGGCCTCCCGCTGCTGCCGGTGGCCCCCGCCCGGGCGGCCGAGCTGGCGGACCTGCTCCAGGTGCGGCGGCTCGGCGAGAGCGTCGAGGCCGTGGTGACGTCGGAGGGCGAGGAGCACCAGGTGCCGGAGTCCGTGCGGATCCTGCTCGGTGCCGGGACCCCCGACACCTACATCGAGCACGGCGAACTGCGCGCCGGCGGTGTCGAGCTGGACTGGCGGCGCACCCCGGACGGGGTGGTCCACGCGTCCACGGTGGAGGGCGTGGCCGCCGGCCTCGCCTGGGCGGCCGGCCAGTGGCCGCGCCGCTTCGAGGTGGCGGCCCTGCTGGAGGACCCGTCGCGTACCGAGGAGCTGGCCCGGGACCGCTGGTTCGACTGAGCGGCCGGCCGCGAGCCGGCCGGGCTCACAGCTCCTGGACGTACCGCTTCGCGAGCACCAGTGAGACGCGCGGGTGGTCGTCCCGGACGGTCTTGATCGCTGCGACGTCCCCGCGGGCGCTGCGGACGGCGCGGACCTTGTCCGCGTCGACCTGGTCGCGGAAGCCTTCGTAGGTTCCGTAGTGATCCCAGAAGGCGCGCTTCCGCTTGCGGGCGGCGCGGTCTCCGGCGATGCCCAGGGCTCCCGTGATCCCGACCGCGAGGGCTCCGGTGAGCAGGTCGATCATGCGCATGTCCCTTCGGGGGGTGAGGGTGTTGATGCCGCGCGGCGCCTACCCCGGTTCGGCCGATGTATGCGATCTTCACGAAAAAGTCGTGTCGTGAGCACAACCTTTCAGGTCTGTTCGCTGTCTGTTCGTGCGAGTCACCAGACTCACCGACCAGTTGGGACCTGCCGGGGCGAACACCACCCCGGCGGGTCCCCTGCTCCACAGGGGACCACATGCGTATTCGTGCCACCGTCGCCGCTGTTTCCGGCGCCCTGGCTCTGTCCGCTCTCGCCGTTCCGGCGGCGCAGGCGAGTGACCAGGCGGTTCCGAGCCTGGACAAGCCCACCGCCGCCGACGTCTTCGGCTCCGGCGTCAAGGCCCCCCGCGCCGCGGCGCGCGCCGCCGTGACGACCCCGGTCATCTCGAAGGTCGTCATCAACGGCGGCAAGGACATCGTCGTCGGCACCACGGCCGCGAAGAAGATCACCGTCTCCGTCACCGCGTCCCACCCGTCGGGCATCGCCGACGGTTACATCGACCTGTGGCACGGGACGGCCTCCGAGCTGGACGGCGCGCTGATCCCGAACGAGGAGGCGGCGACCTGCACGCACTCCAGCGCCACGACCGCCACCTGCAAGCTGACGATCACGGTCCTCCCCGGCTACGACCTCTACAAGAACACGCTGGCCGGTACCTGGAACGTGACCGCGGGCGCCCTCGCCGGAGACCAGAGCGACTTCGCCTGGAACGACTACCAGACCAAGGCCCGCGTCCAGCGCCTCTCCAAGCTGACCGTCAACGCCGCGCCGGAGCCGGTCAAGAAGGGCAAGACCATCACGGTCACCGGCAAGCTGACGCGCGCCAACTGGGAGAACGGCACCTACATGGGCTACACCGCGCAGCCCGTGAAGCTGCAGTTCCGCAAGAAGACCAGCAGCACCTACACCACCGTCAAGACCATCAACACGAACAGCACCGGTGCGCTGAAGACCACCGCCAAGGCCTCGGTCGACGGCTACTGGCGCTACAGCTTCGCCGGCACGTCGACCACCCCGGCCGTCACGACCGCGGGTGACTTCGTCGACGTGAAGTAACCACCCTTCTCAGGGGCGGAAGCGGCGGCCGACCACACGCCAGGCCAGTTCCAGGACGGCCGCCGCTGCCGCCGCGATCCCCACCGCGGCCCACGGCATCGTCGTGCCCACCAGCTTCAGAGCGAAGAAGTCCTGGAGCCGGGGCACCGCGAGCACGATGACGAAGCACAGGCCCATCGTGGCCACCAGGGCGACCCGCCACCACGTGTACGGGCGGGCGATGATCGCCAGGACCCACACGGAGACCAGGAACAGCGTGAGGGTCGCCGAGCTCGTCTCCGCGTCCAGCGCCCCCGTGCCGGCGTAGTGGTGGCGGGCGAGCAGATACGTGGTGAAGGTGGCCGCCGCCGCGATGACCCCGGACGGGACCGCGTACCGCATGACACGGCGTACGAAGTGCGGCTGGGCCCGCTCCTTGTTGGGGGCGAGCGCCAGGAAGAACGCCGGGACGCCGATCGTCAGCGTGGACAGCAGCGTGAGATGGCGCGGCAGGAACGGGTACTCCACCTGGAAGCAGACCACCAGGATCGCCAGCAGCACCGAGTAGACCGTCTTCGTCAGGAACAGGGTGGCGACCCGGGTGATGTTGCCGATGACCCGGCGGCCCTCGGCGACGACCGACGGCAGCGTCGCGAAGCTGTTGTCCATCAGCACGATCTGGGCCACCGCGCGGGTCGCCTCGGAGCCCGAGCCCATCGAGACCCCGATGTCGGCGTCCTTCAGCGCGAGGACGTCGTTGACTCCGTCGCCGGTCATCGCGACCGTGTGCCCGCGTGACTGGAGTGCCCCGACCATGTCCCGCTTCTGCTGCGGGGTGACCCGGCCGAAGACGGCGTTCCGCTCGATCTCCGTCGCCATGACGTCACGGGCCTGCGGAAGCCGGCGGGCGTCCACGGGGTGCTCGGCGCCCGGCATCCCCAGCTTCCGGGCCACCGCGCCGACGGAGACGGCGTTGTCGCCGGAGATGACCTTCGCGGCGACGTTCTGGTCGTCGAAGTAGGCCAGGGTCTCCCCGGCGTCGGGCCGCAGCCGCTGCTCCAGGACGACGAGTGCGGTGGGCGCGGCGCCGGAGGCGGCGTCCGGGGCGTCCAGCTCGCCCCGCACCCGGGCGAGCAGCAGGACCCGCAGCCCCTGTTCGTTGAGGTGGCCGGTCTCGGCGAGGGCCGGGTCGTCGGTGGACAGCAGCACGTCGGGGGCGCCGAGCAGCCAGGCGGACGAGGCGCCGTCGCCCTCGGTGAAGGCGGCGCCGCTGTACTTGCGGGCCGAGGAGAAGGGCATGGTCTGGGTGACGCCCCAGCCCTCGCCGTCCGGGCAGGCGTCGACGATGGCCTGGAGGCTGGCGTTGGGCCGGGGGTCGGACGCGCCGAGGGCTCCCAGGACACGGCGGACGTAGTCCTCGTCGGAGCCGTTCAGCGGGCGGACCTCGGTGACGTCCATGCCGCCCTCGGTGAGGGTGCCGGTCTTGTCCAGGCAGACGATGTCGACCCGGGCCAGGCCCTCGATGGCGGGCAGCTCCTGCACGAGGCACTGCTTACGGCCCAGCCGGATGACCCCGATCGCGAAGGCGACCGAGGTGAGCAGGACCAGGCCCTCGGGGATCATCGGGACGATGCCGCCGACCGTGCGGGCCACCGAGTCCTTGAAGTTGTCGTCCTTGACGACCAGCTGGCTGATGATGAGCCCGATCGCCGTCGGCACCATCATCCAGGTCACGTACGTGAGGATCGTGCTGATGCCGCTGCGGAGCTCGGACTGGACGAGGGTGAAGCGGGACGCCTCCTCGGCGAGCTGCGCGGCGTACGCCTCGCGGCCGACCTTGGTGGCGGTGAAGGCCCCGCCGCCCGCGACGACGAAGCTGCCGGACATCACCGGGTCGCCGGGCCGCTTGAGCACCGGGTCGGCCTCGCCGGTCAGCAGCGACTCGTCGATCTCCAGGCTGTCGGACTCGACGACCGTGCCGTCGACGACGGCCTTGTCCCCGGGGCCGAGCTCGACCAGGTCGTCGAGGACGATCTCGGAGACGGAGACCTCGGCGGAGGTCCCGTCGCGCCGCACGGTCGGTTTCGCCTCGCCGATCACGGCGAGGCTGTCCAGGGTCTTCTTCGCCCGCCATTCCTGGACGATGCCGATCCCGGTGTTCGCGACGATCACGAAGCCGAAGAGGCTGTCCTGGATCGGCGCGACGGACAGCATGATCACCCAGAGCACACCGATGAGCAGGTTGAACCGGGTGAGGACGTTCGCACGGACGATCTCGGTGACCGAGCGGGACGAGCGGACCGGTACGTCGTTGACCTCACCCCGCGCGACCCGTTCGGCGACCTCGGCGGTGGTCAGCCCGCCCGGCGGCGTCGCGGGAGAGGTCCGTACGGTTTCCGGCTGCTCGCCGGAGGAGTCGAGTGCCCGCTGCGTCATGAGTCCGACCGTACGGGCGGAAGGCGCGATTCACCCGCCGGGCGCCGGACGTTCCGACTGCGGGAGGACCGGAATGGTCCCACGGTCGTACGTCAGGAACGCGCGGTGCCGGACGTCGTCGGGCCGGCGTCGGTGACAGCCGCCTCGGCCCGCGCCGCGGCCCGCTTGAGCGCGGCATCCCGCCCCCGGACGTACCAGACGCCGATCAGGCCCAGCCCGGCTCCGGCGAGGCAGACCCAGATCCACCAGGCGTGTCCGCGGTCGTCGAACCAGCCGTAGAAGGGGACCTGCACGAGGAAGAGGACGAACCAGAGGATCGTGCCGCCGGTGATGGTGGCGACGACGGGACCCTCCAGGGGCTCGGGTGCCTCGTGCTTCGGTGTCCACTTCTCCATGCGGCCGAGTCTAGTGCCGCGACGCGACGGGGGTGCCTCGGGCCAGTCGGCGCAAGGATCTACGCGCGGAGATAGCGATCTTTCAGTTATGTATTCATACTGAATCTGCTTATGGGTGGCTCGATTCATTCGTGTGAACATCCAAGAATGACCACTTTTAATCCCTCGACGCGCGACTGAAGGTCACACATGTCCTCCTCGGCCACCGCTCCGGTCGATCAGCCTCCGATGCCGCAGCAGCCTCACGGCGTGCTCGACCGCTACTTCAAGATCTCCGAGCGGGGGTCGACGGTCGCCCGCGAGGTCCGTGGCGGTTTCGCCACGTTCTTCGCGATGGCGTACATCATCGTGCTCAACCCGATCATCCTCGGCAGCGCGAAGGACATGTACGGGCACCAGCTGGACGGGGGCCAGCTCGTCACGGCCACCGTGCTGGCGGCCGCGTTCTCCACGCTCCTGATGGGCGTCATCGGCAATGTGCCGATCGCGCTCGCCGCCGGCCTCGGCGTCAACACCGTCGTCGCCCTCCAGCTCGCCCCCCGGATGAGCTGGCCGGACGCGATGGGCATGGTCGTCCTCGCGGGCATCGTCGTGATGCTGCTGGTCGCGACCGGACTGCGCGAGCGCGTGATGAACGCCGTGCCGCGCTCGCTCCGCAAGGGCATCGCGATGGGCATCGGCCTCTTCGTGCTGCTGGTCGGTCTGGTCGACTCGGGCTTCGTCTCCCGCATCCCGGACGCCGCGCACACCACGGTGCCGCTGCAGCTCGGCGGCGACGGTCACCTCAACGGCTGGCCGGTCCTGGTCTTCGTGCTCGGCGTGCTGCTGACCCTCGCGCTGATCGTCCGCAAGGTGCCGGGCGCCATCCTGCTCTCCATCGTCGTCATGACGGTCGTCGCGCTGGTCGTCGAGGCGGTCGCCGACCTGCCGGCCGGCGCCTGGGGGCTGACGGTCCCGGAGTGGCCGGGCAATCCCGTCTCCTCCCCGGACTTCGGCCTCATCGGTGAGGTCAGCCTGTTCGGCGGGTTCGAGAAGGTCGGCCTCCTGACCGGCGTCCTCTTCGTCTTCACCGTGCTGCTGTCCTGCTTCTTCGACGCGATGGGCACCATCCTCGGCGTCGGCGACGAGGCGAAGCTGATGGACAAGGACGGCAACTTCCCGGGGATCAACAAGGTCCTGCTCGTCGACGGCGTCGCCGTCGCCGCGGGTGGTGTGAGCTCCTCCTCCGCGTCGACCTGCTTCGTGGAGTCCACGGCGGGCGTCGGCGAGGGTGCCCGTACCGGGCTCGCGAGCGTGGTGAGCGGACTGCTCTTCTCCGTGGCGCTGCTCCTGACGCCGCTGGCGACGATGGTCCCCTCGCAGGCGGCCACTCCGGCGCTGATCGCGGTCGGGTTCCTGATCCTCGCGGGCAACGTCCGCGACGTGGACTGGAGCGACTACACACTCGCCATCCCGGCCTTCATGGCCATGCTGATGATGCCGCTCACGTACTCGATCACCAACGGCATCGGGATCGGCTGCATCGCCTTCAGCGTGATGCGCCTGGCGGCGGGCCGCGGCCGGGAGGTCCCGGCGGCCATGTACGTGGTGTCCGCGGTCTTCGTCTTCTACTACGCGATGCCGGCGCTCGGCCTCACGTAAGCGCGTACGGATCGTCCGTCCACGCGGACCTCTCCACCCCTGCGGGGCGGACCTCCGTCAGGTGATCCGGTCGGCCGGGTCCGCGTGACGGGGTTCCGCCCCGTAGAACTTCTCCGTCTCGTCGACGGACGCGTGGAAGCGCTCGTCGAAATCGTCGCGAACAAGCGTCCGGACCACGTAGTCCTGGACGCTCATGCCGCGTCTGGCGGCGTGCCGGCGGAGCCGGTCGAGCAGCTCACCGTCTATGCGCAGGCTGAGCACTGTCGATCCCATGCCAAGCAGGTTCGCGGCATCCGCGGTCTTTTCGCGGCTCTTTCCGCCCCATACTCACTCGTTCGGGTGATCAGTTTCTCGCGCGTGTACCACCAGCTGGTATTTAGCATAGCTAATGAGTTACGCTAAAGAACATGCCTGACCTGATCCACGACGGTGACAGTGCCGCCGCCGTGAGCTCCCTTCGCTCCGCCGTGATGCTGCTGGGCCGGCGCCTGAAGCACCAGCGCGTCGACGAGTCGCTGAGCCCCACCGAGATGTCGGTGCTCGGCACACTTGCCCGCTGCGGTTCCGCCACCCCCGGTGAGCTGGCCCGCAAGGAGCACGTGCAGCCGCCGTCGATGACCCGCATCGTCGCGCTGCTGGAAGCCAAGGGCCTGGTCAGACTGGAACCGCACCCCGATGACCGTCGACAGAAGATGGTCAGCCGGACCGAGCAGGCGGAAGCCATGCTCGCCGAGAGCCGCTCCAAGCGGAACGCCTGGCTGGCCGACCTCGCCGAGGGCCTGGACGAGGACGAGTGGGAGAAGCTGCGGGCCGCCGCGCCCGTACTGGAGAAGCTCGCCCACCTGTGACCCGACGGGGCGCGCGGGCTCACAGCCCGCGGCGCCCCGCAGTCACGTCCCCGTCAGCAAGAACGCCGTATACGCCCGAGGAGGCGAACTCTTTTGAGTACGGGATCCGGAGCAGACTCCGCCCCCGCACCGACTTCCACCCACGAGAGCAAGACCGGCGGGACCTTCTCGTCGCTGAAGATCCGTAACTACCGCCTGTTCGCCACGGGCGCCGTGATCTCCAACACCGGTACCTGGATGTCCCGCATCACGCAGGACTGGCTCGTCCTGAGCCTCACCGGGTCCGCCGCCGCCGTCGGCATCACCACGGCCCTCCAGTTCCTCCCGATGCTGCTCTTCGGCCTGTACGGCGGCGTCATCGCCGACCGGCTCCCGAAGCGGCGCCTGCTCCTCATCAGCCAGGCGGCGCTCGGCCTGTGCGGCATCGCGCTCGCCGTCCTGACCCTCTCCGGCGTCGTCGAGGTCTGGCACGTCTACCTGATCGCCTTCCTCCTCGGCATGGTGACCGTCGTCGACAACCCGGCGCGCCAGTCGTTCGTCTCCGAGATGGTCGGCCCCGCGCAGCTGCGCAACGCGGTCAGCCTGAACTCGGCGAACTTCCAGTCCGCCCGGCTCATCGGCCCCGCCGTCGCGGGTGTCCTGATCACGACGGTCGGCAGCGGCTGGGCGTTCATGCTCAACGGGCTGTCCTTCATCGCCCCGCTCATCGGCCTGCTGATGATGCGTACGAGCGAGCTCCACGCGTCCGTGACCGTCAAGCGTGCCAAGGGCCAGCTGCGTGAGGGCCTGCGCTACGTGTCCGGCAGGCCGGACCTGATCTGGCCGATCGTCCTGGTCGGCTTCGTCGGCACGTTCGGATTCAACTTCCCGATCTTCCTGACGGCCTTCGCGGACGAGATCTTCCACGGCGACGCCGGGATGTACTCGTTCTTCAACATCCTGATGGCGGCCGGCTCCCTCGCAGGGGCCCTGCTCGCCGCTCGCCGCCGCTCCTCGCGGCTGCGGATGCTGGTGGCCGCCGGCACGCTGTTCGGCCTGCTGGAGATCGCCGCCTCCCTGTCCCCGACCGTCTGGCTGTTCTCGCTGCTGCTGGTCCCGATCGGGATGATCGGCCTGACGACCAACATCAGCGCCAACACGAGCGTCCAGATGGCCTCGGACCCGGAGATGCGGGGCCGGGTGATGAGCCTCTACATGATGGTATTCGCCGGGGGTACGCCGGTGGGCGCCCCGATCGTCGGCTGGATCAGCGACGCCTACGGCGCGCGCACCGGGATGGCGGCCGGCGGAGCGATCTCGATGGTGGCGGCGCTCGGCGTCGGCTTCATGCTGACGCGTGTCGGCGGCCTGCGTCTGAAGGTCGACCTGCGTCCGGGGCGCCCGCACGTGCGAATAGTTCCGCGCGAGCAGCTGGCCACGGCGGCCTGAGCCTCGCGATGACTGCCCTCCTTCCCGTCCACGGAAGGAGGGCAGTCGTGCTTTCCGTCCCGGGGTGCCGAAGGACGGAACACCAGGACACGCGGGGACGCTGGGACACTCACCCGCATGAGCAGCCAGAGACTCTTCGCCGCCGTCCTGCCGCCGGAGCCCGCCGCCGACGAGCTGGCCGGGGCCGTCGCCCCACTGCACGAGCTGCCCGGGGCCGTGAACCTCCGCTGGACCGCCCGAGCGGGCTGGCACTACACCCTGGCCTTCCTCGGGAGCGTCGACGAGGAGCTGCTGCCGGAGCTGTACGCCCGGCTGGAGCGCGCCGCGCACCGGACCGAGCCGTTCCCGCTCCGGATCCACGGCAGCGGCCGGTTCGACGGGCGGGCGTTCTGGGCGGGGGCGGCCGGCGGACTCGACACGCTGCGGCTGCTCGCCGCACGCGGCCACGCCGCCGCGCGCAAGGCCGGGGTCCGGATGGAGGAGCACCGCCGGTACATCCCGCACCTCACGCTGGCGCGCAGCCGTGAACAGGCCGACCTCACCCCGTACACACAGGCGCTGGACGGCTTCGAGGGCATGCGCTGGGAGGCCGGTGAGCTCTGTCTCGTACGCAGTGATCTGCCGGTGGACGGGGTGCCGGGGGAGCAGCCCAGGTACGAGGTGGTGCGGGCCTGGCCGCTGGGCCGGTGAGCGGGGCGGTTACGCTCGTCGGGTGGACCCGAAGACCAGAAACCGCATCATGGCGGCCGTGCTCGTGCTGATGTTCGTCGTCGTGGCGGCGGCCTCCGCCCTCGGGGGCTGAGCCCGGGGGCGAGGCCGCACGCGCGCCGCGTACCTACCAGGCGAAGTTCTCCGGAGAGGGGCCCGGACCCGGGAAGATCTCGTCCAGGGCCGACAGCACCTCGTCCGACAGCTCCAGCTCCACCGCGCGCAGCGCCGAGTCGAGCTGCTCGCGCGTGCGCGGGCCGGAGATCGGCCCGGTGACGCCGGGCCGGGTCAGCAGCCAGGCCAGACCGGCCTCACCGGGCTCCAGGCCGTGCTTCTCCAGCAGGTCCTCGTACGCCTGGACCTGCGCCCGTACCTTCGGGTCGGCCAGCGCCTCGCCGGAGCGGCCCGAGGTGGAGCGTGCGCCGCCGCCGTCGCGCTCCTTGCGGAGCGCGCCGCCGAGCAGCCCGCCGTGCAGCGGCGACCACGGGATGACCCCGAGGCCGTACTCCTGGGCGGCCGGGATGACCTCCATCTCGGCGCCGCGTTCCATCAGGTTGTAGATGCACTGCTCGCTGACCAGGCCGTAGCTGCCCCGCTGCCGGGCCCGCTCGTTGGCCTGGGCGATCTTGTAGCCCGAGAAGTTGGACGAGCCCGCGTAGAGGATCTTGCCCTGCTGGATCAGTACGTCGATGGCCTGCCAGATCTCGTCGATCGGGGTGTCGCGGTCGACGTGGTGGAACTGGTACAGGTCGATGTGGTCCGTCTGCAGCCGCTTGAGGCTGGCGTCGACGGCGCGGCGGATGTTCAGGGCGGACAGCTTGTCGTGGTTGGGCCACGCCTCGCCGTCGGCCCCCATGTTGCCGTAGACCTTGGTGGCGAGGACGACCTTGTCACGGCGGTCGCCGCCCTGCGCGAACCAGGTGCCGAGGATCTCCTCGGTGCGGCCCTTGTTCTCGCCCCAGCCGTAGACGTTCGCCGTGTCGAAGAGGTTGACGCCCGCCTCCAGGGCGGCGTCCATGAGCGCGTGGCTGTCGCTCTCGTTGGTCTGGGGGCCGAAGTTCATCGTCCCCAGTACGAGGCGGCTGACCTTGAGTCCGGTGCGTCCGAGCTGCGTGTACTTCATGAGGCCCAAGCCAACTCCTTCGAGCGCGCTCGAAGCAAGGGCCTGTTCAGGCGCGCCGCGCGAACCGGTCCAGCGCGGCCAGTACCGCCCGGGAGGTCGCCGGGCCGCCCAGGTGGCCCGCGTCGTCGATCACCGTCAGCTCGGCGTCCGGCCAGGCCTTGGCCAGCTCCCAGGCCGTGATCAGCGGCCCGCCCAGGTCGAAGCGGCCGTGCACCAGGACACCGGGGATGCCCGCGAGGCGGCCGGCGTCGCGGATCAACTGCCCCTCCTCCAGCCAGGCGGCGTGCGCGAAGTAGTGCGCGCAGATGCGTACGAACGCCAGCTGGTCGCGGCCCGGCCGCCCGCTGTACGGAGGCGGGCCGGTGTGCGTCTCCATGGACAGCACCGCGTCCTCCCAGGCGCACCAGTCGGCCGTCGCCTTCGCCCGTACCTCCGGGTCGGGGCTCTCCGTCCGGCGCGCGTACGCGGCGACGAGATCCCCGGGGCCCTCCGCCTCCGGGACACCCGCCCGGAACCGGTCCCACGCCTCGGGGAAGATCTGCCCGGCACCCCGGTAGAGCCAGTCGATCTCGCTGCGCCGGGTCGTCGTCACGGCCGGGATCACGATCTCCGAGACGCGCTCCGGGTGCTGTTCGGCGTACGCGAGGATCAGTGTGGAGCCCCAGGACCATCCGTGCAGCAGCCACTTCGCGATGCCGAGGTGCTCGCGCAGGAGCTCCATGTCGGAGATCAGGTGGGCCGTCGTGTTGTGCCGCATGTCGGTGGCGGGGTCGCCTGCGTGCGGGGTGGAGCGGCCGCAGTTGCGCTGGTCGAAGAGCACGACGCGGTAGAGGTCCGGGTCGAAGTGCCGCCGGGCCCCGGCCCCGCACCCCGAGCCCGGTCCGCCGTGCACGACGAGGGCGGGCTTGCCGTCCGGGTTGCCGCAGACCTCCCAGTACACGAGGTTGCCGTCGCCGACGTCCAGCATCCCCTGGTCGTACGGCTCGATCGGCGGGTATTTCTCGTTGGGTTCCCTGCTCACGGCGTCGTGTCTCCTCGGCCGGTGGTGGGCTGTCGGATGTGGGCGAACGGGGTGTCGGCCCGCAGGCGCCGCCCTGGGGGTCCCAGTTCGCTTTCCCTCACCGGTAACGGATCCGGCTCTCGGTGAGGGCGTCGCGGGAGGCGGGCTCCGCCCGCCCGCGCGTTACGGGCCGACGGGCAGGCGGCGCTTGTGGTCGGTGAGGCGGTAGCGGCTGACGATCGTGGCGAAGGTCTGCTCGTCCACCGGCTTGCCCTCCAGGAAGTCGTCGATGGCGTCGTAGGTGACCCCGAGCGCGTGCTCGTCCGCCTTGCCCGGGTCGAGCGTCTCCAGGTCGGCCGTCGGCACCTTCCCGACCAGCTCCGCGGGGGCGCCCAGCGCCTCCGCGACGGCGCGCACCCGGCGCTTGGTGAGTCCGGTGAGCGGGACCAGGTCGGCGGCGCCGTCCCCGAACTTGGTGAAGAAGCCGGAGACCGCCTCGGCCGCGTGGTCCGTGCCGACGACCAGGCCGCCGTGCGCTCCGGCCACCGCGTACTGGGCGATCATGCGCTGCCGGGCCTTGACGTTGCCGAGCACGAAGTCCTGGTGGTGGGGGTCGCGGAAGGCCACGTCGCCGGTGAGCAGGGACTCCTGCATGGCGTCCGTGGCGGGCTTGATGTCCACGGTCAGCACCTGGTCGGCCTGGATGAAGGACAGGGCGAGCTGGGCGTCGTGCTCGTCGGCCTGGACCCCGTAGGGGAGGCGCATCGCGTAGAACCGGGCCTCGTGGCCCGCTGCCCGGGCCCGCCCGGCGGCGAGCTGGCACAGCCGGCCGGCGGTGGTGGAGTCGACGCCTCCGCTGATGCCGAGCACCAGGGAGCGCAGACCCGTCGAGGTCAGCCGCTCGGCGAGGAAGGCCACACGGCGCTCGATCTCCTGGTAGGCGTCGAAGGCCTCCGCGACCTCCAGCTCCCGGGCGATCTCCTGCTGCAGGGCGATGTCCGCCGGCTCGCTCACGTCTGCTCCTCGGTCCGGTTCACGGTGCGCTGTCGCGCCCACCCTACCGAGGGCCGGTGTGTGTGCCGCCGGGGCCGTCAGCCCTTGACGGCCACGTGGTACGCGGATGCCCACAGCGTCACCGCCGAGGCCAGGCCCACCACGGCGCGCACGCTTCCGTCCGGCAGGCCGGCCGCGATCAGCGCGAGACCGAGGACCGCCACGGCGGTCATCAGCGCGGCCGTCCCCTTGTACTGCCACTGGTCGTAGAGGCGTGCGAGCGGTACGAAGTGCAGGCCCACCACGAGCGCGATGGCCGGCGGGACGAACGTGGGATGGCCCGAGGCGTGGGACACGGCGATCACCGCGAAGACCGCCGCGAGTTCGACGACATTGACGACGCCCACCGAACGCGCCCAGTTCTCCGGCAGGACGACGGTGCGCGGCGAAGGAGCGGCGCCCTTGCGGTAGGCGAGGAAGACCGCCGCCGCGGTGACCGGTGCGGCGATGATCTCGACGGCCAGGGCCGCGCCCCCGTGCGGGGCCTCCGCCAGCCCGGACGCCCCGGCGAAGGCCCAGACGAGGGCGAACACCGACAGGACGACGGTGCCCCGGCGGCGCAGGGTCCGGGTGAGCGCGACGCATGTGGCGTCCGGGGCCGGAGGTGTCGAGAACGTCGGCTGCGTCATGCGGCGAGGCTACTGCGGTCATCAGGCCCGGCCGGCGGTTTCGGACCGGCGGGGGGAGGCCTCCACTTACGGAGGCATCCCGTCCGGCCGGCGCCGCCCTGACCTGCCCGTTTCAGGGAACGAGCACGAGCCGGCCCCGTACGCCGCCCTCCGCGAGGCGGGTGTGTGCGTCGGCCGCCTGCTCCAGGGAGTAGGCGCGGGCGACCCGGGGAGTCAGGACGCCCTGATCGACCAGCTTCACCAGCTCGGCGAGCCGGGCGCCGTCGGCGGCCACCTCGACCACCTGGACACGGATGCCCCGCACGCTCGGCGGGTCCGCCTGCGGGATGACGCCCACGTAGTCGCCCCCGTCCCTCACGTACGCCAGCGCGTCCGCGCCGGCCACGGCCGCGTCCAGTACGGCGTCGAACGGGCCGGCCGCCGCGCCGCGTTCCACGAACCGGTCCGCGCCGAAGGACCGTACGAGCTCCTCGTCGGCCGGGCCGGCCACCCCGACGACGGTGATTCCGGCCAGGTGGGCGAGCTGGACGGCATAGCCGCCGACCGCGCCCGCCGCGCCCGTGACCAGCAGAGTGGACCCGGGGGCCAGGTCCAGCAGGTCCAGCGCCTGAGCGGCGGTCAGGGTGTTGAGCGGCACGGTCGCCGCGTGGACCGAGTCCACGGAGACGGGGGCCGGCGCGACCGCCGACGCGTCCACCACCACGTAGTCCGCCTGCGCCTTGACCGTCCCCGGACCGTACGCCAACGCGACCACTTCGGCCCCGGCGGCGAACGGCGTTCCCTCGCCCACCGTGTCCACCGTCCCCGCCACGTCCCAGCCGAGCCCCAGCAGGCCGCCCTCGGGCAGCGGGACGAGGAAGCCCGCGCGGTACGCCGCGTCCACCGGGTTGACGGCGGACGCCGCCACCTTGATCCGCACCTGGCCCGCACCGGGCTCGGGCACCGCGGTCTCCACGAGCTCCACCGACTCGGGCCCGCCGAATGTCCTGACCACCACAGCACGCATATGGATCACTCCTCCGTAGGGGTGCGGGTTCCTCCCGCCCCGCAAACCTAGGAAGAGTTACTCTCCTTCGGTAAGTACGTACGTCGAGGTGCGTAGGCCACCCACAGGTAGGACCGGAGACAGACCGCCCATGGCCACCCGCACCGCGGCCCAGCGCCGCGAGGACGCCCGATCCGCGTACGACGCCTTCCTCAGGGACTGCCCGACCAACCAACTGCTCGGCCGCCTCGGTGACAAGTGGGTCAGCCTCATCGTGAGCGCCCTGCGGGACGGCCCGATGCGCTACAGCGACCTCGGCCGCAGGATCGCCGGCGTGAGCCAGAAGATGCTGACCCAGTCGCTGCGCTCCCTGGAGCGGGACGGCCTCGTCACGCGGACCGTGACACCGTCCGTGCCCGTGCGCGTGGACTACGAGCTGACGGAGCTCGGGTACAGCCTGAGCGGCCTCCTGTCCGCCGTGAAGAGCTGGGCGGAGACCCACTTCGACCAGGTCCACGAGGCGCGCGAGCGGTACGACGAGGAGGTCGCGGCGTGAACGCCACCCCCCGGGTACTGACCGTGCTGGACGAACTCCTCGCTTCCGCGGCTCCCGGTGGGCGCGGAGCTCTGTGGCATCTCGCCGAGCAGGGAAGGGAGTTGGACGCCAACCTCGTCCAACTGCCGCCGGGCGCCGAGGTGGGTGAGCACCAGGAGGACGTCCTGGACGTGCTCCTCGTCGTCCTCGCGGGCACCGGCAGTCTGCGTACGGGTGCCGGAGACACCCTGGACCTCGTCCCGACGACCGTCACCTGGCTGCCCCGCACCTCGCGCCGCGCCCTGGCGGCGGGGCCGGAGGGGCTGACGTACTTCACGGTGCACCGCCGCCGGCCCGGGCTGACGATCAAGCCGGCCGTGCGCACTCCCGCGTACGAGGGCGGCGAGGCCCCCTGCATGCTGGACCTGGTGTGCCCGGAGTGCGGGCGGCTGTCCGCGGACCGGGCGCCGAAGTTCTGCAGCGCGTGCGGGCAGGCGTTCCCGGAGCGCTGACGGGACCGGATCGGCTTCATCTTCCAGCAGTACAACCTGCTGCCCACCCTGACCGTCGAGGAGAAGGCGCCATCGCCACCGTGCTCACCCTGGGCACGAGCCTCGGGACGGCGGGCAGGACACTCCGCACGCCGGCCACCGACGCCGTCACCGTGGCCGCGTGACCGTACGGAGGGACGAGAACCGGCAGTGGAAGGGGTTTTCCGGCAGCTCGGGGCACGGTGCCTCGGGCTCAAGGCCGCTGCCGAGCCCGTCGTCCGGAGCCCAGCGACTCCGGGAGCCGGCGAGCACCTGCCCAACAGCACGCCGAGTGTCTATTCTTGGTCCCATGACTGCCCAGACCCCGCAGCCCTCCGCGCACCCTGTTCCCCCAGGAGAGCTCCGAGCCTCGCACGACGACCGGGACGCAGCGGTGGAGCAGCTGCGGGACGCGGCAGCCGAGGGGCGGATCGATCTCGACGAGCTGGACTCGCGCCTGGAGCAGGCGCTGACGTCCAAGACCCACGCCGAGTTGGCCGTCCTCACCGCCGACCTGCCGAGGGTGATTCCCCCCGAGAGCCGGCCGCCGCTGGTGCTCAAGGGCGGCATGCACGGCGCGTCCAGGGGCCCCGGGCGCTGGGAGGTGCCCAGCCACCTGGTCGCCCACGGAGGCGTGGGCGGGGTGAAGCTCGACTTCACCCGCACCCGGTGCAACCTCACCGAGGTCGCGCTGGAGGCCTACGGGGAGATGGCCGGCGTCACGATCGTCATTCCCGAGGCCTGGGCCGTGGAGACCGGGGGCATGGATCCCGGCGTCGGCGGGCTGAAGGACAAGACCACTCCCGACCGTCTCCCGGGAACCCCGCTGATCCGGCTCACCGGGTCCGGCGGCATGGCGGGAGTGATCATCCGTCACCCCAACCGCTGGGAACGGCGCAAGCTGCGCGGCAACACGCCCTAGTGTTCTGATCCGTGCGGTTGGGGACGCGGCTGGCGGGTGGCTGGCCCTTGAGCGCGGTGTGTCCGCGGTGGTGGCGGTGTCCGTCGAGGCCGTCGCCGCCTTCGGGATCTCGGCGGCTTCACCTCCGGGGCGCGTGCGATCGGGCGGCCCGGATGGGCTCCCGGGCGGCGAAGGGTGACGCCGACCGCTGATCAGGTCGATTCTGTACAACTGTGCGAGCGCTCCCCGGTACTGAGGGACTGTGGGACCGACGGCGCGGCGTGGGGTGCGTAAGACAGGACGTACCAGGACAATGGCGCACGCGCCATCCAGGGGCGCCCGAGCCCCTCCGGCTCTCACGACCCGTTTCGATCGCGGGCGTGTGCGGGCCGGGCAGGGGCAGACCAAGGAGGACCCGTGATGGATGTCCTGGCGAACCAAGTGACCGGCGCTGTCGACGGCATGCGTGCGCGGGCCCGTGAACAGCTCCTCGACGCCGGCCTGGAGCTGTTCGGTGTGTACGGGTACGCGCAGACGTCGGAGCAGGCCCTGTGCGAGACGGCCGGGGTGCCGGAGGAGGTGCTCTGGGAGGAGTTCGGCTCCCGGGAGGGCCTGCTGACGGCCCTGCACAACCAGATCACGACCAGCGGACTGCGGGCGTCGGAAGTGGCCCTGCTCTCCGAGGGGATGGACGACTGTCCGGTGGGGCAGCGCTTCCGGCGGCTCTTCGACGCGTACGTGTCGGCGGTGACCCGGGACCTGCGTGCGGCGCGGGTGACGTTCGTCGAGGTGCTGGGCGTGAGCCCGGCGGTGGACGCGCACTGCAAGCGGTGGCGTGACCTGTGGACCGACTTCCTGACCGGTGAGGCCGAGCGCGCGGCGGTGCGCGGGGAGGTGGAGGAACGGGACCACCGGGTCGTGGTGATGGTGATGGTCGGTACGGTCCACGAACTCATGGCCCACCACGCCCGCCGTCCGCGCAGGGCCCGCCCGGACGAGGTGTCGGAGGAGCTGACCCAACTGGGGCTCGCGATGCTCGGGGTGGAGCCGACGGCCTGAGCGGGGCCGCCCGTTACCGGTGCGAGGGGCCGGCCCCTGCCGTGTTCAGAGTCCGATGTCCGCCACCAGGGGCAGGTGGTCGCTTCCGGTGGCGGGCAGCGGGCGGAGGCGGGTGACCGTCGCCGACCGGGTGAGGATCTGGTCGATCCTGGCCACCGGGAGCTTCGCGGGCCAGCTGAACGCGAAGCCGGGCCCCGGCGGGGTCATCAGCGAGCTGACCGGTTCCAGACCGCGGTCGTCCAGCGTGCTGTTGAGGTCGCCGAGGAGGATCACCCGGTCCAGTGGCTCGGCGGCGATCGCCTCGCCCAGGAGAGCGGCGCTCTCGTCCCGACGTCCGGAGGTGAGCCCGGTCGCGCCGATCCGTACCGAGGGCAGGTGCGCGACGTACACGGCGACCTCGCCCCGGGGCGTACGGGCCGTCGCCCGCAGGCCCCGGTTCCAGCCCTCCCCGACGCCCTCGGGCCTGATGTCCACCAGCCGTACGCCGGTGAGGGGGTACTTCGACCAGAGGCCGACCGTGCCCCTCGTCGCGTGGTGGGGGTAGTCGGTGGCCAGCGCCTCCTCGAAGGCGGGCAGGGCCGGGGCCGTCAGCTCCTCCAGGGCGATGAGGCCCGCGTCCGTCCCGGCCAACGCCCGTGCGGTGGCGGCGGGTTCGGGATTCACGTCACTGACGTTGTGCTGGACCACGGTGAACGCGCCGTCCGGCGCCTGGCCTCCGGCGAACAGCATGCCCCTGAAGAGGGCGAACCACGCGGCCACGGGCGCCAGCAGCAGGGCCGACGCCAGGAACGAGCGGCGCAGGAGCGCCAGGACCAGCAGGACGGGGGTGGCCAGGCCGAGCCAGGGGAGGAAGGTCTCCAGCAGACTGCCCACACGACCAGGGGTGTTGGGGACCAGTCCGGGGAAGACGAGCAGGACCGCCACCAGGAGGCAGAGCAGGGCGACCGCACGGCCCCGCTGCCAGCTCCAGCCCGGTGCCCGGCCGTCCCGCTTCTTCGCCACGCGCTCATGCTCCAGTCCGGACGCCTCCCCGCGAGGACCCGCTGGTGACGATGACGCGAGGTCCCTCGATCCGGTTCCGGCCCGGGGCTCCGTCCGGCGCGAGGAGCGGGTCCCGTTGTCAGTGGTCGTCCCTACCGTGGACGTCATCGGCAAGGACGCACGGACGACGCACTGTGGGGGTTGGGGCATGACGGGGACGGCCATGGCGGTACCGGAGGAGTCCATCCACCCGGGCATCACGCACGCGGCGACACGGCGGGCGCTCATCGACGGCGTGCTGTCGGGCGCGCACGAGACCATGCGCTTTCCCCACCTCGCCGGGGCACGCATGATCACGGCTGCTGACCTGGTCGACGAGGAGTACGACCCGGGCGACCTCGATCCGCGCACAGCGGGCACCGTGGTGGTCGGGCATCTGCTGGTCGACGGGGGCGAGGCACAGGCGGTCGTGGTCGACGGGGAGACGGGCCGGGTCTTCAGCCTGAGCATGTACGCCCCCGAGCACGCCGAGCTCCACCCGCTCGCCCCCTCGATCGACGCGCTCGCGCGCTTCCTGACGGCCATCGCCGAATTCGGCGCGCTGAGCGGCCGGTTCACGCCTCTGCGGGGCCGCACCGGCGCCCAGGTCGTCGAGGAGGCCTCGGCGCTCCTGCTCTCCGTCTTCACGCAGGAGGACTGGGGCGAGGACGGATGGGGGGACGTGGAGTGGGACGGCGAGGTGCCGTCGGTCTGGCGGATCGCCTCGCTGTTCCGGCCCATGGCCCTGATCGCGGCGCCGGGCAGGGGACTGCGGCTCGATCTGCCGGCGGACTTCATCGAGGCGGAGTTCGGCGCGGAGGAGGTCGTCCGGATCGCCCGGGCCGATCTGCCCGAGGAGCTGGAGCACGAGCCGACCCGGCGATTTCTGGCCGAGGTCGGACTGCCTCGGCACGGGCTGATGTTCTGGCTGGACGAACCCGGGGACATCCTGAAGACGTTGGCTGTCCACCGTGCGGAGATCCGGGCCAATCCCGAGCTGCAGCACCTCCAGCTCACCGGGGAGCTGCCGGAAGGATCGGACCGCCTGCTGGTCGTCGGCGGTCTGATGCACGACTTCGACGCCCTCGTCGACGGCCGTACGGGCATGGTCCACTACGCGCTGATCGACGACGAGACGGTGACCCCGGTCAACGCCGACGTGTCGACCCTGGCCTTCACGGTCTGGATGCACAGCCGGCAGCAGAAGCTGGAGGAGGAACACGACCTGATGGGCAGTACGGGGGAGTTCTACCACGAGCTCGCCGACACGATGGTGGCCGTGCTCGCCTCGGCCGACCCGATCGCCTGCCTGCCCGCGGCCGGGCACGACGACTACCGGTACTGGCCGGAGGTGTTCCACGACGAGGCGGGGGGCGTGCTGTGACCCCGTGGGCCCCGTGACCGCGAGGCCCACGGGGATCAGGCCGCCGCCAGCGCTCCCGCGTACGGGCCGCCCACGCCCCAGGCCGTGTGCATCGCGTGGGCGAAGGCACCGGCCAGTTTGTGTTCGCCGGTGGGGCCGGGGTGGGTGCCGTCGTAGGTGTCCGTGTGGATGTCGTAGCCCACGGGGTGCGAGGCCAGCAGGACCGGGGACGAGGGGGCGTCCAGGTCGGCGACCGCCTTCGCGAGCAGCGTGTTGAAGCGGTCGCACTCGGCGGCGAAGGGGGCGTCGGACTCCGCCCGGACGTTCGGTATGACGGGGAGCAGCACCAGCTTGATCCGGGGGTTCGCGGTGCGGGCCGCGGTGATGAACGCCCGTACGTTCGCGGCTGTCTGCGTGCTGTCCGTGTAGAAGCCGAGGTCTATCAGGCCGAGTGAGACCAGCAGGACGTCGGCGCGGGCCGCCGTGACCGTGTCCGCGATGACGGGGGCCATGTGGAGCCAGCCCTCGCCCCAGCCGGCCAGGTGCCGGCGCGCGGGCGCGGGGAAGGTGGCGTCGCCGTAGGCGTGGGAGCACGGGGCATTCGCCTCGGTGTCGTACAGCGTGGTGCGCGGGCCCGTGATCGCGTACCCGCCGTCGCCGAGGGTCGCTTCGAGGTGCTGCCACATGCGGTAACGCCAGGTGAAGTCGCCGCGACGCCCGATGGTCATGGAGTCGCCGACGAAGAGAAAACGCATGGCGACATCATGGCCGATCACCGCTCCGGCCTGCGACGTGACGGTGGACACTTGTGCCATGAGATCGCTGCTGACCGTCTCCGCTGCCGCCGCCCTCCTGCTCCTGACGGGGGCGGTGCCCGCCGTCGCGGACGACGGGGACGGGGCGGACCGGACCTTCACGATCGAGGACTCCCGGATCACCGAGTCGAGCGGGCTCGCCGCCAGCCGGATCCACCCGGGGGTCTACTGGACACACAACGACAGCGAGGACGGGCCGTACGTCTACGCCGTCGACTCCCGGACCGGGAGGACCGTGGCGACGATCACCATGGAGGGTGTGGGGGAGCCCCGCGACGTGGAGGCGATCTCGATCGGGCCCGACGGGAATCTGTACGTCGGGGACATCGGCGACAACCTCGACGGCTCCTGGGACCACGTCTGGATCTACCGCTTCCCCGAGCCGGAGCGGCTCGCGAACGCCACGGTGCGGGCGACACAGTTCGACGTGACGTACGCGGACGGGGCGCGCAACGCCGAGGCGATGATGGTCCACCCCCGGACCGGGCGGGTGTACATCGCCTCGAAGAACGAGGACGGCGGCGGTCTCTACGAGGGTCCGGAGAAGCTGACGGCCGGTGGGTCCAATGTCTTCCGGCGCGTGGGCGAGGTGCCGTGGGTGACGGACGGGGCGTTCTCGCCGGACGGCGAAAACCTGGTGCTGCGCTCGTACTTCAGCGCCCGGGGCTACGCCTTCGAGGACGGCCGGCTCGGTGCCGACCGTGCGGTGAGCGTGCCGCTCCAGGGCCAGTCCGAGTCGGTGACGTACACGGCGGACGGCTCCGCGATGATGTTCGGCTCCGAGGGGGAGCACAGCGAAGTGGTGCGCGTGGAGGTGGAGGGCGGCGGCAAGGAGTCCTCGCCGAACGGCGGGGGCGGCGGGACGTCGCCCGGGGGCGACGGCGAGGACGGGGGAGCGACGAAGGGCACGGCTACCGGGGGCGCCGTGGCGGTCGTCGTGATCGTGCTGGCCCTGCTCGCGGCCAAGCGCCGCCGCGGGTGAGGACCTCGTCCGCCCGGCTCGCTCAGATGTCGTCGGTGACCGGCCGCAGCTCGTAATGGAGCGTGCGGTCACGCTTCAGCCGGTGGGTGAGCGGGACCGCCACGCCGTGGAGCGCGGGGTACTTCCGGGAGAGCGTCCGGGCGGCGTGGGTGTTCTCCTTCGAGCCCTGCGGCAGGAGCCGCGCCCAGGCCTTCACCGGCGGCCCGGTCGGCGCGCCGCGCACGGTGCAGGGGGCGATCTCCACCACCGGGTGGTTGCGCATCCGGTCGACCTTCCAGGCCGAGGAGAACGTACGGATATAGGCGTGGTCCCCCTCCACGGCGATGCTGACGGGGGTGCGGGCAGCTGATCCGTCCGGCCTGCGGCTGCTGAGCAGGACGGTGTACTGCTTCACGAAAGGCTCTAGCTCACGGATCGTCTCCATGTATTCCATGGTGCATGAAACCGGGGCGATCCGTGCTTTTCGGGTCATTGTCCAGCGCGCTGCCGGACCAGGGCCCCGAGGCCGTCGACGATGCGGGCGAGGCCGAACGCGAAATGGTCGAAGCCGGGCCCGAACGCGTCCTCCGAGAGGGCGGCCATGCGCGGATAGTCGCCGCTCAGCATGGCCCGCTCCAGGTAGGGGTGCTGGCCCTCCCAGAAGGCGGCGTCGCTCAGGCCCGTGTCCCGCGCGGCTTCCGCGGCGTGGTTCTCGGTGCGGGCCAGACCCTCGACGAAGCTGTTCACCGTGATGATCACGCTGATCAGCTCGGGGTCGGTGAGGCCCATCCCCCGGAGCCCGGTCAGCGCCAGTTCGAGGCCGCGGAGGGCACTCGGGCCGAGGACCGTGCGCGCCTGGTTGATCTTGAGGAGCCAGGGGTGGGCGTGAAGGGTGGCCCGGTAGGTGTGGGCCATGACGTCGATGGCTGTCCGCCAGTCGTCCGGCACCCCCGAGGCGTCCATGGTGAGCGGTTCGCCCTGGACGCGGTCGAGCATCAGGTCGAGCAGTTCGGCCTTGCCGGGGACGTAGCGGTAGAGCGTCATCGTGCCGGTGCCGAGCTCGGTGGACAGCCGGCGCATCGAGAGGGCGTCCAGGCCCTCCGCGTCGGCGATCCCGACGGCCGTGGCGACGATCCGGTCGAGCGTGAGGCCCGGCTTGGGGCCACGGCTGGGTCGTTCGCCGGTGCCCCAGAGGAGTTCCAGGCTGCGGGCGATGTCGCCGCTCCCCGTGGTGGTGCCGCCTGCCGGTTCGCTCTTCGTCATGGCCTCAGGGTAAGCCTCCGCCGTAAAACTGGGTACACCGTACTCGCAATCGGGTACGGTGTACCCAGTTGTAGGGGTGAAGGGAAGGGGAGTGAACGCCATGTCCGCATCCGGATATGCCGTGCTGCCGAAAGGGTCGTGAAGCGGTACGGGGCGAAGA
The DNA here is from genome assembly GCF_042871445.1 of Streptomyces sp. NPDC005794. Lineage (NCBI taxonomy): Bacteria > Bacillati > Actinomycetota > Actinomycetes > Kitasatosporales > Streptomycetaceae > Streptomyces > Streptomyces sp. NPDC005794. The sequence continues at coordinate 176,533 of NZ_JBIAIN010000010.1, forward strand.
AGGGGGCAGAGAAACGCGCGCTCGACGGCTTCGACCTGGCCGTCCGTCCCGGAACCGTGCACGGGCTGCTCGGACCGAACGGTGCAGGGAAGACCACCGCCGTGCGGGTGCTCGCCACCCTGCTGCGGTTCGACGGAGGCCGGGCGGAGGTCGCCGGCCTGGACGTGGCGCGCGAGCCGCAGCGGGTACGGAGCCGGATCGGCCTCGCCGGGCAGTACGCCGCCGTGGACGAGGTGCTCACGGGCCGGCAGAACCTGGAGATGTTCGGCCGACTCTTCCACCTGGGCGGCGGGGCCCGGCGGCGTGCCGGAGAGCTGCTGGAGCAGTTCGACCTGGTGGACGCCGGGGGCAGGGGCGTCGCGGAGTACAGCGGAGGGATGCGGCGCCGGCTCGACCTGGCCGCCTCGATGATCCTCGCGCCCGCCGTGCTGTTCCTGGACGAGCCGACGACGGGACTCGACCCGCGTGGCCGCGGCGAGGTCTGGGCCGCCGTACAGGCGCTCGTGGCCGGCGGTACGACGGTGCTGCTGACCACGCAGTACCTCGACGAGGCGGACAGGCTCGCCTCGCACATCACCGTCATCGACCGGGGGCGGGCCATCGCCGATGACAGCCCGGACGGGCTCAAGGACCGGGTCGGCGGTGACCGGATCGAGGTCGTCGCCGCCGAGGCGGCCGACCTCCCGGCAGTGGCGAAGGCCGTGGACCGGGTGGCGGGCGGAGGGCTGGTGGTGACGGACACGCCGGACCGTCGCGTGCACGCCCAGGTCGCCGACCGGGTGGCCGCGCTGACCGAGGTCGCGCGGGCACTTCAGGACCAGGGGATCGCGGTGGAGGACGTCGGACTGCGCCGACCGAGCCTGGACGACGTGTTCCTGCGTCTGACGGGCCACGGAGCGGAAGCCGTCACCGGAACGGAGGTCGCGGCATGACCGCACTCGGACTGCATGCCACCACCGGCCGCGAGCGGAGCCGCGCGTACTGGACGCTCGCCGACTGCTGGAACGTCACCCGCCGCAGCCTCACCCACTACCAGCGGCAGCCCCTCGCGATCGTCTGGCAGCTCGGTTTCCCGATCATCTCCGTGCTGCTCTACGGCTACGTCTTCGGCAGTGCGATGAAGGTGCCCGGGGGTGGCGACTACCGAGAGTTCCTGATGCCCGGCATGTTCGCCACGACCATGACGCTGGGCTTCATGAACACCGCCATGGCCGTGGTCACCGACGCCGGCAAGGGGGTCGTCGACCGCTTCCGGTCGATGCCGATGGCCCCGTCCGCCGTCACCGCCGGCCGCGGGGGCGCGGACCTCGTGGTCGCCTGCGCCGAGCTGGTGATCCTGGCGGCCACCGCATTCGCGATCGGCTGGCGGGCGGACGGCGGCCCGCTGGAAGCCGTGGGGGCGTTCGGGCTGCTCCTGCTGCTGCGGTTCAGCCTGATCTGGGTGGGAGTCTGGCTGGGGCTGCTCGTCCCGAACGCGGAATCGGCGGGCGGTCTGTACGCGATCGCCTTCCCCGTCACGATGATCTCCAGCGCGATGGTCGCCCCCTCTCTCATGCCTGACTGGCTGGGCGCGGTCGCCGCCTGGAACCCGGTCTCCTCCACGGTCACCGCCGTCCGGCAGCTGTTCGGCAACCCGGTGGCGAGCGGGGGCACCTGGGTCGAGGAGCACGCGCTGCTGATGGCGCTGGTGTGGCCGCTGGTGATCACCCTGGTGTTCCTGCCCCTCGCGGTGCGCAGGTTCCAGCGGCTCAGCCGCTGACGCCGCGTAGGCTCCGCCGTATGCAGGTCGACGGGGCCCCCGAGCCTTTCTCCACCTCCCGCCTGGACGCGCTCCCGCTCGAGGTCGCACACGCGGAGGAAATGGCCGTGGTCCTCTTCGACCCCGCCCTCCACGCCTACACGGGAGGCGCCCCGGAGGACGCCGACACCCTGCGTGCCCGCTACGAGCGCCGGCGCGCCGGCTCGCCCGACCCCGCCGAACTCTGGTGGAACTGGGTGCTCCGGGTGCGCGGCGACGGGAGCCTGGCCGGTTACGTCCAGGCCACCGTGCGCGGGGAGCGGGCGGTGGTGGCCTGGGTGGTCGGGACCCGGTGGCAGGGGAGGGGATACGCGAAGGAGGGGGCGAGGGGCCTGGTCCGGCACCTGCTGGACCGGGGCTCCGTCCGGACCGTCGTCGCCCACGTCCACCCGGACCACGCCGCGTCCGCCGCCGTGGCCGCGGCTGCGGGACTGCGGCCGACCGGCGAGCAGGTGGACGGCGAGGTGCGTTGGCGCCTGGACGCGGTCCGGGAGGGTGCGCCGGGCCGGGAGGCGGGCTCCGGGCAAGGTCTCTGATCGTCGCGGATCACGACAGGGCGGGCATTCCCGGCCACGTTGTTGCGCAGGTCGCGGCTGCAGACATGGCGGGCCCTCCTGGACAGGCTGGTGTCGAGAACATCACCGTCAGGGCGGAGTAGCCCGCTTGTCCCGCAGACGCATCATCACCCTGCCGGTGAAGCAGGTACGGCCCCGCACACCGAGGTGTGCGGGGCCGTACCTGAGGTGTGAGCGTCAGAGCTTGTCGATCACGTAGTCGATGCAGGCGGTGAGCGCCTGGACGTCCGCCGGGTCGATCGCCGGGAACATCGCGACGCGCAGCTGGTTGCGGCCCAGCTTGCGGTACGGCTCCGTGTCGACGATGCCGTTGGCGCGGAGCACCTTGGCGACCGCCGCCGCGTCGACGCCGTCCTCGAAGTCGATGGTGCCGATGACCTGCGAGCGCTTCGCCGGGTCGGTGACGAACGGGGTGGCGTACTTGGACTCCTCGGCCCAGCCGTACAGGTGCTGCGAGGACGCGGCCGTGCGGCCGGTCGTGAAGTCCAGGCCGCCCTGGGTGTTCATCCACTTCAGCTGCTCGTTCAGCAGGAAGAGGGTGGCCAGCGCCGGGGTGTTGTACGTCTGGTTCTTCAGGGAGTTGTCGATCGCCGTGGGCAGCGAGAAGAACTCCGGGACGTGCCGGCCCGAGGCGTGGACGCGCGCGGCGCGGTCCAGGGCGGCGGGCGAGAACACGCCGATCCACAGGCCGCCGTCGGAGGCGAAGGACTTCTGCGGGGCGAAGTAGTAGACGTCCGTCTCGGTGATGTCGACCGGCAGGCCGCCCGCGCCGGAGGTGGCGTCCACGAGGACGAGGGAGCCCTCGTCGGCGCCCGCGACCCGCTTGACCGGGGCGGCGACACCCGTCGAGGTCTCGTTGTGGGTGAAGGCGTAGACGTCGACGCCCGCCTCGGCCTGCGGGTCCGGGTGGGTGCCCGGGTCCGAGGCGATGACGGTCGGGTCGGCCAGCCACGGGGCGAGCTTGGCGGCCTTCGCGAACTTCGAGGAGAACTCGCCGAAGTTCAGGTGCTGGGACTTGTTCTCGATCAGACCGTGCGTAGCGACGTCCCAGAAGGCGGTGGAGCCGCCGTTGCCCAGGATGACCTCGTATCCCTCGGGGAGGGAGAAGAGGCTGCGCACGCCGTCGCGTACCTCGCCGACCAGGTTCTTGACCGGGGCCTGGCGGTGGGAGGTACCGAGAAGAGAGGTGCCGGTCGCGGCCAGCGCGTCGACCGCCTCCGTCCGCACCTTGGAGGGGCCGGCGCCGAAACGTCCGTCGGCGGGCTTGAGGTCTGCGGGAATCTGGATGTCAGCCACGATCCGGAGCGTAGTCCCTCCGGAAGCGGTCGGGGGCCGTGTCCGTCGGATGAGACGCATGCTCCGGATCGTGGGCGACCGGTGCGGGCCCGGATCAGCCCAGGTCGACCGGGAGCTCGTGCAGGTCGTTCTGGGTCAGGATCGGCTTGTTCCGCAGTGCGGAGGCCGGTACGGCGAGGTCGAGGCCGGGGAAGCGCTCGTACAGCGCGGGCAGCGCGACCCCCGCCTCCAGCCGGGACAGCGCGGCGCCCGGGCAGACGTGCGGACCGTGGCCGAAGGCGATGTGGCGGTTCGGGGAGCGGGTGATGTCGAACGCACCGGCGGTCGGTCCGTACTGCGCCTCGTCACGGCCCAGCGCGCCGAAGGAGACGATCAGGGCCTCGCCCTTCGGCAGGACCTTGTCGCCGACCTCGATGTCCTCGGTCGCGAAACGGATCAGGACGTGCGTGGCCGGGGTGTTCCAGCGCAGGGTCTCCTCGATGACGTTCTCCCACGGCACCTCACCGCTCAGCACGCGCTCGCGCTGCTCGGGGTGGGTCTGGAGTGCCTCGACGACATTGACGACCAGGCTGATCGTGGTCTCGTGACCGGCCGCGATGATCAGCGACAGCGTGTTGACGATCTCCTCGTCGCTGAGGTGGTCGCCGTCCTCGGAGGCCGCGATCAGGGCGCTGGTCAGGTCGTCGCCCGGGTTCGCCCGCTTGCCGTCGACGATCTTCGTGAAGTGGGCGCCGAGGTCCGCCATCAGCTGCGGGACCTCCTCCGGCGGGGTCTGCGTCGAGAAGAACTTCTCGAACAGCTCCTTGAGCAGGGGGTGGTCGGCCGCGTCCACGCCCATCAGCTCGCTGATGACGTTCATCGGCAGCGGGTAGGCGAACTCCGCCTTCAGGTCGACGGTCTCGCCCTTGGGCAGCGCCGCCAGCCGGTCCAGGGAGGCGTTCGTCAGGGCCTCGATGCCGGACCGCAGCCGCTCCACCCGCTTCACCGTCAGCGCCTGCGCGATCAGGCTGCGCAGCCTGCGGTGCTCGGCGCCGTCCACGGTCAGCATCGAGCGGCCCGGGTTGACGAGACCGATCAGCGGCCAGTCCATCGGGATCTCGCCGCGCTGCCAGGCGTTCCAGACGTTGATGTCCTTGACCACACGGCTGTCGGTGAGCAGCTGGCGGGCCTCGGCGTGGTGCGTCACCGCGTAGCACCTCACCCCGCCGGGGAGCTCCACTTCGGCCAGCGGGCCGGCGGCGCGCAGCGCGGCGCTCTCGGCGTCGAGGTCGGCGACGAGGGGATCGAGGGCGATCCGGGTCATTTCTGGCCTCCGAGTGCGGGGGTGGGCGTGAAGCGCACCGGCAGGTCCGTCAGCCCGCGCAGCCACGGGGACGGGCGCGGGACCAACTGGTCCGCCGGGACGGCGAGATCCACGTCCGGGAGCCGGTCCAGGAGGACCTCGATCCCCGTACGGGCGATGACCTCGGCGGTCTCCTGGGCGGGGAACGGGCAGCGGTGCTCGCCGTGGCCGAAGGAGAGGAACGCGTTGTTGCCACCGGTCAGGGCGGAGCCGTCGGTGCGTATCTGCGGGTCGCTGTTCGCGGCGGCGACACCGAGGACCAGCAGATCACCGGCGCGGATGTGACGTCCGCCGAGGTGGGTGTCGCGGGACGCCCAGCGGCCGGCCACGTTCTGGGTGGGGGGGTCCTCCCAGAGCACCTCGTTCATGGCCTCGGCGACGCTGTGCCGGCCACCGGACAGGGACGCGGCGAAGCGGTCGTCGGTGAGCATCAGCCGCAGCGAGTTGCCCATCCAGTCGGCGGTCGGCTGGTGGCCGGCGGTCATCATCACCATGAGGTCCTCGATGATCTCCTCGTCGGTGAAGCCGCTCGGGTCCTGGAGCATCCGGGTCACGACGTCGTCGCCGGGCTCGGCGTGCTTGTCTGTGAGGAGCTGGTGCATGGACGAGCCGAGGAACTGTACGCCGGCGAAGGCCCTCTCGTTGCCGTTGACCAGGTCGTTGATCGCGCCGACGAGGGGGGCGATGACCTCGTCGCCGAATCCGAAGATCCTCGCCAGCACCCGGGCGGGCAGCAGCACCGCGTAGTCGGCGATGATGTCGGTCCGGCCGGCGGCGCAGAAGCGGTCGATCAGCTCGTCGGCGAACTCCTCGGCGTACCGCTTGAGAGCGAACGGGTCGACGGCCTCCAGCGCGTTGCTGATCATGGCCGCGCGGACGGTGTGCCGCTCACCGACCGTGTAGAGGATCGACGGCTGGCCGCGTCCGATCATCGGCTTCATCGGCCAGTCGTCCGGGATGTGTTCCCACTGGTTCCACAGCTCGGAGTCCCGGCTGAAGAGCACCGGGTCGTTGGTGACCTGGTGCAGCTCCCGGTAACCGATGATCAGCCACGCGGGTATGCCGCCTTCGAGCACGACGGGGGCCACGGGGCCGTGGTCGCGGCGCATGTCCCGGTACGCCCGCAGGGGGTCCGTCTGGAAGAGCGGCCCGGACAGCGGGGCGAAGTTCTCGGACATGGGGCACTTGGTCACAGGGTGCGCTCCGGAGTCATCGACGCAGGTCCCTGGCCGCCGTCGGCGAGGGCCGCGTCGGCGTCCCCGGCGCGGGCGACGGAGAGGGCGTAGAGGTGCTCGACCAGCGTGATCAGGACGTACTTGCTGGAGGAGCGGTCCCGTGCGTCGCACTCCACGAGCGGGACGTCGGGGGAGAGGTCGAGGGCCTCGCGGATCTGCTGCTCGCTGTGGAGCGGTCCGCCGAAGTCGTTGCACGCGACGATGAACGGCGTGCCGTGGTGCTCCAGCCGGTCGATGGCGTACCAGGAGTCGGCCAGCCGCCGGGTGTCGGCGAGGACGACGGCGCCCAGGGTGCCGGAGAAGAGGCGGTCCCACAGGAACCAGAAGCGCTCCTGTCCGGGCGCCCCGAAGAGATAGAGCACCGAACGCGCGTCGAGCGTGATGCGGCCGAAGTCGAAGGCGACGGTGGTGGACGACTTGGACTGCACACCGTCGAGGTCGTCGACGGCCTCGCCCGCGCGGGTCATGGTCTCTTCCGTGTTGAGCGGACGGATCTCGCTCACGGATCGGACCATGGTGGTCTTGCCGACCCCGAAGCCGCCGACAACGACGATCTTCAGTCCGTTGTCGGCTGTCGCCTGCAGGGCGGCACGGTCAGAGGTTGCGGAGTCCAACGAGCACCTGTTCCAGGATGTCGGTGTCGGGGAGCCGGTCCTCGACACGTGCAGTACGGGGGTGGCGGGCGCTGATCCGGCCGGTGTCGAGCAGGTCGCACAGCATGATGCGGACGATGCTCACGGGCAGATTCAGGGTGGCCGAGATCTCGACGACCGCGGTGGGGCTGTCGCACATCCGCAGGATCGCGACGTGCTCCGACTGCATCCCGGGGCTCGGTGCGGACTCGGCGACGACGAGCGTCACCAGGTCGAACGCGGCCGAGTCGGACCGGCTGCGGCCACCCGTGAGGGTGTACAGCCGGTCCGGGTCGTCGTCGCGTCCAGGGCGGGGACGCGGGACGGACGTCATACGTCCGCGGTTCCCGTGGCCGTATCGCCGGGTGCGGCGGGGCCACGCGGCGGGGCGACGAGGTACTCGCCGAGCTGCTCGACGAGTTCGCTCATGTTGTGGCCGACGAGGCCGACGTCGGAGTCCTCCGCCGCCACGACCGCCAGGTGGGCGCCCGCGCCCGCCTCGACGATGAACAGCACGCCGCCGTAGAACTCGGTCATCGCGGACCGTACGCCGCCGGTGCCGTCACCGAACTCGATGGACGCGCCGTGCGACAGGCTCTGGATGCCGGCGGAGATCGCGGCCAGCTGGTCCGCCTGGTCGACGGAGAGCTCGGGGGTCCGGCACAGCTTCAGGCCGTCCCGGGACAGGACCAGTGCGTGCCGGGCGCCGGGCGTGCGGTCGAGCAGCCCCTCCAGCAGCCAGTTGAGCTTCTCGTCCGTGGTCGCGGTCATCGAGTGTTGCCTTCCGGGTGCGGGGAATTGGCTCGTACCGCCTGGCTGAAGGTGCTGAAGCGGGCAGCCTGCACCTTCGGGTCGGTGGTACGGGGCCGGGGAGATTCGGCTCCGCCGGGGGTGGCGTTGCCGATACGGGCTTCGGCGGCGGCCAGGGTGCGGCCTCGGCGGCGCTTGGGCAGGCCGCTCTCACCGAGCTGGGGGACGGAACCGGTCGATTCGGACACGGACTCCTGGTAGCCGGGTGCGGGCTCCGCGTTCCCCGGCGCGGCGTCGGTGCGCGACACGGGGCGGGGGGACCCCGTCGCCGCGGCGGCCGGTGCCCGGTTCTCCGTGGACGGCGTCGCGTGGTCCGGTTCGGGCTCGGGATGCCGGGCGGGCTCCGGGCGGGCTCCGGGCGTGGGCGCACGGGAGATGAGCTCCTGCGGCAGCATCATCAGCGCGCCCGTGCCGCCGCGTGCCGACGGCCGGAAGGAGACGGTGAGGCCGTGTTTCCTGGCCAGCCGGCCGACGACGGTGAGGCCGAGCCGGGTGCCGGAGATACCGGTGAGGTCCTGGCTCTCGGCGGACACGGCCCGCTCGGCGCGGCGCAGCTGCACATCGCTCATCACCAGGCCGCTGTCCTCGACGGTGAGGACGATGCCCGCCGGGACCTCCTCGACGTACACGTGCACCTCGGCGGTGGGCGGCGAGAAGTTGGCGGCGTTGTCGAGGAGCTCGGCCAGGGCGTGCATGACGCCCTCGGCGGCGTGGCCCGCGATCGCCACGTCACTGGTCGAGTGGAGGCGGACACGCTGGTAGCCGCTGATACGGCCCATCGCGCCGCGCAGGATCGACTCCATGACGATCGGCTTGGCCCAGCGGCGCCCGGAGCGCGCACCGGTCAGCACGGCGATGGAGTCGGCGAGACGGCCCGCCTGGGCCGTGCGGTGGTCCAGGTGCAGCAGATCACCGAGCACGTCCTCGGCGGTGTGCCGGTGCTCCATCTCGCGCAGGTCGGCCAGCATGCTCGTGGCCAGGGCCTGCATCCGGCCGGCGGCGTTGGCGGAGGCGGCGATCGCCGCGGAGCGCTCGTTCTCGGCCCGCCGGGCGCGGGCGGTGAGCCGGGCGGTCTCGGCGGTGAACCGCTCGTGCTGCTCGGCGGCCTCTACGGTGACCCGGGCGACCCGGTCGTCCGCCTCAGCGGTGACCCGGGCGGCATCGGCGGAGGCGGCCGCTCTGATCCTGGCGGTCTCCGCGGTGAAGCGCTGGGCCTCGGCGGCGGAGTTCGAGACGAGGCGGGAGGTCTCGGCGGTGAAGCGCTCGGAGTCGGCGGCCCGCAGGGCGCGCAGATTGCGGGCGGTGCGGAGCGTGTGGACCGTGACGGTCACCGCGACGCACAGCAGCACGGCTGCGGTGCCCGCCCCCCAGGCGAGCGGCACCCGTACCGAGGCGGGCGCGGCGGCGACGGCCCACAGGCACGGGGCACCGGTAACGGCTGCCGAGATCAGCAGGGCGAATGCGGTGGGCCGGAGTGAAGGGCGCAATCGGAGTCCTCGGGGCGGACGGGTGCGGAGGCAAGGGCAGGTGCGACGAAAGGGGCAATCGGGATATTCAGGTGTGGTGGCGACGAAAGGGCCACAACTGGAGTTGATTGTTCCTGATCAAGCCAGGGCAACTATAGGAGAATTGACGACTTGTTTGGGGATTCCTTGTGGCTACTTCTGTATGGAATCCGGCTTGAACTGACTCCAGCCGAGTTCTGCGGCGGGTGTCCCCCGGGGTAAGTGACGGGCTGGGCGGGTGAGTAGTGGTGAATGATGTGTTATGTCCCCTGTGTGAAGATTGATTTATCACGATCGTCGCCCGTGGGCCGGTGGCCAGCTAGTGTGAGCGCTCCGGTGCAGTCGACCTGCCAGGTCGGCACTGCCGTAAGACACACCGCGCGCCTTGAAGGGGGAGGCGCCGCGTGGCCCCGACGGAGGACGCAGGCAACCGTGGACGCGCAAGGCCGTGGGCGGGACGAGGGTATCGACCCCGCAGACCAGTGGGTACTCAACCCCGACACCGGTGATTACGAACTGCGATTGAGTGCCTCCCCAGGGCGATCATCCGCACCGACCGGTGCATCCGACGTCAGAACGTCCGGAGCGCGCCGCAGGACGAAGCCCGGGGCGACGCCGCCCGGCGACCGGGCCACCGTGCCCGGTCAGCGTGGCGGGCGCCGGAGTGCCGGCGGCGGACGCGGGGGCCGGGGCGAGACGCGGAAGCAGGGGAGCCGGGCCGCCGCACCGGCGGCAACCGGGCGCCGCAAGGCGAAGCCCCAGACGTCCCGTAAGAAGAAGGCCCTGGTGTGGACCGGCGGCGCGCTCGCCTTCCTGATGGTGGGCGTCGGCACCGCGGGCTACTTCGTGTACCAGCACTTCAACGGCAACATCACCGCCGTCTCCACCGACGGGGCGGGCACCGGTGGCTTCAGCAAGGACCGCGCCATCAACGTCCTCGTCATCGGGACCGACAAGCGGACCGGCAAGGGCAACGAGGGCTACGGGGACGCGGGGAGCGTCGGCCACGCCGACACCAACATCCTCTTCCACGTCTCCAAGGACCGTACGAACGCGACCGCGCTGAGCATCCCGCGTGACCTGATAGCGGACATCCCCATGTGCCCGACGAAACTGGAGAGCGGGGAGGAGAAGGACATCCCCGCGACCCCGGGCGGGCGCTTCAACACCAGCCTCGGGCAGTCCGACCGCACCCCCAGCTGCACCATGCGCACCGTCACCGAGCTCACCGGCATCGAGGTCGACCACTTCATGGTGGCCGACTTCAACGCGGTCAAGTCCCTGACGGCCGCCGTCGGTGGCGTCGACGTCTGCCTCGCCAAGGACATCGACGACAAGGACTCCCACCTCAAGCTGTCGCAGGGGGAGCACACCCTCCAGGGCGAGCAGGCCCTGGCCTTCCTGCGCACCCGGCACTCCGTCGGGTTCGGCAGCGACCTGAGCCGCATCGAGATCCAGCAGCAGTTCCTGGGCTCGCTGATGCGCAAGCTGAAGTCCAGCGACACCCTGACCAGCCCCACCAAGATGTGGTCACTCGCGGAGGCGGCCACCAAGGCGCTGACCGTCGACGACAAGATCGACGACATAAACCAGCTCCGCAAGCTGGGCATGGAGCTGGCGTCGGTCGACCCCAAGAACATCACCTTCACCACGGTCCCGGTGCTCGACAACCCGAACGACAAGGCCACCGTCATCCTCGACGAGTCCAAGGCGCCGCAGGTCTTCTCGATGATGCGCGAGGACGTCTCCTTCACCGCGGTGGCGAAGCAGGAGAAGGCCGAGGCGAAGGCCAAGGAGCAGGCCAAGCTGAAGGGCGAGATGGCCGACGCGGCGGACGTGCGGGTCGACGTCTACAACGGCGGCGCCCCCTCCGGCTCCGCGCAGAACGCCCTGGACTGGCTGCAGAACGAACAGGGCGTGCTGAAGTCCACGAACCAGGCGAACGCGCCGGAGGACGTGAAGAAGACCCAGCTCGTCTACGCCCCCAACCAGGCGGACCAGGCCCGTCGGCTGGCCGACATGATGGGCATGTCGGCCTCGGCCCTCAAGCCGACGACGACGGACGCGGGCGCGATGGACCCGATGACGCTGACACTGGGCCCGGACTTCACCACGGGGGGCAGCCCGCTCTCGGCACCGGAGAAGGCGCCGGACGACATCCAGCGCGTGGAAGCGGACAAGGCGGTCTGCGCCAAGTAGCCCGGCCGGCCCCGCGCCACGTGCGGGGCCGCCGGACCCGGGACCGGCATGCTGGCCCCATGCCCGCCCCGCATCCGCACCCCGACCTCACCCGAGCCCTCGCCCAGGCCGTCCGCGGCGACGTGGACTTCACCAGGACCGCCAGAGCCCTGACGACCATGGACGCGTCCAACTACCGCCGCGTCCCCACCGCCGTCGTGGCCCCCCGCGACGCGGCGGACGTCGCGGAAGTCCTCCGCGTCTGCCGGGAACACGCCACCCCCGTCGTGCCCCGCGGCGGTGGTACCTCCATCGCGGGCCAGGCCACCGGCACCGGCGTCGTCCTGGACCTCACCCGCCACATGCGGCGGATCACCGCCCTGGACCCCGCCTCCCGCACCGCCGTCGTCCAGCCCGGCGTCGTCCTGGACGACCTGCGGGCCGCCGCCGCCCCGTACGGGCTGACGTTCGGCCCCGACCCGTCCACCCACAGCCGCTGCACGCTCGGCGGAATGATCGGCAACAACTCCTGCGGCTCCCACTCCGTGGCCTGGGGCACCACCGCCGACAACGTCCGGAGCCTGCGCGTCGTCCGGTACGGCGGCGGCGAGAGCCTGCACCTCGGCCGGGGCCTGCCCGACGCACCGCCCGGCCTCCACGCGTTCGCCGCCACCCACCTCGCCCTCCTGCGCACCGGCTTCCCCGAACTCCCGCGCCGCATCTCCGGCTACGCCCTCGACGCGCTGCTCCCCGAACGCGGCCCCGACCCGGCCCGCGCCCTCTGCGGCAGCGAGGGGACCCTGGCCGTCGTCACCGAGGCGACCGTCCGCCTGGTCGAGACCCCGGGTGCCCGCGCGCTCGCCGTCCTCGGGTACGCCGACGAGTCGGCCGCCGCCGAAGCGGCCCCCGGCCTCCTCCCGCACGGCCCGCTCACCGTCGAGGGCATGGCGGCCGACCTCGTACGCGAACCGGCCGGACTGCCACGCGGCGCCGCCTGGCTGTTCGTGGAGACGGGCGGGGCCACCCCCGCCGAGGCCCGCGCCCACGCGACCCGGATCCTGCGTGCCGCCGACGCCCTGGACGGCACCGTCGTCACCGACCCCGCCGGCATGCGGACCCTGTGGCGCAACCGCGAGGACGCCGCCGGGACCGCGACCCGGATGCCGGACGGCACGGAGGCCTGGCCGGGCTGGGAGGACTGCGCCGTGCCGCCCGCCCGCCTCGGCGCGTATCTGCGCGACTTCCGGTCCCTGCTCGCCGAGCACGGCCTGCGCGGCACCCCGTACGGGCACTTCGGCGACGGCTGCATCCACGTACGCGTCGACTTCGACCTGCTGACCGAGCAGGGCGTGGCCCGCTTCCGCCGCTTCTCCGAGGACCAGGCCGGCCTCGTCGTCGCGCACGGCGGATCGCTCAGCGGTGAACACGGCGACGGACAGGCGCGGGCCGAGCTGCTGCCCCGGATGTACGGCGACGAGATGGTCGGCCTGTTCACCCGGTTCAAGGACCTCTGGGACCCCGACGGCGGCCTGAACCCGGGCATCCTCGCCCGCCCCGCCCGCCTCGACGAGAACCTCCGCTTCGCCGTCCTCCCCCGGCGCCCCGTGGACGTGGCCTTCGGCTATCCGCACGACGGCGGCGACTTCGCCGCCGCCGTACGCCGCTGCGTCGGCGTCGCCAAGTGCCGTACGGCGACGGCGGGCCCGGACGTCATGTGCCCCTCCTTCCGGGCGACCGGCGAGGAGGAGCACTCCACACGGGGCCGCGCCCGGCTGCTCCACGAGATGCTCGCGGGAGAGGTGATCACGGACGGCTGGCGCTCCACGGAGGTACGCGACGCCCTCGACCTGTGCCTGTCCTGCAAGGGCTGCCGCACCGACTGCCCGGTGGGCGTCGACATGGCCACGTACAAGGCGGAGTTCCTCCACCAGCACTACCGGGGCCGGCCGCGCCCCGCCGCGCACTACGCGATGGGCGGACTCCCACGGTGGCTGCGGACGGCCGCCCCCGTCGCCGGGGTGCTCAACGCCCTGGCGCGGATCGGTCCGCTCGCAGCCCTCGCCAAGAGGCTCGCCGGCATCGACCAGCGGCGCGGGCTCCCGGTCCTGGCACGGCAGACGTTCCGCGCCTGGTTCCGCCGCCGGCGTACCCGGGGGGACGGGCCCGCCGTCCTGCTCTGGCCGGACACCTTCACCGACCACCTCTCACCCGAGGCCGGCCGGGCGGCCGTACGGGTCCTGGAGGCGGCGGGCCGTACGCCCGTACTGCCCGGCCGGGGCGTGTGCTGCGGCCTCACCTACGTGTCGACGGGCCGGCTGGACGCGGCCCGCGCCGTCATGCGCCGCACCCTGGACCGGATGGGCGCGGCCCTGGGCGAGCCGCTCGTCGTGCTGGAGCCGAGCTGCGCCGCCGCCCTGCGCACGGACCTGCCCGAGCTCCTGCCCGACGACCCGCGCGCCGCCCGGCTCGCCGCCTCCGTACGGACCCTGGCCCAGTACCTGGAGGAGTACGCCCCGGACTGGACGCCACCCCGGCTGGACCGCCGGATCGCGGGCCAGACCCACTGCCACCAGCACGCGGTGTTCGGCGACGCGGCCGAGCGCAGGCTCCGCGAAAGGGCGGGCCTCAGCGGTGAGCTGAGCGGAGGCTGCTGCGGGCTGGCCGGCAACTTCGGCTTCGAGAAGGGGCACTGGGACGTCTCGGTGGCCTGCGCGGAGGACCAGCTCCTGCCCTCCGTGCGGGCGGCGGACCCCGGCACGGAGCTGCTGGCCGACGGCTTCTCCTGCCGCACCCAGCTGGACCAGCTGGCCGGGCGGCGGGCCCGGCACCTCGCCGAGGTGCTCGCGGAGGGGCTCGACGCGTAGACGGCGGCAGGCGTCAGATCTTCGCGACGGCTTCGCTCACCGCCGCGGAGAGTCGCTCGTTCTCCGGGGCCGCGCCGCCGGGCAGGGCGAAGCGGCGGCGGGTGTAGCCGTAGGCCACGCCGTTGACGGGGTCGGCGTACGCCTGCGAGCCCGCGGCTCCCGAGTGTCCGAATGAGCCCTCGCCCAGGGCCGGGTAGTGCCCCTGCTGTGCCTCGAAGCCGAGGGCGAAGGCGTCGACCTGGGCCGTCACCACGTCGGTCCCCGTCCACCGCACCCGGCCGGCCTCGGCCAGCGTCTCCGGCTGGAGCAGCGGTGCCCGGCCGTCCAGCTCCGAGATCGTGGCCGCGTACATGCCCGCGAGGCCCCGGGCCGAGCCGACCCCGCCGACCGAGGCCGGGCCGAGTGCGCGTACCGCCCGGGTGTTGACGAAGGCGATCAGATCGAGCGGCGGGTCCTCGGCGAAGCCGAACGCGAGCGCCGTCAGGCTGTCCAGGTCGAGCGGATTCGCCGCGGCCTCCGCCGCCTGTTCCGGAGTGGGCACACCGGGGCGGACGGCCACGTAGCGGGGTTCCAGCGCCTCGGGCAGGCCCAGGTGGAAGTCGAGTCCGTAGGGTGCGCGCACCCGCTCCTCGAAGATCTCCTGGATCGACCGCCCGGTGGCCCGCCGGACCACCTCGCCGGTGAGGGCTCCGATGACCAGCGCGTGGTAGCCGTACGCCGTACCGGGCGTCCAGTAGGGCCGCTGACCGGCCAGCCGCGCGGCGACGGCCCGGTCGTCGGCCAGCTCCTCGACGCTGAATCCGCCGTCCGCCCAGATCAGTCCGGCGCGGTGCGAGATCAGCTCCCGCACGGTCAGTTCGCCCTTGCCCTCGGCGGCGAACTCCGGCCAGTACGACGCGACCGTGCGGGCCGGATCGATGACGCCGTCCTGGATGAGCAGGGCCACGACGAGATGGGCGGCGCCCTTGGTGGACGAGTACACGGCGGGAAGCGAGTCCCCGGCGATGCCCTCCCCGGCCCACAGGTCCACCACCAGCCGGCCGTGGTGGTACACGGCGAGCTGGCCGCCGGGCTCGGTGTGGTCCGCGGCGAGTACGGCGGCGAACTCCTCCCGTACGCCCTCGAAGCCGGCCGCGACCGTGCCGTGCACGGTGATGGCGGTGACGTCGGTGTCCGTCATGAGATGCCCCCTGGAGCGATCGACCCGATGCGTACAGGGCGTGCAACTCCCGTACGCAGCAGCCTCATTCCCGCCGGCGGGCGAAATCGCCGGGTGGTGTCCGCTGTTCGCTCGCGACGATCTCCCGGGCGAGCTCGGCCAGTCGGGGCAGCGAGGGATGGCCGGGTCCGTCCCGGCGGGCGAGCAGGACGGGCAGCGGCGGGGCGTCGTCCAGTGGCACGTAGGTGACGCCCGCGTGCGGATGCATCTGGGCGGTGGAGGCTCCCGAGACCCCGGTGCCCCGCCCGGCCGCGATGGCGGTGAGCCAGTCGTCGGTGTTGGCGACGGTGAGGGTGGCGGCGGGACGCGCGCGCAGGGGCCACAGGTCGAGCGTGGTGGCGCCGGAGACGGTGTTCAGGACGACCGCTCCGCCGGTCAGGTCGGCCAGGGACAGCGAGGCGCGGGCGGCGAGCGGGCCGTCGGAGGCCACCGCCGCCACCCGGGCCTCGGTGAACAGCACCTCGGTGACCAGTCCCGGGGTGTCCACCGGCCCGCGGAGCAGCGCCGCGTCCACCTCGCCGCGGGTGAGACCGGCCGTGCGGTCGTCGATGCGCAGCAGTTCGAGCGGGGTCCCCGGGTGGCGTCGCTGCCAGGTCCGCAGCAGCGGCGTGGTGTACCGACCGAACGCGGACCAGGCGTGCCCGAGCCGCAGCGGCCGGTGGTGCAGCCGGCCGGGATCGACGGCCTCGTCGAAGGCGCCGACCGCGACGGCGGCCTTGTCGCGGAAGGCGGCGCCTTCGGGAGTGAGGGCCAGGTGATGGGTGGACCGGTCGACGAGCCGGACGCCCAGGTGCCGTTCGAGGGCGGCGAGCGTACGGGAGACGACGGGCTGGGTGACCCCGAGCCGGGCGGCGGCGCGGGTGACGCCGAGTTCGTCCGCGATGGCGAGGAAGGCCCGCAGATGCCGGACATCGATACCGCGGCCGCCGGTTCCGGTGCCCTGTCCAGTGCTCATGCGTCCGGAGCATAACTGGAGCGCAACCGGCATTTCACGGGAGGCGCGCAGCTCTCTACGGTGAGGACGTGAGCGGCTCCCGCTTGGTGCCGTATCGTAAACCTTCTGGTGCACTCCAATGGACTGCGCATTCTGCTGGACCACAAGGAAAGGCTCCTGGTGAACGACCCGCGCGCTGCCGCAGAGCCGGCCGCTGCCGTCGCCCTGCCCGAGGCGGTGTCCGCTCTCGACGAGACCGGGCACGGCCGGCCGGGCGGCCCCGGCGGACGCAGGGCCGCCCTCGGCCCGGTCGCCCTGGTGGTGGCGGGCGGGCTCTCCGTCCAGTTCGGCGCGGCGGTCGCCGTGCTGCTGATGCCGCGGGCCGGTGCGCTCGGCGTCGTCACCCTGCGCCTCGCGGCGGCGGCGCTCGTCCTGCTGGTCGTCTGCCGGCCGAAGCTGCGGGGGCACTCGCGCGCCGACTGGGGCACCGTGGTGGCCTTCGGCGTCGCCATGGGCGCCATGAACACGCTGTTCTACCAGGCGGTCGACCGGATCCCGCTGGGCGCGGCCGTCACCCTGGAGGTGCTGGGCCCGCTGGTCCTGTCCGTCGTCGCTTCCCGCCGCCTGGTCAACTTCGTGTGGGCGGCGCTGGCGCTCGGCGGTGTCGTCCTCCTCAGTGGCGGAGGCTTCGACCGTCTGGACCCGGTCGGGGCGGCGTACGCCCTGGGCGCGGGCGCCATGTGGGCGGCGTACATCATCTTCAGCGCCCGCACCGGCCGCCGTTTCCCGCAGGCGGACGGACTGGCCCTGGCCATGGTGGTGGCCGCTGTCCTCTCGCTGCCGCTGGGCATCATGGAGGCGGGCTCGAAGCTCGTGGCCCCCTCCACGCTGGGCCTGGGCATCGCCGTGGCGCTGCTGAGCTCGGTCCTCCCGTACACCCTCGAACTCATGGCCCTGCGCCGGCTGCCCGCGCCCACCTTCGCGATCCTGATGAGCCTCGAACCGGCCATCGCGGCCACGGCGGGCTTCCTCATCCTCGACCAGGCCCTCTCCTCGACGGACGCCCTGGCCATCGCCCTGGTCATCGGGGCGAGCATCGGCGCGGTGCGCAGCCGGACGGCCCGCACCGAGTCACCTGGCCGGGAGCGGGTGCGGGAGGGACGATGGAAGGGGGCGAAGGAAGGAGGCCCGCGCATGGGAGCCACAAAGGAAACCGATGAGTACGCCGGGCTGTACTCGCACACCCCCTCGCAGGCCGAGGGTGAACGCGACGAACCCCCCGTGCGCGGCCACGCCCCCGAGACGCACCCCGACGTCCCCCGCACCGAGCCCTCGCAGGCGGAGGGGGAGCGCGCGGAGTAGGGCGGGGCGGCGGCTCAGCCGTCGACGGGCAGGACGCGGAACGCGGTGAGGCCGGGCGTGGTGCTGACCGTGCGCCGGCCCTCCGTTCCGGGCCACCACGTCGACCGAGAGCCGCCCGCCCGGGAGGCGTCGCGCGAGGCGTCCGAATAAATCATGCAAGCATGCTTGATTGTTTTATGGGGTGCTGGCATGCTCCGGGGCACACCGCCACGCCCCGAGGGGAGCGCACCGTGCCCGACGCATCGGCCGTGACCGCCGCCGTGCTCGACGACATGCGTGAGGAGAGCGACGAACTCGATCTGCTGGTGGCGGGGCTGAGCGCACCCGAATGGGCGGCGCCGACCCCCGCCGAAGGCTGGACCGTCGCCCACCAGATCGCCCACCTCAACTGGACCGACGAGGTGGCCCTGGTCGCCGCCACCGAGCCCGACGCCTTCGCCGTCGAGGTCGAGAAGGCGCTGGCCGCCCCGGAGACCTTCGTCGGCGACGCGGCCCAGGAAGCCGTCACCGCCCTGACCCCCGAAGCCCTGCTCGTGGAGTGGCGGGAAGGACGGGCCCGGCTCCAGGAGGCCCTCCGGGCGGCCCCCGCAGGGGCGAAGCTGCCCTGGTACGGCCCGCCGATGAGCGTCGCCTCGATGGCGAGCGCGCGGCTCATGGAGACCTGGGCCCACGGCCAGGACGTCGCCGACGCGCTCGGCGTGACGAGGAAGCCGACCGCCCGGCTGCGGCACGTGGCCAGGATCGGCGTACGGGCCCGGGACTACGCCTACTTCGTACGCGGGCTCCAACCGCCCGCCGAGCAGTTCCGGGTGGAACTGCTCGCCGAGGACGGCGAGTCGCACACCTACGGCCCCGAGGGCGCGGCCCAGCGGGTCACCGGGCCACTCCTCGACTTCTGCCTGCTCGTCACCCAGCGCGCCCACCGTGACGACCTCACCGTCGAGGCGGTCGGCGCGGACGCCGGGCAGTGGCTGGACATCGCGCAGGCCTTCGCCGGCCCCGCCGGACCGGGGCGTCCTCGGCAGGCGGACAGGTGACCCGGCCCCTGCGCATCGGCAACGCGTCCGGCTTCTACGGCGACCGCTTCGACGCCGTGCGCGACATGCTCACCGACGGCCCGCTGGACGTCCTGACCGGCGACTACCTCGCCGAGCTCACCATGCTGATCCTCGGCCGGAGCCGCCTCAAGGACCCGAAGCGCGGGTACGCCTCGACGTTCCTGCGGCAGCTGGAGGAGAACCTCGGGCTCGCCCACGAGCGGGGCGTGAAGATCGTCGCCAACGCCGGCGGGCTGAACCCGGCCGGACTCGCCGACGCCGTACGCGAACTGGCGGACCGGACCGGCGTACCCGTGCGCGTCGCGCACGTCGAGGGCGACGGCCGCCCCGTGCCGGACGGCTTCCTCACCGCCAACGCCTACCTCGGCGGCGGGGGCGTCGCCGCCTGTCTGCGCGCCGGGGCCGACATCGTCGTCACCGGCCGGGTCACCGACGCCGCCCTCGTCACCGGGCCCGCCGCCGCCCACTTCGGCTGGAGGCCGGACGACCACGACGCCCTCGCCGGTGCCGTCGTCGCCGGACACGTCCTGGAGTGCGGCACCCAGGCCACCGGCGGCAACTACGCCTTCTTCGGCGACCACGACGTCCGCCGCCCCGGCTTCCCGCTCGCCGAGATCCACGAGGACGGCAGCAGCGTCATCACCAAGCACGACGGCACGGGCGGCGTCGTCGACCTCGGCACCGTCACCGCACAGCTGCTGTACGAGACCGGCGGTGCCCGCTACGCCGGACCCGACGTCACCGCCCGGCTCGACACCGTGACGCTGACCCAGGACGGGACGGACCGGGTGCGGATCAGCGGGGTACGCGGCGAGGCACCGCCGCCCACGCTGAAGGTGGGGCTCAACCGGCTCGGCGGGTGGCGCAACGAGGTCGTCTTCGTGCTGACGGGGCTCGACATCGAGGCCAAGGCCCGGCTCGTGCGGGACCAGTTCGCCGACGCCCTCGACCGTGCCGGAACGAAACCCGCAGAGGTGCGGTGGGAGCTCGTCCGCACCGACCGGGCCGACGCCGCCACCGAGGAGACCGCGAGCGCGCTGCTCCGGCTCGTCGTGCGCGACCCGGACGCGGAGGCGGTCGGCCGCGCCGTGTCCGGGGCGGCCGTCGAGCTGGCCCTCGGCAGCTACCCGGGCTTCCATGTGACCGCCCCGCCCGGGAAGGGCGCGCCGTACGGGGTGTTCGAGGCCGCGTACGTGCCGGCCGAGGACGTCGCCCATGTCGCGGTGCTGCCCGACGGGTCGCGCGAGGTGATCCCGGTGGCCGGCCCGTACCGCGAGCTCGACGAGGTGCCGGAACCGGACCTGCCCGAGCCGCTGCCGGCCGGGCCCACCCGTACCGCACCCCTAGGGTACGTGGCGGGCGCCCGCAGCGGTGACAAGGGCGGGGACGCCAACGTCGGGGTGTGGGTCCGCACGGACGACGCCTGGCGGTGGCTGGCCCATGAGCTGACCGTCCGGCGGTTCCAGGAACTGCTGCCGGAGACCGCCGGGCTCATCGTCGTACGCCATGTCCTGCCCCGGCTGCGGGCGCTCAACTTCGTCGTCCACGGCCTCCTCGGTGAGGGGGTGGCCGCCCAGGCGCGCTTCGATCCGCAGGCCAAGGCCGTGGGGGAGTGGCTGCGGTCCCGGCACGTCACCGTCCCCGTACAGCTGCTGGACGAACCGGAGGTGAACGCGTGACCGTCCTGCCCACCGCGCTCGACACCGCGGGGCCCGAGTACGCCGCCCACCGCGCGGCGATGCTCGCCAAGCTCGCCGAGCTGGACGCCGAGCACGCCGAGGCCCTGGCGGGCGGCGGCGAGAAGTACGTGGCACGGCACCGGAAGCGCGGCAAGCTCCTCGCCCGCGAACGGATCGAGCTGCTCGTCGACCCGGACACGCCGTTCCTGGAGCTGTCCCCGCTCGCCGCCTGGGGCAGCGACTACGCGGTCGGCGCCTCGCTGGTCACCGGGATCGGGGTCGTCGAGGGCGTCGAATGCCTGATCACCGCCAACGACCCGACCGTACGCGGCGGCGCCTCCAACCCCTGGACCCTGAAGAAGGCCCTGCGCGCCAACGAGATCGCCTTCGCCAACCGGCTCCCGTGCGTCAGCCTCGTCGAGTCCGGGGGAGCGGACCTGCCCTCGCAGAAGGAGATCTTCATCCCCGGCGGGGCGCTGTTCCGCGACCTCACCCGCCTGTCCGCCGCCGGAATCCCCACCGTGGCCGTGGTGTTCGGCAACTCCACGGCCGGCGGCGCGTACGTCCCCGGGATGTCCGACCACACCGTGATGATCAAGGAGCGGTCCAAGGTCTTCCTCGGCGGACCGCCCCTGGTCAAGATGGCCACCGGCGAGGAGAGCGACGACGAATCGCTCGGCGGCGCCGAGATGCACGCCCGCACCTCCGGCCTCGCCGACCACTACGCCGTCGACGAGCACGACGCGCTGCGCCAGGCCCGCCGGATTGTCGCCCGGCTCAACTGGCGCAAGGCGCACGCGGATCCGGTCCCCGCCGAGCCGCCGAAGTACGACCAGGACGAACTGATCGGGATCGTGCCCGGCGACCTCAAGGTCCCCTTCGACCCCCGCGAGGTCATCGCCCGGCTCGTCGACGGCTCGGACTTCGACGCCTTCAAGCCGCTCTACGGGACCAGCCTGGTCACCGGCTGGGCGCGCCTGCACGGCTACCCGGTCGGCATCCTCGCCAACGCCCAGGGGGTGCTGTTCAGCGAGGAGTCGCAGAAGGCCGCCCAGTTCATCCAGCTCGCCAACCAGCGCGACATCCCGCTGCTCTTCCTGCACAACACCACCGGCTACATGGTCGGCAAGGAGTACGAACAGGGCGGCATCATCAAGCACGGCGCGATGATGATCAACGCGGTGTCGAACTCCCGGGTCCCGCACCTGTCCGTGCTGATGGGCGCCTCCTACGGCGCCGGCCACTACGGCATGTGCGGCCGGGCCTACGACCCCCGCTTCCTCTTCGCCTGGCCCAGCAGCAAGTCCGCCGTCATGGGCCCCCAGCAGCTCGCGGGCGTCCTCTCGATCGTCGCCCGCGCCTCCTCCGCCGCCAAGGGGCTGCCCTACGACGACGAGGCCGACGCCGGTCTGCGCGCCATGGTGGAACAGCAGATCGAGTCGGAGTCGCTGCCGATGTTCCTCTCGGGGCGGCTGTACGACGACGGGGTCATCGACCCGCGCGACACCAGGACCGTCCTCGGGATGTGCCTGTCAGCGATCCATACGGCACCGGTCGAAGGCGCGCGGGGCTTCGGCGTCTTCCGGATGTGAGGGAACGGATGATCACCGCACTGCTCGTCGCCAACCGGGGCGAGATCGCCTGCCGGATCTTCCGCACCTGCCGTGAGCTGGGCATCGCCACCGTCGCCGTGTACTCCGACGCGGATGCCGACGCCCTGCACGTACGGGAGGCCGACACCGCCGTACGTCTGCCGGGGGCCGCGCCGGCCGACACGTATCTGCGCGGCGACCGCGTCGTCGCCGCCGCGCTCGCCGCGGGCGCCGACGCCGTGCACCCGGGGTACGGCTTCCTCTCGGAGAACGCCGGGTTCGCCCGGGCCGTGCAGGACGCCGGGCTCGTCTGGGTGGGGCCGCCGGTCAAGGCCATCGAGCTGATGGCGTCCAAGACCCGGGCCAAGGAGCTGATGGCCGCCGCCGATGTGCCGCTGCTCGCCCCGGTCGATCCGGGGAGCGCCACCGCCGCCGATCTGCCCCTGCTGCTGAAGGCGGCGGCGGGCGGCGGCGGGCGCGGGATGCGGATCGTCCGTGAACTCGCCGCGCTGACCGTGGAGTTGACCGCCGCCTCCGCCGAGGCCGCCTCCGCCTTCGGGGACGGCGAGGTCTTCGCCGAGCCGTACGTCGAGCGCGGCCGGCACGTCGAGGTCCAGATCATGGCGGACGGGCAGGGCACGGTGTGGGCGCTCGGCACCCGCGACTGCTCGCTCCAGCGCCGCCACCAGAAGGTCATCGAGGAGGCCCCGGCCCCGGGCCTCGACGACGCGCTGCGGCAGCGGCTGCACGACGCGGCGGTCGCCGCCGCGCAGGCGGTGGGCTACCGGGGCGCGGGGACCGTCGAGTTCCTCGTATCGGCCGAGGGCCGCCCGTACTTCCTGGAGATGAACACCCGCCTCCAGGTCGAACACCCCGTCACCGAGGCGGTGTTCGGCCTCGACCTCGTCGCGCTGCAACTACGTGTCGCGGAAGGCGGGCCACTGCCCGCGTCCACGCCCCCGCCGCCCGGCGGACACGCCGTCGAGGCCCGGCTGTACGCCGAGGACCCGGCCCGGGACTGGCAGCCGCAGACCGGAGCACTGCTCACGCTCCAGGTGCCCGACGGACCCGGCGTCCGCCTCGACACCGGCTACACCGGCGGCGACACCGTCGGGGTGCACTACGACCCGATGCTCGCCAAGGTCATCGCCCACGCCCCCACCCGCACCGAAGCCGTCCGGCTCCTGGCGCGCGCCCTGGAACGCGCCCGTATCCACGGCCCGGTCACCAACCGGGAACTGCTCGTACGCTCCCTGCGCCACCCGGACTTCGTCGCGGGGCGCCTCGACACCGGTTTCTACGACCGGCATCTGGCCGCCCTGACGGCGACCGGCACTCCCGGCGAGGACTCCGCGCGCCGGCGCGCCGCCACCGCCGCCGCGCTCGCCGCGGCCTCGGGCGCGGCCGCCGGCAGCGGTTCGGGGCCCGTCCGCTTCGGCGCCTGGCGCAACCTCGCCTCGCAGCCGCAGACCAGGCGCTACCGCGGTGAGCCCGACGGCACCGAGCACGAGATCGCCTACCGCACCGGCCGGGACGGCATCCCCGCACCCGAAACCGGCGAGCGGGTCCTCGCCGCCGGCCCCGGTGCGGTCACCCTCGAAACCGGCGGTGTGACCCGGCACTTCGCGGTCACCACCCACGGCGACCGGGTCCATGTGGACACCGCCGCCGGCTCGTACACCTTCACCGCCCTGCCCCGCTTCACCGACCCCGCCGAACGCACCGAACCCGGCTCCCTGCTCGCCCCCATGCCCGGCACGGTCGTCCGCCTCGCGGACGGGCTCGCGCCGGGTGCGGCCGTCGAGGCCGGGCAGCCCCTGATCTGGCTGGAGGCGATGAAGATGGAGCACCGCATCCTCGCTCCCGCCTCCGGCACCCTCACCGCGCTGCACGCCGCCCCCGGACTCCAGGTCGAGGTCGGCGCGCTGCTCGCCGTCGTACAGGACGCACCCGTGCAGGACCCCGCGTCCGCGCACGCATCCGCGCACCAGGAGGAGACGACCCCGTGAGCACCGTCCTCGAAACCGAAGAGCACAAGGCCCTCCGCGCCGCCGTCGCCGCCCTCGGCAAGCGCTTCGGCCGCGCGTACAGCACCGACCTGGCCCGCAGGGGCGAGCACCCCCGCGAGCTGTGGGAAGAGGCGGGCAAGCTGGGTTACCTCGGGGTCAACCTGCCCGAGGAGTACGGCGGCGGGGGCGCCGGCATGGCCGAACTCTCCATCGTCCTGGAGGAGCTGGGCGCCGCCGGCAGCCCCCTCCTCATGCTCGTCGTCTCCCCGGCGATCTGCGGCACCGTCATCGCCCGTTTCGGTACCGAGGCCCAGAAGCGGACCTGGCTCCCGGGCCTCTCCGACGGCTCCCTGACCATGTCGTTCGGGATCACCGAGCCGGACGCCGGCTCCAACTCGCACCGCATCACCACCACCGCCCGCCGCGACGGCGGGGACTGGCTCCTCAGCGGCCGCAAGGTCTTCATCTCCGGCGTCGACATCTCCGACGCCACCCTGGTCGTCGGACGCACCGAGGACGCCCGCTCCGGCAGCCTCAAGCCCTGCCTCTTCATCGTCCCCGGCGACGCCCCGGGCTTCACCCGCACCCAGATCGACATGGAACTCCAAGCGGCCGAGAAACAGTTCGAGCTGGTCCTCGACGACGTACGGCTGCCCGCCGACGCGCTCGTGGGCGACGAGGACGCGGGGCTGCTCCAGCTCTTCGCCGGACTCAACCCGGAACGCATCATGGGCGCCGCCTTCTCCATCGGCATGGGCCGCTACGCCGTCGAACGGGCCGTGGACTACGCGAAGACCCGCACCGTCTGGAAGGGCGCCCCCATCGGCGCGCACCAGGCCATCGCGCACCCGCTCGCCCAGGCGCACATCGAGCTGGAACTCTCCCGGCTGATGATGCAGAAGGCCGCGAAGCTCTATGACGACGGCGACGACACAGGCGCGGGCGAGGCCGCCAACATGGCGAAGTACGCCGCCGCCGAAGCCTGCGTCAGGGCCGTCGACCAGGCCGTCCACACGCTCGGCGGCAACGGCCTCACCCGCGAGTACGGGCTGGCCTCCCTCATCACGGCCGCCCGTGTCTCCCGTATCGCGCCCGTCAGCCGGGAGATGATCCTGAACTACGTCTCCCACCAGACCCTGGGCCTGCCGAAGTCGTACTGACGTCCTCGGTCACGTCGCAGGTCTCCCCACCCGCCCCGGCAGGGGCGATTCCGGCTCTCCACCCGCGTCGAAGGGGACCGCCATGGTGTTCCACAGCGAGTACGCAGACGTCCCGCCCCTCGAAACACCCATCCACGAAGCGGTCCTCGGCAACGCCGCGGACTTCGGTGACACCCCCGCCCTGATCGACGGGACCAACGGGACGACCGTCACGTACGGCCAGCTCGACACCTTCCACCGGCGCATCGCCGCCCACCTCGCCGCCGCGGGTCTGCGCAAGGGCGACGTCCTCGCCCTGCACAGCCCGAACACCATCGCCTACCCGCCCGTCTTCTACGGGGCGACCCGGGCGGGCGCCACCGTCACCACCATCCACCCGCTCGCCACCGCCGAGGAGTTCGCCAAGCAGCTCAAGGACTCCGAAGCCCGCTGGATCGTCACGGTGTCCCCGCTCCTCGACGTCGCCCGCCGGGCCGCCGCACTCGCGGGCGGCATCGAGGACATCTACGTCTGCGACCAGGCCGAGGGGCACACCTCCGTCCTCGACATGCTGGGTTCCACCGCCCCCGAACCCGACATCGCCTTCGACCCGGGCCAGGACATCGCCGTACTCCCGTACTCCTCGGGGACCACCGGCACCCCCAAGGGCGTCATGCTCACCCACCGCTCCATCGCCACCAACCTGGAACAGCTGCGGCCCTTCGTCCCGCTGGGGGAACATGACCGCATCCTGGCCGTGCTGCCGTTCTTCCACATCTACGGCCTGACCGCGCTCATGAACGGGCCGCTGCGCTACGGCGCCACGGTCGTCGTCCTGCCCCGCTTCGACCTCACCCAGTTCCTCGAGACGATCCAGACCCACCGCATCACCGGCCTGTACGTCGCCCCGCCCATCGTGCTGGCCCTCGCGAAGCACCCGCTCGTCGGTGACTACGACCTCTCGTCGCTGGAGTACATCGTCAGCGCCGCCGCCCCTCTGGACGCCGAACTCGCCGCCGCCTGCTCCCACCGGCTCGGCGTGCCCGCCGTACGGCAGGCGTACGGCATGACGGAACTCTCTCCCGGCACCCATGTCGTCCCCCTCGCGGCGGAGAACCCGCCGCCGGGCACGGTGGGCAAGCTGCTGCCCGGCACCGAGATGCGGATCGTCTCGCTCACCGACCCCGGCATCGACGTCGGCACCGGTACCGACGGCGAGATCCTCATCCGGGGCCCCCAGGTGATGAAGGGCTACCTCGGCCGCCCGGACGCCACCGCCGCGATGATCGACGAGGACGGCTGGCTGCACACCGGGGACGTCGGCCGGGTCGACAGGGACGGCTGGCTGTACGTCGTCGACCGGGTCAAGGAACTCATCAAGTACAAGGGCTACCAGGTCGCCCCCGCCGACCTGGAGGCCCTCCTCCTCACCCACCCCGACATCGCGGACGCCGCCGTCATCGGGGTGTACGACGCCGACGGCAACGAGGTGCCCAAGGCCTACGTGGTCCGGGGCCCCGGCGCCGGAGACCTCACGGAGGAGGACGTCATCGCACACGTCGCCGACCGGGTCTCCCCGTACAAGAAGGTCAGACGGGCGGAGTTCATCGAGGCCGTACCGCGCGCGGTGTCCGGCAAGATCCTGCGGCGCGAGCTGCGCGACCGGGAGAAGCCGCGATGACCCTGGCACCCCGGACCCGCGAGCGGGGCATCGTCACGCTCACTCTCGACTCCCCGGCCAACCGCAACGCCCTGAGCGCACGACTCGTCGGTGAGCTCGCGGAGGCCCTCGACGCCTGCGCGGCCGACGACGCCGTACGGGCCGTGATCCTCACCCACACGGGCAACACGTTCTGCGCGGGCGCCGACCTCACCGCACCGCCGGATCCGCACGACCTCGTCGCCCTCATGCGGAGCATCGTCGCCCTGCCCAAACCCGTCGTCGCCCGGGTCACCGGACACGTCCGGGCCGGCGGCCTCGGGCTGCTCGGGGCGTGCGACATCTCCGTCGCGGGCCCCGAGTCCTCCTTCGCCCTCACCGAGTCCCGCCTGGGCCTCGCCCCCGCCGTGATCTCCCTGCCACTGCTGCCCCGCCTCGACCCACGCGCCGCAGGCCGCTACTACCTCACCGGGGAACGCTTCGACGCGGCGGAAGCGGCCCGCACCGGGTTCGTCACCCTGGCCGCCGAGGACGTGGACAAGGCGCTCGTACCGGTACTGGACGGACTGCGCAGAGCGTCACCCCAGGGGCTGGCCGCATCGAAGGAGCTGGCCACGGCTACTGTGCTGCGGAGTTTCGACCAGTACGCCGAAGACCTCGTCGCCCGCTCCACAGCGCTCTTCGCCTCCGACGCAGCACGGGAGGGGATGACGGCCTTCCTGGAACGACGGGATCCCGCATGGGTGCTGTGACGTCCCCGAAGCAGGACAGGAGCCGCGCCACCCGGCAACGGCTCCTGGCCTCGGCGGTCGCCTGCCTCGCCGAACGCGGCTGGGCGGGCTCCACCGTCTCCGTCGTCGCCGAACACGCCGGGGTCTCGCGCGGCGCCGCCCAGCACCACTTCCCGACCCGGGAGGACCTGTTCACCGGCGCCGTCGAATACGTCGCCGAGGAACGCTCCGCCGCCCTGCGCGCCCTGCCCGTCCAGGGCCGTGCCGAGGTCGTCGCCGCGCTCGTCGACCTGTACACCGGGCCGCTCTTCCGCGCCGCGCTCCAGCTCTGGGTCGCCGCGTCGAACGAAGCCCAGCTCCGGCCCCGCGTCACCGAACTCGAAGCGCGCGTGGGCCGAGAGACCCACCGCATCGCCGTCGAACTCCTCGGCGCCGACGAGACCCGCCCCGGGGTACGCGAGACGGTGCAGGGCCTCCTCGACATGGCCCGGGGCCTCGGTCTCGCCAACCTGCTGACCGACGACACCGCCCGCCGGGGCAGGGTCGTGGCGCAGTGGGCGGCCCTGCTGGACGAGGCCCTGGGCTGATCCGGCCCTGTTCAGTGTCCGGGCCGGGTGAACTCGGGCTGGTCGAGCACCCGCAGCCAGCTTCCGTCGGGCTGCCGCCGGACCACCTGGGCGCGGGCTCCCGCCCCGTCCTTCGGCGGGGTCGAGGTCAGGGCGATGTCGCCGCTGACCAGAGTCGGCAGGGGCTGCTCCGGTTCGAAGTGCGGGCGGGTGGCCAGCACCTTCTCCCAGAGCAAGCGGATCGCCTCCCGTCCCGCCGTCACCTCGCCGGGCGGGTAGGCCAGCACCGCCTGCTCCTCATAGAGCGCGGCGACCCCGGCCGCGTCGCCGGCGTTGGACCGCTCGACGAACAGGCGGGTGATGTCCTCGGGACGCAAAGCCTTCTCGTACTCGGGCATGGTTCCTCCTGGTCCGGTTCCTGTCCTTCCAGCGTGGCCAGACGCCGTGCAGAAGTCCAACAGATGGTTCTGATGGAAACTAGAATCTGTGGTCATGGACCTGAGGCAGCTGGAGTACTTCGTCGCCGTCGCCGAGGAGCGGAACTTCACCAGGGCGGCCGAGCGGGTGCACATCAGCCAGTCCGGTGTCAGTGCCCAGATCCGCCGGCTGGAACGTGAGCTCGGCGCAGAGCTGTTCGACCGCTCGTCACGCACCGTCGCCCTCACCGTCGCCGGAAAGGCCGCGCTCGAACACGCCCGCGCCGCGCTGGCCGCAGCCGCGTCGGTGGGCCAGGCGGTGGGCGAGGTGACCGAGCTGATCCGTGGCCGGCTCACCGTCGGGATGGTCATCGGCTGCACGGTCACCCCACTGTTCGACGCCCTCGCCGCGTTCCACCGGGCACACCCGGGGGTCGAGATCTCGCTGCTGGAGGGCAACTCCGACCGGCTGGTCGAGGGGGTGCGCGACGGTGCCGTCGATCTGGCCCTGATCGGGACCGCCGCACCCACCCCCGAAGGGCTGGACGCCCTGACGATCATCAGCGAGCGGCTCGTCGCAGCCGTTCCGGACGGGGATCCCCTCGCGCACCGACAGCGGGTCACACTCCGCGATCTGACGGCCCGGTCCCTCATCTGCATGCCACCCGGAACCGGCCTGCGTACGCTCCTCGACCGTGCCTGCGCTGCCCAGGGCCTCCAGCCCGTGATCGCGCTGCAGGCCAGTGCGGCGGACGCCGTCGCGGACCTCGCCGCCCGTGGGCTCGGGGTCGCCGTCCTCAGCGCGTCGATGGCCGCGAGCCACGGCGACCGGCTCACCGCTCGCCTGATCGACGACGTCGAGACACCGGCGCTGCTCGCGCTGGTGTGGAGGAGCACGGACAATCCGGCTCTCCGTGAACTGATCGTGCACAGCCGGCAGGCGTTCACCGCGCCTCCGGAAGGCGGGGGCACCGACAGCGAGGGGGGCGTGCCGGCGGCCGGCACGTGAGCGGCGATGTCGTCACCGACTGGTAGAACAACGGGAGTTGTCGCCGTTACGCCACCGAAGGACACCTGTGATCGATCATGTGGAGCACCTCCACGGCCTGCCCGCTTTTACTTTCCCGCAGTTCACCCACGGCGCACGCCTGCCCGCCGCCGACGCCGCGGCCTGGCGTATCGAGATCGACATGGACAGCGCCGAGGAGCCGGACGTCTACTGGGAGCGCTTCCTCGCGACCATGCCGGCCGAGGACGTACGCGCGCTGATCGTGGGCTACCCCTGGTACACCGAGGGCATGGACGGCATGGACGGCATGAACGAATGGGTGGCCGAGGCGAACTCCCGGCTCGTCAACCTGGAAGCGCTGTTCCTCGGCGACGTCGTCTCCGAACAGTCCGAGCTCTCCTGGATGGAGCAGTCCGACGTCACCACCGTCCTGAAGGCCTACCCCCGGCTCCGTGAGCTGGCGGTGCGGGGCAGCTCCGGCCTGGAGTTCCCGGCCGTGCGCCACGAGGAACTGCGCACCCTGCGTTTCGAGTGCGGTGGACTGTCCGCCGAGGTGGTGCGCGGTGTCCTGGCCTCCGACCTGCCGGCCCTGGAGCACCTGGAACTGTGGCTGGGCGAGGAGTACTACGGCTGTGACACGACCCTGGAGGACCTCGCGCCGCTGCTGGAGGGCACGCGCTTCCCCGCGCTGCGGCACCTGGGGCTGCAGAACAGCACCTTCCAGGACGAGATAGCCGCCGCCGTGGCACACGCCCCCGTCGTCGCCCGCCTCGAATCGCTCAGCCTGTCGTTGGGGACGCTCGGCGACGTCGGGGCGGAGGCGCTGCTGAACGGGCAGCCGCTCACCCACCTGCGCTCGCTCGACCTGCACCACCACTACCTGAGCGACGCCATGACGCTGCGGATCCGAGAGGCTTTCGAGCCTGCGGGAGTAAGCGTCGACCTGTCCGAGCGGGAGGACGACGAGGACGACAGCGGCGCGCGCTACGTCGCCGTCTCCGAATGAATCCGCTCGAGGTGCTGAGCCTGCTGCGCGATCCGGCCCTGCGGGCGGGGTTCCTCGGCTGAGCGGTTGTCAGGCGCCGAGTGCGCCGCTCCTGACGGCCGAGACGAAGGTCGACCAGCTTTCCGCAGCCATCACCACGGCCGGCCCATGGGCGATCTTGCTGTCCCGTACGGGGACGGCGCCGTAGCCGCGGGCAACCTCAAGGCATTCGCCCTGGTCCCCGCCGCTGTAGCTGGATTTGTGCCATCCACCGAGGGTGGAGGCGTCGGCGACAGTGTGTTCACTGCTGACCATGTTCGTGTTCCTCCGCTGCGGCCCGGACCAGGGCCAGTGAGTCATCTTGCGACAACGCGTCGCTCAGCGAAAGAGCGTAGGCCGTGTGGCTGGCGGTCACCAGTGCAGGATCGTCCATCAAGTGGCCTGTCTTGAATCCTTCGACGTAAGCCACGGGTGGGGAGTCAGCGAAGCTGAGCAAAGTGACCAGGCTCTGGAGCAGGGCGTGTGCCCCGACCTCGAACGGAACGATGTGGAGCCGAATACGCCCAGCTTCGGCCATGCTCGCAATGCTTCGCAGCTGTTCTGCCATGACGGATGGCCCGCCGATACGCCGACGGAGCGCAGCCTCGTCGAGCAGTGTCCACACGACCGGGTTCAACGGGCTGTCGAGGACTTGAGCACGCTCCTTTCGAATGACGACATCTCTGTCAAGTTCCTCGTTCCGGTGGTTCGGCCGGTAGGCGCGGAAGAGCGCCCGCGCGTAACTGTCCGTTTGTAGGAGGCCGGGCATAAGCGTGAGGCCGAACTGCCGGATCTCAACCGCCTGCCGTTCCAGTTCGGCCACCGCCGCGAAGTGGTCGACGAACTTCGTGTCCAGATCCTCCAGCCACCGGGCGAAGAACCCGTCCGTGGCCAGGGCCCGGTCGATCCGCTGGGCGTCGTCCGGGTTCGGCAGCCGGCGGCCGGCCTCGAAGTGGCTGATGAGCGTCGGCGAGCACACGATCTGCTCGCTCAGCCCCTCCTGGGTCAGCCCGGCCGTCGTGCGCCTGAGCCGCAACTCCTCGCCGTACTTCATCCGTGCCGTGCGCGGCCTGTGGTGCGACGCCATGCGACCAACTCCCCGGGATGACAGGCGCGCTGTCATGCGCGAACCCCTGGCAGCGTAGCGAGAAGCGACCTCATGCTGTGAATGATCCGTCACGGAACGCAGTCATGCGCTCCTTCGTGTGGCGCGTCCACGAAACGTGAGGAAGGCAGGAAGACATGAGGGACCGCATCGCCCGGCTTTTCGAGCTGCTGGTGAGAAGGCCGGCACCGGCAACGAAGCATCGTCCCGGCGGGATCACGACACGCTGCACCGGTGAGCGTCCGCCGCGCGGCGAGGACAGCCCGCTGGTGCGTCCGTACTACGTGGCCCACGAGAGGGAACGGCTCGCAGAGCTGAGGCGGCGGCGTGTGCTCGTCGTCGCCCGGTGCGGAGGGGAGACGGCGGCGTGAGGGCGGACTCCGGGGAAGCGCGGCTCCTCCCGTGGACGGCGGCGGACGGTAAGCCCTGCTATCTCCTCGGGGGCGGCGCGGGCACGGTGTCGCGGATCGCGGATCGGGTGGAGAGCGCTCAACTGTCCATGGCCGGGCATCTACTCGGCCACGCTGCGGACCTTCTGGCCGACCGCCGGTCGACCAGCGTCCAGGTGCACTACCTCGCCTGCCGCCTGGTCGAGTCCCTGGGCGACGTGCGGCGCGTGGCCGAGAGCCGGGGGCGAAGGCTGGACGAGAGCTCGAACGCCGACGAACCGGACGGAAGGTGATGGGGCGTCAATCGCCCTGACCGCCTTTGCGGAACGCGAATGCTGATCGAACCGGTGCGGCCGTCACCACGCTGTTCCTGTCCCGGGCCCGCGTCACCCGCGCCGACGGGACCCGGCCCGTGCACGGCAGCAGACACCCGCAGGCCGGGCGGCTGCGGGGAGCCGCCCCCACGGGCGCCCGCCCCCGCTCCGTCAGTTCCCCAGGTCCGCCAACTGGTCGTACCCCTCGATCGAGCGGGGGTCACGGGTGCCCGGGCCGACGTACGTCGCCGAGGGGCGTACCAGGCGGCCCGTCCGCTTCTGCTCCAGGATGTGCGCCGACCAGCCCGCCGTACGGGCGCAGCTGAACATCGACGTGAACATGTGGGCCGGGACCTCCGCGAAGTCCAGCACGATCGCCGCCCAGAACTCGACGTTCGTCGCCAGGACACGGTCCGGGCGGCGGGCGTGGAGCTCCTCCAAGGCGGCCTTCTCCAGGGCCTCCGCCACCTCGAAGCGCGGGGCGGCCAGCTCGCGGGCCGTGCGGCGCAGGACCCGGGCCCGGGGGTCCTCTGCGCGGTAGACGCGGTGTCCGAAGCCCATCAGCCGCTCGCCCTTGTCCAGGGCCTGCTTCACGTACGCCGTGGCGTCGCCCGTCCGCTCGATCTCCTCGATCATGCCGAGGACCCGGGACGGGGCCCCGCCGTGCAGGGGGCCCGACATCGCGCCCACCGCCCCGGAGAGTGCCGCCGCGACGTCCGCGCCGGTCGACGCGATCACGCGGGCGGTGAACGTCGAGGCGTTCATCCCGTGCTCGGCGGCCGACGTCCAGTAGGCGTCGACGGCCTTCACGTGCTTCGGGTCCGGCTCACCGCGCCAGCGGATCATGAACCGCTCCACCACGGACCCGGCCTTGTCGATCTCGCTCTGCGGGACCATCGGCAGGCCCTGGCCGCGGGCCGACTGGGCGACGTACGACAGGGCCATGACGGCGGCCCGCGCCAGATCGTCGCGCGCGGTCTCCTCGTCGATGTCGAGCAGCGGTTTCAGTCCCCACACCGGCGCCAGCATGGCGAGTGCCGACTGCACGTCGACGCGGATGTCGCCGGAGTGCACGGGGATCGGGAACGGTTCGGCGGGCGGCAGGCCGGGGTTGAACGCCCCGTCCACCAGCAGCCCCCAGACGTTGCCGAACGACACATGGCCGACGAGGTCCTCGATGTCGACGCCGCGGTAACGGAGCGAGCCGCCTTCCTTGTCGGGCTCGGCGATCTCCGTCTCGAACGCGACGACTCCTTCGAGTCCGGGTACGAAGTCGGACATGGGGCGGCTCCCTCGACTCGGCGGCGGTCTGACGGCCACGGAGGCCGTTCCACGATACTGGCGGGTTACCACGACGCGGGGAAGGGTGACGTCGGGCACAGCCTCGCGGCTCGCGGACCGGTCATCGCGGCCCTCCCCGCCGGGAAACCGGCCCGCTGCGGCAGGATGGCCCCCGTGCCCACAGCAGATGCCACTCCGTCTTCCGTGTCCGCCTCCTCTCGCGTCCCGTCATCCGATTGCACCACCGATCCGGCCGCGATGCGCGAGCAGTACCGCTCCGAGGACTTCGTCGAGAAGGATCTCGCCGCAGACCCCATGGACCAGTTCGCCCGCTGGTTCCGCCAGGTCGCCGGGGGCGGCGCGCTCCACGAGCCGAACGCGATGGTGGTGTCCACGGCCGACTCCCGGGGCCGGCCCTCCTCCCGGACCGTGCTGCTGAAGCACTACGACGGCCGCGGCTTCGTCTTCTTCACCAACTACGGCTCCCGCAAGGGCCGCGAACTGGCGGAGAACCCGTACGTCTCGCTGCTCTTCCCCTGGCACCCGCTCGCCCGCCAGGTCGTCATCACCGGCACGGCGGCCCGCGTCGGACGCGAGGAGACGGTCGCGTACTTCCGTACCCGCCCCCACGGCTCACAGCTGGGCGCCTGGGCCAGCGACCAGTCGACGGTGGTCGGCTCGCGCGCGGAGCTGACCGCCCGCTACGAGGAGCTCGCGGCCCGCTACCCGGAGGGCGAGAAGGTCCCCGCCCCGCCGCAGTGGGGCGGGTTCCGCGTCGTGCCGGACGCGATCGAGTTCTGGCAGGGCCGGGAGAACCGGCTGCACGACAGGCTGCGGTACGTACGGGAGAGCCCCGCCGTCGCATGGACGGTCGAGCGGCTCTGCCCCTGACCCGTCAGCCCGCCTCCCCGCCGGACGGCCCGGGAGGCGCGGGCAGGAGACGTACGAGGTCGAGGAGATCGGCCTCGGCGGTCTCCCGGCCCAGGAACACCGTCCGGTAGACGAGGTAACCGACCCAGCTGTCCACGACCGCGTCCAGCGGCACGCCCGGGGGCAGCTGCCCCCGGGCCGCTCCGGCCCGCAGGAGCTGCGCGGCGGGTCCGGCGTGGGCCTGGAGGAGGTCCCGCAGCTCGGCCCGCCCGGGCTCCCCGCGTTCGGTCAGCGCACCCGTCACCACACTGGGGTCGCCGAGCAGGGTCAAGGTCCGTACCAGGCCGCGCAGCCAGAGGAGCGCGTCCTCGCGTACGTCGCCCGTGTCAGGGGCCGGCCCCGGGGCGAGCCGGTCCGCGACCGCCTCGGTGATCACCGCCGCCTTGTTCGGCCACCAGCGGTAGACCGTCATCCGGGCCACCCCGGCCCGCGAGGCGATGCGCTCCATCGTCACGCCCTTGTAGCCGAGCTCGGCCACCAGCTCGCGCGTGGCCACCAGAACGGCCTCGTGGGCGTCAGGGTCGCGGCGAGGACCGCGCCGGGGACGTGAGGCGGCGGGACGGTCGTCCATGGGACCTCCGGGAGCGGGGCTGGGCGCACGGCCGGAATATCTAGACTGTACGTACTGTCTAGTCTAAAGCCATCCGGCACATCTCAGCGTGGAGGTTTCATCATGGAAGACCGGTTCAGCGGCAAGGTCGTCCTCATCACCGGCGGCGGCTCCGGTCTCGGCCGTTCGGCGGCCGTGCGGGTCGCGTCGGAAGGCGCCAGGCTGGCGCTCGTCGACGTCAGCGAGCAGGGCCTCGCGGACACGGCGGCGGCGGTGGAGAAGGCCGCGCCCGGCGCGGAGGTCCTGCGGATCACCGCCGACGTCAGCTCCGAGGCCGATGTGCGGCGGTACGTCTCCGCCACGGTCGAGGCCTACGGACGTGTCGACGGCTTCTTCAACAACGCCGGCATCGAGGGCAAGCAGAACCTCACCGAGGACTACGGCACCGACGAATTCGACCGCGTCGTGTCGATCAACCTCCGCGGAGTGTTCCTCGGCCTCAAGTACGTGCTCCCGGTCATGAAGGGCCAGGGCTCCGGCTCCGTCGTGAACACGGCCTCCGTCGGCGGCATCCGGGGCGTGGGCAACCAGTCCGGTTACGCGGCGGCCAAGCACGGAGTCGTCGGCCTCACCCGGAACTCCGGTGTGGAGTACGGGCAGTTCGGCGTCTCGGTCAAGGCGATAGCCCCCGGCGCCATCATGACCCCGATGGTCGAGGCCTCGCTCAAGCAGATCGACGCCGAGAACTGGGAGCAGGCCGGCGAGGCCTTCGTCAGCGTCAACCCGATGAAGCGCTTCGGCAGGCCGGAGGAGGTCGGCGACCTGGTCGCGTTCCTGCTCTCCGAGGAGTCCGGCTTCATCAACGCCACGGTCATCCCGATCGACGGCGGCCAGTCCGAGCAGTACTGACGGCGAGGGGCCCCTGGAACGCCCGGACGCCCCGGGACGCCCCGAGACGCAGGAACCCGCAGGCTCTGGTCCCTCCTCGCGGAGGAGCCGGCCGGACTTACCGGCGAGCCTGCGGGTCGGTGACTGCATGGGTTTCGGCAGACAGCCTGCCGAGGTGCACTGTGTGCGACGACGGGCTGTCAGCCCGCAGCCACCTCACGAATCCGATAAGACTGCACTTTTCGGATCACCTCCTTTCGACGTGTGCCCCCAGCCTAGGAACCTCCCCACGGCCGCACAAGCGAATTAACGGAGCTCCGGTGGACACCGGATTTCCTGGAAGTGGCTGTGTGGTGACCCACGTTCGAGTTCAATGGGCTGACGTGCGGTAATGCGGAACGCGAAGCGGAACACGCCCTGCGGGAGGTACGGAGTGAGTGCTTCCAGGAGCACCGGCACCACCGACGCGCTCGGTCCCGACGAGGACCCCGAGCGGAACCCGTCGGCGGCGGCGATTCCGGGGTCCCGGCTTCTCGCCGCGCTGCTCGACGGGATGGACGCCGCGCTCTGCGCGTTCGACGCGCACGGCACCATCACCCACTGGAACCGCGAGGCCGAGCGCATCCTCGGCTGGAGTGCCGCCGAGGCCGTCGGGCGACGGGGCTTCGCCGGGTGGGCCGTGCGGAGCGCGGACGCGGGCGACGTGCAGGAGCGGCTGCTGGCCGTCATGGACGCCCCGGGGCGGCAGGTCCACGAGTTCGCGCTGCTGCGCAAGGACGGCGGGCGGGTCCTCGTGCGGACCCAGTCATCGGGGGTGCGTGGTGAGGACGGGAAGCCCGCCGGGGTGTACTGCGCGTTCAGCGAGGTGCACGCGCAGATCGATCTGGAGCGGTCCATCGCGCTCAGCGAGGCCCTGTTCGAGGACGCGTCCTGGGGCGTGGTCCTCGTCGACGTCGACCTGCGCCCGACCATGGTCAACGCCTACGCGGCCCGGGCGCTGGGCGGCGGGCGCACCGCGCTGCTGGGACGGCCGCTGGGTGAGCTGATCGTGCAGGGCGTGGAGGATCTGGAGGGCGCGCTGCAGCACGTCCTCGCCGAGGGCGCGCCACCCGCTCCGGCCGAGTTGTGGGTGACGCTGCGGACCTCCGAGGGTGACCGGCGGCGCTGCTGGCGCAGTGGATTCCTGAGGCTGGCCTCGCCGTTGGCGGAGGAACCTGTTCCGCTCGGGGTCGGCTGGCTGTTCAGGGACGTCACGGCCGCGAAGCTCGCCGAGCAGGACGCGGACCGGGTGCGTTTCCGTGCGAACCAGCTGCACCGGGCGGCCCGTCAGGCGTCGGAGTGCGAGGACCCGATGGAGGCGGCGACCACGTCGTTGGACTACGCCCTGGCGGGGTTCGCCGACCACGTCGTCGTCGATCTGCTGGCGGATCTGGCGACGGGGGAGCGGCTCGTACGGGCCGCGGCCACGCCGTCCGACGCGCCGGGTCCCTGCCTGCCGGTCTCCGGTGGCTCGCTCCCGGTGCGGTACGCACCGGGGCACCCGGCCCTCCAGGCCGTGGAGCGTACGGGTTCCGTCCGTGCCGCCGCGCCGGCGGGCGCGGGCGAGGCGTGGGCCGTGGAGCAGCAGTGGCCGGGTGACTCGGTGCATGCCCTGTGCGCGGTGCTGCGGAGCCGGGGACGGACGCTGGGTGTGGTGACGTTCCTGCGCGCGGCGAACCGGAGCGCGTTCGAACGTCCCGACGTGACGTACGCGGAGAGCGTGGCGGTCCGGGTCGCCTCGGCGGTCGACCTGGCCCGGCTGACGGCCGGGCCGGGAGCCTGAACCCGAAGTCACCTCCGGCCGGAGGATCTCCGGCCCAGGTCACCAGGTGCCGGGGGAGATCCTCAGTGCCGGTAGAAGATGCGGTCGCCGTACTCCCGCATCACGCGCCCGTTCCACTCGTGTCCGCCGTCGACGTTGCCCGAGCGCAGCAGCGGCGGTTCGATCCCCCGGGCGACGAGTTCCTCCGCCGCGGTGGCCATCATGGCCTGCATCAGGGCGCTGGTGACGACCGTCGAGGCGGGCGCGAACGGCGCCTCGACGCCCTCCGCCGTCAGCTCCGCGTCACCGATCGCGATCTTGCTGTCGAGCACGATGTC
Organism: Streptomyces sp. NPDC005794; assembly: GCF_042871445.1. NCBI lineage: Bacteria > Bacillati > Actinomycetota > Actinomycetes > Kitasatosporales > Streptomycetaceae > Streptomyces > Streptomyces sp. NPDC005794. Next base: position 214,762 of record NZ_JBIAIN010000010.1, read on the forward strand.
GCAGTGGTCCCGGAGGAATCCGCCCGAGACGTGCCGGGACTTGGTGCCCGTCGTGTACGCGACCGAGGTGACCCCGACGACCGTCAGCCCGAGCGCCCGCGCGTTCTGCGCCATCTCCACGGGCAGCGCGTTGCGTCCGGACAGCGAGATGATCACGAGGAGGTCGCCGGAACGGGCCGGTCCGGCGTCGAGCACGGCACTCGCGAGACCGTCCACCCGCTCCAGCGCGGAGCCGAGGGTGGCCGGCATGACGTCGACGCCGAGGGTGCCGGGCACGGCGAGCAGGTTCATCAGGGCGAGTCCGCCCGCACGGTAGACGACGTCCTGTGCGGCGAGCGAGGAGTGTCCGGCGCCGAAGGCGAAGAGCCGGCCGCCCGCGGCGACGGTGTCGGCGATCGCGGCGCCCGCGGCGGCGATCGATCCGGCCTCCTCGTCGCGCACCCGCTCCAGCAGGCCGATCGCTGCGTCGAAGAACTGACCGGCGAGCTTGCTGTCGCTCATCGAGGAGGCCTTTCCTGCGGGTGTGGGCGGTCCGTACGGTGCCCGTGTCGCGGATCACGTTGCGGTCTGGACCAGTGGGCTGTCAATAGCGCTCGGGGCCGGCCGTCGGCACGGACTCCTGACGGCGGGGCACGGTTGTCGGTGCTATGCGTCAGAATTGGTGGAGGGCCATCGCACGACGACTTCAGGTCACAGCATCGAGGGGCACGAATGTCCGGACTGATCGATACGACGGAGATGTATCTCCGCACCATCCTCGAGCTCGAAGAGGAAGGCGTGGTCCCCATGCGCGCCCGGATCGCGGAACGGCTCGACCAGAGCGGTCCGACGGTCAGCCAGACGGTGGCGCGCATGGAGCGGGACGGGCTGGTCCAGGTCGCGGGCGACCGGCATCTGGAGCTGACCGGGGAGGGGCGGCGCCTGGCGACTCGGGTGATGCGCAAGCACAGGCTCGCGGAGTGCCTGCTGGTCGACGTCATCGGCCTGGAGTGGGAGCAGGTCCACGCCGAGGCGTGTCGCTGGGAACACGTGATGAGCGAGGCCGTGGAGCGCCGGGTGCTGGAGCTGCTGCGGCACCCGACGGAGTCTCCGTACGGGAATCCGATCCCGGGCCTGGAGGAGCTGGGCGAGAAGTCCGGGGCCGACCCGTTCCTGGACGAGGGCATGGTGAGCCTGGCCGAGCTCGACCCGGGCACGGACGGCAAGACCGTGGTGGTGCGTCGGATCGGTGAGCCGATCCAGACCGACGCACAGCTGATGTACTCGCTGCGACGGGCGGGCGTGCAGCCCGGTTCGGTCGTCAGCGTGACCGAATCGGCCGGCGGGGTGCTGGTCGGTTCCAGCGGGGAGGCGGCCGAGCTGAACCCCGAGGTCGCCTCGCACGTCTTCGTCGCGAAGCGCTGAACGCGGATCGAGCGGCGCTGAGCAGGGCTTGAGCGAGTGCCCGAACAGCGCTGAGCAGTGTGCGCGCGCGCACCGGCGACCCCCGCCGCACATGCAGGAGCCGGTGCGCATGCACGTGCAGATCTGAGCGGGTAAGCCCGCTTTCTGTTTTCCGCCCGGAATCGCAGCGCCCGGGCGAAACGCGTGCCAGGCTGTGGCCAGGCATGTGACCTGAGGGTGCCGGCGGACACTGCCGCGCGGTCGGGGAGGGAGCAGGGAATGCGCCCGTCGTACTGGCACGCGCACCGCGAGGTGCCTGCCGGGTTGTCCGAGGCCCTCGCGCTGTCCGAGGTACTCGCGCTTTCCGGCGCCTTCATGGCCGTGCGGGGTGTGCACACCGCCCCGGCGGGCGTTCGCGCTCCGGTGAGTCTTCGCGCCCCGGTGAGCCTTCGCGCTCCGGTGAGTCTTCGCGCTCCGGTGGTCCGCCGTGAGCGCGGACCCGTGTGTTCCGGAACAGGGGACGGCCCCGGCGCCCGAAGGTGCCGGGGCCGGTCCTCCCCTGCGCTGACCTGGAGCCCCGAGCTCTCGAAGTCAGTCCCCGCGAACCCCTGTCCCCGAGCGGTCCGCTTCCTGGAGAAGGTCTCCCCTGGGGGGCCGTCGCCAATCCTGAACCGTTGTCACTCGAACGTGGGATGTTGCGAGCCGGAAGCGAGTGTTCGAATAAATGTTCGATAGTCTGGCATGCGCGAACACACGGTGAGCGAGGAGCAGAAGGGGGTGCCAGAACTATGGTGCGACGCATCGATGTGACCGGATCCGACGGCGTACGCCTCGCGGCCTGGGAGTTCGCCGACCCGCCCAAAGAGCGTGCGGAGGTCGCACAGGCCCCCGGGATCTTGCTGCTCCACGGGCTGATGGGCCGGGCGGCGCACTGGGCCTCCACCGCCCGCTGGCTCTCCGAGCGCCACCGGCCGGTGGGCCTCGACCAGCGTGGTCACGGGCGCAGCGAGAAGCCGGCCGACGGCCCGTACACCCGCGACGCCTACGTCGCGGACGTCGAGGCCGCGATCGAACAGCTCGACCTCGCTCCCGTCACCCTCATCGGGCACTCGATGGGTGCGCTCACCGCATGGCAGCTCGCGGCGAAGCGCCCCGATCTCGTCAAGGCGCTGATCATCTGCGACATGCGGGCCTCCGCACCCGGGGCGGCCTCGCAGCGCGAATGGGAGGACTGGTTCAGGTCCTGGCCGCTCCCCTTCGCGACGCTCGCCGAGGTGCGGAAGTGGTTCGGCGAGGACGACCCCTGGGTGGAGCGGCCCAACCCCTCCCGTGGTGAGTTCTTCGCGGAGGTGATGGCCGAGAGTTCCGACGGCTGGCGGCCCGTCTTCTCCCAGGAGCAGATGCTGACGTCCCGGGCCACCTGGGTCTACGACGCCCACTGGGAGGAGCTGGCGCAAGTGCGCTGCCCCACCCTGGTCCTGCGCGGTATCGACGGGGAGCTGGGCAGGGCCGAGGCCCAGGAGATGGTCCGCGTCCTGCCGCGCGGGCAGTACGCGGAGGTGGAGGACGCCGGCCATCTCGTCCACTACGACCGCCCGGAGGGCTGGCGCAGGGCGGTGGAGCCCTTCCTGGAGCAGCTCGCCGAGGACTTCCGGGACGACCGGGAGACCGTCAGCCCCTGAACCCGGAAGCCCCGAAGCCCGGAGCCTCGTGAGCTGTCCGCTCAGCCCTTGCTGACCGCGGCGAGGATCTCCGGGAGCCGGTCCGCCGCGCGCGGCGCGGCCAGCCGTACGCCCAGCCACCCGATGAACGCCCCGTACACCGCGCCCACCGGCAGCAGCAGCCACAACTGCCCCTGCTGGTCCGCCATGTGCAGCCAGATCGTCAGCCCGATCACAGGCCCGCTGAGCACCGCGGCCGCCACCATGCCGCCGAGGACGGAGATCCAGGCGAGCCCGGCCTGCCCCGGCACCACGTTCTTGAACGCCCCGTCCTGCGGGATCGAGTACGGGAACAGCGCCGAGGCCAGGGCGCCGGTCGCCAGCATCGCGCCGAGCAGGGCGAACGACAGCCCCATCACCCCCGGCAGTGCCGCCCAGTCCCCGAGCACCGCCGAGGTCACCACCGTCACCAGGACCGTGTACGGCAGGGTGATCAGCAGCAGGGCCAGTGCCCGCGCCCGTAGTTCGAGATAGGCGTCCCGGGTCGTGGAGACCGACAGGGCCACCATCCAGAAGGCCGAGGTGTCCTGCCCGAACTGGTTGTACATCTGCATGCCGAGCATCCCGGCCGCGAAGCACGCGAAATACGCCGACCCCGATCCCTGCGCCGCGTTGAGCACCGGCACGATCAGACCGATCGCCAGCGCCGACACCCAGGCCGCCTTCGTCTTCGGATCCCGTACGACGTACCGCAGGCTCCGCTGCATCACCGTGGCCGTACGCCCGTCGGGGAGCAGCGAGAAGAGACCGGAGCGGTCCGCGCCGGACCGGCCGGCGGACGGCTCGGCGGCGGCGACCGTGGAGCCGTCCGGCGACGTCATCAGCTTCACCAGGCTCCGCTCCCACAGCCACATCAGGCCGCCCAGCGCGAGCACCGAGAGCAGCAGCTGCCCGAGCGCCGTCCCGTACGCCCCGTCCGAGGCGGAACTCACGGCCCCGAGCGCCGCGGCCGGCGGCACCCAGCGCACCACGTCCACGACCGGTTCGAGCGAGGACAGCCCGCCCGCCCGGCCCAGGCTCTGCGCGCCGAAGCTGACGAACTGGATGCCCACCGCGATCACCAGCCCGCTGAGCACCGCGAGGTCGCGGCCCTTGCGCGAGGTCAGCAGCCGGATGTTGGCCGTGGCGACGGACCGTGCCAGCGCCGCACAGACCAGCAGCGTCAGCGGTACGGCGACCACCGCGAACACCACCGCCCCGACGCCGTGCGCCACCGCGACCACCGAGCCGAGGGCCAGGGCGAGCGTGAAGAGCGGACCGATGCCGATCAGCGAGGCCACGAGCAGCGCACCGATCAGCGGGCGGGGCCGCAGCGGGAGCATCACCAGCCGGCTCGGGTCCAGGGTCTCGTCACCGCTCGGGAAGAACAGCGGCATGACCGCCCAGCCCAGCGCCACCACCGCGGTCAGCAGCACCACCAGGGTGCCGGCCTGCGCATGGCCACGGAGGGCGACCAGGCCGATCACCTGGCCCACCGCGAGCAGCAGGGTGACCACGAGGGACGCGACATAGGCGGCCCGCCGGCCGGACGACTGGCGCAGCCCGTTGCGCAGCAGCGTCAGCTTGAGCCGTACGAAGACGGGGACGAGGCCCTGACCACGTACGGCCGGGACGGCGGGACCCGTGGGGGCGGCGTCCAGGACCGTCATCGGGCACCGCCCAGCCAGTCCAGGGACTCCCCGGTGTCCCGGGCGCCCGCGCCGACCAGTTCGAGGAAGGCGTCCTGCAGGGAGGCCGCCTCGCCGCGTACCTCCGTCAGCGTGCCCTGGGCCCGGATCCGTCCCGCCGCCATGACGGCCACCCAGTCGCAGAGGGACTCGACGAGTTCCATGACGTGGCTGGAGAAGACCACGGTCGCGCCGGAACGGGTGTAGCGCTCCAGCACTCCGCGGATGGTCTGCGCCGACACCGGGTCGACGCCCTCGAACGGTTCGTCGAGGAAGAGGACTTCAGGGTTGTGCAGCAGGGCGGACGCCAGTCCGATCTTCTTGCGCATCCCGGTCGAGTAGTCCACGACCAGCTTGTGCTGGGCCCCCGCGAGATCCAGGACGTCAAGGAGCTGGGTGGCCCGCTTGTCCACCTCGGCGCCCGGAAGACCGCGCAACCGGCCCGTGTAGGCCAGGAGTTCACGTCCCGAGAGCCGCTCGAAGAGCCGCAGGCCTTCAGGGAGCACCCCGATCCGGGACTTCACCTCGACCGGGTCCCGCCACACGTCGTGGCCGCCGACCTCGATCCGGCCCATGTCGGGCCTGAGCAGCCCGGTCACCATCGACAGCGTGGTGGTCTTCCCCGCGCCGTTGGGGCCCACCAGGCCGATGAACTTGCCCGCGGGCAGCTCCAGATCGATACCGGCGACCGCGACCTGTTCCCCGAACCGCTTCCAGAGCCCCGCCACCCGCACGGCGGGCGGAGGCGTCGGAGCCGCACCCGCCGTGTCCGTCCCGCCCGAACTGTCCGCCTGGTCCGGCATGGCACTGCCTTTCGATATCCCCGCGTGTGGGGACCACCCTACGAAAGACGTGTCCGGGCGTCGGCCGCCTCCCTGGCGCAGGCGTACGCGAGCGGGGTGATCAGCTCGTCCGCTTCGGGCAGCCACAGATTGGCGCGGGAGGGGCGGCGGGCCCACTGCACGGCGCCGCGCCCCGCGACCCGGGTCGGCGGCCCGGCCACGTAATCGCCCTCACCGCGTCCCACCATGCCGATCGCCTCGGTGTCCCAGCCCAGTTGCCGTACGAGCCCAGGGGCCTTGGCGGCGGCGCCCGGCAGGGCGAAGAACAGCATGCGGCGGTCCGGGGTGCGGGTCACCGGGCCGAGCGTGAGGCCCATCCGCTCCATCCGGGCCAGGGCCAGGAAACCGGCGGACTCCGGCACGTCCAGCGCGTCGAACGTCCGGCCGGTGGGCATGAGGACCGACGACTCGGGCTGCCCGGACCACATCCGGCGGGCCGCGGCGGCGCTGCCGGTCGCCTGGCCCGCCCAGTCCGGCCGGGTGGGGTGGGCTCCGGGCGCGGCGCAGCCGGTGTCGCCGCACGAGCAGCACTCCGTCCCGCCGACGGTCTCGAGCCAGGCGCCCGGGAACACGTCCCAGTGCCGCTCCTGGGCGTACCAGGCCGCGGCCTCGAGGAGCTGTTCACCTCGCTGCCGGGGGACCTGGGGGGCTTCCGTCACTCCGATGGTCTCTTCCACGCCCCACTCAACTACCGGCGTCACCTGGGGTTACGGGCGAGCGTGCGCCCTTCGCGGCGGATCGATCCTGCACGTGGGGCGCACGGGTGCATGGACGGGGGCGCGTGGGAGGAAGCGCACCGATGCACGGGTAACCACTTGCAGGACTGCGCCAACTCACCACCGCTCGACCCGATACAGATGAATATGCGCATTTCTTGTCCCGTGCCGGGCAGTGATGCCTTCTCCGAATCACTGCGGTCCTCAGGGGGAAAACACATGGCAGCCAGGCCTCTCGTCGCCCGCCAGCCGAACGAACGGCTCCAGACGCTCATCCAGGAGGCGGCGTGTTCCAACGCCGGTCTCGCACGACGGGTCAACATGGTCGGGGCGGAGCGGGGGCTCGATCTCCGCTACGACAAGACCTCCGTGGCCCGCTGGTTGCGCGGACAGCAACCACGCGGCAGGGCGCCGGGAATCATCGCCGAGGCGATCGGGCGCAAACTCGGCCGCACGGTCACGATCGACGAGATCGGCATGGCCAACGGCAAGAGCCTGGCCTCCGGCGTCGGTCTGCAGTTCGCGCCCACCGTGCTCGGCGCCATCGAGCAGGTCTGCGAGCTGTGGCGCAGTGACGTGGGCCGCCGCGACCTGCTGTCCGGCTCGGCGGTGGCGGCCTCCGCCCTGGTCGAACCCAGCCGCGACTGGCTGATCACGGGCGCCGACCCGCAGGTGGCGCGGACGGCCGGGAGCCGGGTCGGCACGCCGGACGTGGCGGCGGTGCGGGCGATGACGGCCGCGCTCGTCGACCTGGACCACCGCTTCGGCAGCGGACATGTGCGGCCCGTCCTGGTGCACTACCTCAACAGCGTGGTGTCCGGGCTCCTTTCGGGTTCGTACCGTGAATCGGTCGGCCGCGAGCTGTTCGGCGCGGCCGCCAGACTCACCGAGCTCGCCGGGTACATGGCCGTCGACACCGGTCAGCCGGGGCTGGCCCAGCGGTACTACATCCAGGCGCTGCGTCTGGCCCAGGCCGCGGGCGACCGGGCGTACGGGGGCTACGTGCTGGCCGCTTCGATGAGCCATCTCGCGGCCCAGCTCGGCAATCCGCGCGAGATCGCCCAGTTGGCGCGGGCCGCGCAGGAGGGCGCGCGGGGACGTGTGACCCCGCGGGCGGAGGCGATGTTCCACGCGGCGGAGGCCCGGGGGCATGCCCTGATGGGCGATGCCCGCACCTGCCAGGCCGCGGCGGGCCGGGCGGTGGCCGCCCTGGAGCAGGCCGACCCGGAGAAGGGGGACGACCCCGTGTGGATCGCCCACTTCGACGCGGGTTATCTCGCCGACGAGCTGGCCCACTGCCACCGGGACCTGGGGCAGGCCGAGCCGGCCGCCCGCCGGGCGAAGGAATCCCTGGCGGCCCTCCCGGAGTCCCGGACCCGGCGCCGGGGCATCGGCCTGGTACTGCTGGCCACGGCACAGGTGCAGCAGCGTGAGGTGGAGCAGGCGTGCCACACGGGGCTGCGCGCGATGGAACTGCTGGCGACGGTGCGCTCCAGCCGCGGTGCCGAATATCTCGACGACCTCCAGCAGCGGTTCGAGCCGTACGCGAACGAGCCCGCGGTCCGGGAGTTCGGTGCCAGGCTGGAGCTCCAGGCCGCCTGACCGGCGCCCGACCCGGCACGGGTCCTGGGCGGGTCGACCATGAACAGCGCCGTGGGCGCCTCAGGTGTTACCCGCTGTTCTCACCGGCTGTGTGAAGGGGTGGTGAGCGCGCTCGGGCGCTTGGCGCCGGGCTCCGGGCACCCGGTAGCGTGAGCCGACGATTCCATAGGTTCACACGTAGGAGTCCCGGTGACGACGCAGAGCGGACAGGGTGACGAGCCGCAGCTTCCCGCTGTACGGCCCGCACACGAGGGTGTCGTGCTGCCCGCGGAGGGCGGTGCCCCCTGGAACACGGGGGGACCGGCGGGCGGGCAGCCGGACCAGGCCGTCCCCGCGGGCGGACAGCCGTGGGGCCGGCCCTGGGGGCCGCAGGCCGCCCACCAGGACGGACCGCCACCGGGGCAGCTGCCACCGGAGCAGCCCCAGCAGGGTGCGTACCAGCAGCCGCAGCACGGGCCGTACCAGCCCGCGCAGCAGCAGTACGCGCCCCAGCAGGGTGGCCCGTACCAGCAGGACTCGTACCAGCAGTACCAGCAGTCGCAGACGTACGCCCAGCCCCTGCCGCCCGAGGCCGGTCCCGGGGGGCAGGGCGGGGACACGGACGCCACGCAGTACATCGCACCCGTCCCCGGCGGCCCTCTCCCCGGAGGGCTGCCGCCCGAGAACCCGGCGGAGTCCACCCAGTACCTGGGGCAGTCCGCCGCCCCCGCCCAGCCGTCCGACGCGGACGCGACCCAGTACATACCCCCCGTGCCCGGAGGTGCTCCGTACGGGATCCGGCCGGGAGCTCCGGGCGACCGGCAGCCGCCCGCGGAGTTCGACAGCCTCTTCCGCAGCGAGGCGCCCGCGGGCCCCACACAGCAGATGCCGCACTTCGACGGGCGTCAGCAGCAGCGGCCCCAGCAGCCGCGCCGGCCCCAGCAGCCGCACCAGGCCGCTCAGCAGCCGCCGCAGGGCGCCCAGCCCTACCAGTCGGGCCTGCAGGGCCTCCACGGCGGACAGGAGCCGGACCAGGACCACGGCGCGCCGCCGCCGCGCAAGCGGTCCGCGGCCGTCCCGCTGATCGCGGCCGTCGTCATCGGCTGCGCCGTCATCGGGCTCGGCGCGGGCGCGCTGATGAGCGGCGGGGACAAGACCTCGGACGACAAGCAGCCGGTGGCAGCGCAGAGTTCATCCGCGGGCGACACGGCCGGGCAGGAGCCGGAGGACCCCGCGAAGCCCCAGGCCGAGGCGCTCGACAAGCTGCTCGCCGACAGCAACGACAGCCGCTCGGCGGTGATCAGCGCCGTGGAGAAGATCAAGGGCTGCCGGGCGCTCGACCAGGCGGCCACCGACCTGACGGGCGCCGCGGAGCAGCGCCGTGGGCTGGTGACCCAGCTCGAGGCGCTGAGTGTCGACCAACTGCCCGGCAACGCCGAGCTGAAAGCCTCCCTGACCAAGGCCTGGCAGGCGTCGGCGGAGGCCGACGACCACTACGCCACGTGGGCCGGCCAGGCCAAGAACGACAAGAAGGTCTGCAAGGGCGGCAAGGCCCGCTCGACCGGAGCGACCGCCCGGGCCGAGGCGTCGAGCAGTGACGCCACCATCCAGAAGCGCGAGGCCTCGGGCCTGTGGAACGACATCGCGCGGAAGTACGAGCTGACCGAGCGCGCACCCACGCAGCTCTGACACGGCGGCTTCCCCGTGCGGTGTCCGCCCCGGACACCGCACCGAGGGGCCGGAGCGTGTCTCAGCCGCCCGCGCGGGTGTCCACGAGGGTCTGCGTGACGTCCACGAAGCCCTTCTTCTCGGCGGTGAGACGTCCGTCCCGGACTACCTGGAACGTCACCCGCCCATTGACGATGCGCCCGTAGGCGGCCGTGCCGACCATGTCCTGGAAGCGCCAGCGCAGGACCGGGGTGAGGCCGCCGGTGTCCACCTCGGTGCCGCGGTTGAGGCTGACGGAGATACCGCCCGCCGTGATGTCCGGCTGGTCCATCGCCTCGACGACCGCCTTGAGCGCGGTGTACGCGATCCAGGTCGTCTGTACGCCCGTGTCCGACGGATCGATCCGGTTGTCCCCGAAGGCGTACTTCCGGATCACCTCGCGCATCTCGTTCCAGCGGGCGTCGCCGGACTCCGGGTACCAGCCGGTGACGAGGGCCCCCTCGAAGGGGCTGTCCGGTCCGCCCGTGCGGTCGATGAGGCCCTGGCCGACGCTGCCGAGCACCGAGGAGATCCGCACCTCGCTGCCCTCGGGCTCGAGCCTGCGGAAGGAGTCGAAGAACGTCTCCGTGTCCTTGCCGAGCACCGCGGTCACACAGCCGTCGCTCGCGTGGTCGAGAGCCTTCGCCGCCTCGGCGTCGTACGAGGTGGCCTCCTCGGCCGTGCTGATGTCGTAGGACGCGGGGCGCTTGCTCCGGCCGAGGCTCGAGTCGAGGAGCCCGGGCATGGTGTCGCCGACCAGGGTGTCGGGCCGCACGAGCGACACCCGCTCGCAACTGGCCGCCAGCTGCTCGCCGTTACCCGCGACGAGCGCCGGCTGGCCGCCGTTGACCGGGTAGGAGAGATAGCTGGTGAATTCGTCGGCGGAGGCGCCGTAGCCGCCGATGTACGGGATCCCGGCCGCCTCCAGCGGAGCCAGGAACGCCCGGCCGTGCCGGCTGTACGCGCCGACGACCGCCGCGACGTCCTCGTCGGCCGCCCGCCGGGCGCACTTCGAGGCCCCGGCCGCGGTGTCCTGCTCGTTGCAGGTGAGCACCCGGAGTTCGTGGCCGTCGATCCCGCCCTTCTCGTTGATCCAGCGGGCGTAGGTCCTCGCCATGGCCGGCATGCCCGCCATGTTCACCGTGTCGGCCCGGACGGCGTCGGGGGCCCAGGTCATCACGGTGACGGGCTCCCCGGAGTCCCCCGGGAGTCCAGGGACGATCCCGCAGCCGGATATCAGCAGCGCCCCGGCCGCCACCGTCGTGAGGAGCTTGCAGGGGCGGGGGGTGGTGAGGCGTCGCCGTCCGGTCATGGCAACGAACTCTCGCGGTTCACGGGTAACGCCGCAGCGTGCTCCGGTCACGGCACGGTGACATCGAGGTGAATTACGGGGGGCCGCCCACGGACGCCGGGAGGGAACGTACGATCGGCAACCGTGCAGCAAGGTTCCGAGAACACTTCCCGTCGCGGCCGTCGCTCCTCCACCATGGGCGGCATGCCGCTCAACGACATGCCGTGGTGGCGCTGGCGCAGCAACGTGCGCTCGGCGCTGCACATGCTCTCCGACCCCGTCTTCCACCACGAGTGCTGGCTGGCCGGCCGGGAAGGGTACGGGGACGTCACCGACGCCGTGTACCGCCTGGTCGAGGACACCTGGCTGGACAACTGGTCCGCCGAGAAGTACGTGGGGACGATCTTCCGCGACTCCGCCGAGGCGGCCCTCGTGGACGTCGCCGCCCTGCGGGTGCTGCGCATCATGCACCAGATAGGTGCCGACGCCCCGGTTTCCGCCTATCTGGAGCACCCGGGCTGGCAGGAGGCGGTCGTGGCCGCCCGCGAGGCCCATGTGATGCTCGCCACCAATGACGCGGAGGACCCCGACACCCCGCCCAAGTCCTTGGACGTGCTCCGCATCATGACCGGATCGGCGTGACCGGCGGGCGGTGTGGCACTCTACGTGGATGACCGCGCCGCAGCCCGCCGAACCCGTACCCGCTGCCTCGGACACCGCCGCCGAGCAGTACGTCCTCACGCTCTCCTGCCCTGACAAGCAGGGCATCGTGCACGCCGTGTCGAGCTATCTCTTCATGACCGGCTGCAACATCGAGGACAGCCAGCAGTTCGGCGACCGCGACACCGGTCTCTTCTTCATGCGCGTCCACTTCTCCGCGGACGCCACGGTCACCGTGGACAGGCTGCGGGCCGGCTTCGCCGCGATCGGGGACTCGTTCCGGATGGAGTGGCAGATCCACCGGGCGAGCGACCGGATGCGGATCGTGCTGATGGTCAGCAAGTTCGGGCACTGCCTCAACGACCTGCTGTTCCGCTCCCGCACCGGCGCCCTGCCCGTCGAGATCGTGGCGGTCGTCTCCAACCACACGGACTTCGCCGAGCTCGTCGCCTCGTACGGCGTCCCCTTCCGGCACATCCCCGTGAACAGGGAGAACAAGGCGGAGGCCGAGGCGCAGCTGCTGGAGCTGGTCCGTGGGGAGAACGTCGAACTCGTCGTCCTGGCGCGCTACATGCAGGTGCTCTCGGACGATCTCTGCAAGCAGCTGAGCGGCCGGATCATCAACATCCACCACTCCTTCCTGCCGAGTTTCAAGGGCGCGAAGCCCTACCACCAGGCCCATGCGCGCGGTGTGAAGCTGATCGGCGCGACGGCGCACTACGTGACCGCCGACCTCGACGAGGGGCCGATCATCGAGCAGGAGGTCGAGCGCGTCGGGCACGGCGTCACGCCGGACCAGCTCGTCGCCATCGGACGCGACGTGGAGTGCCAGGCGCTGGCCCGCGCGGTCAAGTGGCACGCGGAGCAGCGCATCCTGCTCAACGGCCGCCGTACGGTCGTCTTCGCCTGAGGGCCGTGATCACAGCCGGCTGAGGGAGGCCGCGGCGAACAGGACGTCGCGGATCGCCTCACGGTCGCCCTGCTGGCCGGCCGCGGCTTCGACCGGCGGCACATGGCCGGCGACCAGCCTGCAGAACTCCACCCCGTCGAGCGCCACCTGCGCGACCGTGTGGGCGGGGGAGCCGAGGGCGGCCGGTGAGTCGAGCGCGATGTACCAGTCGCCGCCACCGCGCCCCTCGACCTCCAGATGGAGGGAGCGGCCCGGCGACCCGGCGGTGACCAGGTGACGGGCCGGTGCGGCCAGCCCCGCGCGGCGGCGTCCGGCGAGGGTGGCGGGCAGCAGCCTGGCCGCCAGGTCGATCATCCGGTGGAGATGGGCGGCGGCGGGCGGCTCGTAGGGGTAGTCCACCGCGTCCGCGATGTCGCCGCCGTGCATCCAGCACTCGAAGGCCCGCTCCAGGAGCGAGTCCTGCAGCGGAAGGGCGAAGTGCCCGTACGGGACGGAGCGCTCCGCGATGGCGCGGCCGGCGAACGACACCGTACGGATGAGGGAATGGCTCTGGTCACGCCAGGGCTCCCGTACGGCCCGGGTGAGCGGCCGGGCAGGGCCCGACCAGCACGTCTCGGTGCGTCCGGCCGGCGTCGGAGGAGGGTCACCCTTGCCGAGCGGGTCGTCCAGATCGAGCGCCCTGGACACCAGACCGTCGACGGCCATCAGATGGCCGATGACCCCGGCGACCGTGGTCCTGCGGTTCACCTGCCGGTCGGACTCGAACCACTTCAGCCGTACCGGCGCGTGCCACTCCGCATCGCCGATGTCCCGCAGCAGCGCGTCGAGCCGTGCGGTCTCCGCGTCGTACGGAGCGGCCCAGGCCGGGACGGGGATGTGCGCCGGGCGGCGGCCGAGACAGCCCTCCAGGACCCGGGACCGGAGCATCGGGTCCAGGTCCAGGGTGCCGTCGGTGTGCAGCAGCCCCACGGCGTCGCGCAGTCGTCGCCCTTCTTCGGCGCAGGGTACGCACGAGGTGAGGTGCTCCTCGACGGCGTCCGTCTCCTCGGCGGAGCAGGCGGCCAGGGCCCAGGCGCCGAGCAGGGACTTCAGCACCTTGTGGGGGAGCGGCGGCTCCGGCGGTCCGGGCGGCTCGGGCGGTTCCGGTGGCTCCGCGCCCCGGGACCGTACGGGAGGCAGCTTCTCCCGGTCGTCCGCGGGCGCCCGGGGGCCCGGTATGCGCCGCTCGACCGGCTGCTCCCCGTCACGGCCGTCGCCGTCGTGGCCCCCGTTCATGGTGTCGGCCCGTATCCGGGAGGCGCCGAGTCCGCCGACGGCAGGGTGTTCGCGGTGGCGAGCAGCTGGAGGCCGAGCCGCAGCCGGCGCCTGGCCTCGTCCCCGGTGACGCCGAGGTCGGCGGCGGCCTGCCGGTAGTCCCGGCGCTGCACGTACGCGAGCTCCAGGGCGGCGCGCAGCGGCGCGGGCATGGAGGCGACGATGTAGTCGGCGCGGGCCGCGGCGGTTGCCTTGAGCACCCTGTGGTCCAGCTCCTCGGCCCGCGCGTCGGCGTCGGGCCCCTCGGTCCCGCCGTGGGTCCCGCGGAGCCGCTGCACGGACCGGCGGTGGGTGAGCCGCGCCACCCAGGAGCGCATGGAGCCGTGCCTGGGGTCGTACGCGTCGGGGTTCTCCCAGACGTCGCCGAAGACCTCGCGCGTCACCTGGTCCGCGGCGTCCTCGTCGTCGAGCATGCGATGGGCCTGGCTGTGCACGAGGGCGGCGAACCGGTCGAAGAGTTCGCCGAGCGCCGCCGCCTCGCCGCGTGCCAGCCGCTGCTGCATCCGGCGGTCCCAGCGCGGTGGTGCGTCCTTCGCCATCCAGCCCCCAGCCCTGTGCCTCTCGTCACCCCGAATGTAGTCGGACGCATAGTTCGAGCACGAACCTTTGCGGCAAGTACGTCCCCCGAGTGGCGCCGGATGATAGAAGGTGCTTCACCCCTTGCCCTCCCTGATCACATCAACGATCCTGAAGTGATCATTTCTGGATCGATCCTGTGCCAGGCCGGTGAGCGGAAAGGCGTTTCGCGGGCGGGGACGCGGGAAGCCGCGAGGAGGAACGGAAACTTCCGGATCCTCCGGAGACCCCCGGAACGAGAGGCCGAGTCGCGTGACGCTGAAGGTGTACGAGACCGAGCAGGACGCGTGGACCGTGCTGCGGATCCACGGCGAGCTCGACCTCGTGAGTTCACCCGTCGTGCGCCAGTCCGTCCACGGGGCGGTGGCCGCGGGACAGCACGACGTCGTCCTCGACCTCTCCGGCGTCCTCTTCTGCGACTCCAGCGGCGTCGGCGTCCTGATCGCCTCCCGCCGTCTCATGAAGTCCTGCGGGGGCCGGCTGCGGCTGATCCTCCCGGCCCGCGGCGCGGTCGACGGCTCGCATGTCAACAAGGTGCTCGGCGCCCTGGGTGTACGTCGTCTGTTCGAGGTCTACCCCGACACGGACGCCGCCACCGACGGCACGTCCAGGCCGCTCACCGCCTGACCCGCCGGATCGACGCGAAGTTGTCACACCGCGGAAGACCCGTAGTGACACGTGACGCCGCCAGGCGTCGTACGCTCCCCGCATGGACAGCGCAGAGTACGAGCGCAAGATCGCCCACCGCTTCGCCGCCTTCGACCAGGACGGCAACGGCTACATCGATCGCGCCGATTTCAACGCCGCCGCGGCCCGTCTGCTCTCCGAGTTCGGTACGACGGCCCGCTGCGACCGGGGCCAGTCGCTCTACACGGGTGCCGAGGCCTTCTGGCAGGGCATGGCGGGCATCGCCGACGTGGACGGGGACCAGCGCGTCACCCGGGAGGAGTTCGTCGGCGGGGCCGTGAAGAGGCTGCGTGACAACCCCGAACGATTCGCGGAGATCGCACGCCCCTTCCTGCGCGCGGCGATCGCCGTCGCCGCCGACACGGCCCCCGCCGCCGCACCCGCCTCGGCCCCGGTCGCCGCGGTGGAGCGGGCCCTGCGGGTGCTGGGCGCCCCGGGCGACATCGCGAGCGTCGCGGCCCGGAGCCTGGACACCGACCAGGACGGCCGGATCGCCGAGGCGGAGGCGGTCGCCGCCTTCGCCGCGTACTTCACCGTGATCGAGCCCGACGCCTAGGGCGTGTTTCGGAAGTCCCGCCTGTCCGGCGACGTCTGGCACGCACGCTCGCCGCGTTGTCGGGATCACCCCGATACACCAGTATCGGGGCGACCCTCCGCCTTGCGATCGCACGCACCAGACGCCGCCGGCCCCGCCCTCCGGGCGGACGGCGCTACTTCCGAAACACGCCCTAGCCCACCGGCACTCGTCAACACGCCCAACGACGTGAGAAGTTCACGCCCGCCCACGGCCCGGTCCCAGCGGTTCCCGGGCCGGGCCGCGGTGCCGGTCCCGGGGTGGTCGTGGCTGACCGGGGGGCGTGCGGAGCGTACGTCGCGGGTCACTCAACGCATCCGAAGTACGGGTGCGCCCCCGGAACGGTCCGTCACCGGCCGGAGTCAGAGGCCCGTGCTCGGGTACGCTCCGTTGGATGCGAGTGGTACTGGAACCGGAGGATCCGGGTTCGGCCCCTGTGGCCGCCCCGGGCGGCCCACGGTGCCCCGCTCGCGGCCCACGGAGCTGCGACGGGCCTGACGGGGAAGCGGTCCCCGAGGCGTCGGCGCGCTCCTGTTCGACTCTCCGCAGCGCGCGTCGCACAGTATGGACCACGCGTACTCCTTCGCGCTGGAATATGCCCGAAGCGCTTGTTGCGGTGACTGTACGTCAACCATGCTGTCTCGCAGAGGCGTCACGTTCCGTGACCCTGAGGAGGCGCTAGGCGATGTGTCCGCCGGTTCGGATGGTGTGAGCGGTGCAGGTGCTTCAGGTGCAGATGGAGGTCGGGCCGGATCCCGCGGAGGTGGGGAGGGCTCGCAGATGGGCGCGGTCGCGGCTGGCCGGGTCCGGGCTGGGGGATGACGAGCCGCTCGCCGAGACGCTCATCCTGCTGATCTCGGAGCTCGTCACCAACGCGGTGGTCCACACCGGCTGCCCGGCCGTGCTGCGCATGCTGTTCGGCACGGCGGATCCGACCGGTTCGGCGGGGACGGTGCGGGTCGAGGTGGCCGACACCAGCTGCCGTCCGCCCCGGCCGCGCCACGCGAAAGGCGAGGACACGGGCGGCCGTGGCCTGGAGCTGGTGGACGGCCTGGCGGACCGCTGGGGCTGGCAGCCGGAGGGCGCCGGAAAGCGGATCTGGTGCGAGGTCGACCGTGGCGGCCCGGTGATGATCCCGGTGGTCCAGGAGCAGCCCGGCGACCGGGCCCGTCTCTGAGGGTGCGGCTCAGCGCCCCGCGACCGTCGAGCGGAACGTCCGCCGGTATCCCGTGGGTGAGACCCCGAGCGCGGCCTGCACGTGCTGCCGCAGGGAAGTGGCCGTACCGAAACCCGCGTCCCGTGCCACCTGGTCGATCGACAGATCGGTGGACTCCAGCAGGTGCCGCGCCCGCTCCACCCTCTGCCGGGTGAGCCACTGCCCGGGGCTGATGCCGACCTCCTCCCGGAAGCGGCGGGTGAAGGTGCGCACGCTCATCGACTCCTGCCCCGCCATGTCGCGCAGCAGGATCGGCTGTTCCAGCCGTCCGAGCGCCCAGGTCCGTGCGGCCGTCGTCGTGGCGAGCCCGGCCTCGGGCAGCGGGCGCCGGATGAACTGCGACTGACCGCCGTCGCGGTGCGGGGGCACGACGGTGCGGCGGGCGACGTCGTTGGCGACGGCGGTGCCGTGGTCGCGGCGCACGATGTGCAGGCAGAGGTCGATCCCGGCGGCCACACCGGCCGAGGTCAGCACGTCCCCGTCGTCGACGAACAGGACGTCCGGATCGACCCGGACCTTCGGGTGGAGCCGCTGGAAGTGGTCGGCCGAGGACCAGTGGGTGGTGGCGGGGCGTCCGTCGAGATATCCGGCCGCGGCGAGGACGTAGCCGCCCGTGCAGATCGAGACCATACGGGTCCCCGGCCTGATGTACGCGAGCGCGGCGGCCAGTTCGTCGGTGAGCCGGCCCTCCTCGTACACCGGGCCGAGTTCGTACGAGGCCGGGACGACGAGGGTGTCGCCGGTGGCGAGGGCCTCGGGGCCGTGCTCGACCAGGATGCTGAAGTCGGCGTCGGTGCGGACCGGGCCCGGCGGGCGCACGGAGCAGGTCACGACGTCGTACAGCTTCTCGCCCGTGGCGGGGGCCTCCAGGCTCCGCGCGCGTCCGAAGATCCTTTGGGGGATGCCCAGTTCGAAGGGGATCACCCCGTCGAGCGCGAGAACGACGACACGGTGCGGCATCTGAGCTCCTGCTCTCCCACGGATTGGGTGGGACCGGCTACAGCCTGATAAACGTACCGGCCATGGAGGAAAAGCAGACCGCCCGTGTGTCCGTCCCCCGCACCGCCGCCGTCCGCGCGACGGCCCTGGCAGCGGCAATCGTGACCGTGGCGGCGGGTCTCGGCGTCCGCGCGGCGGCGGGCGGGGACGTGGCGAAGTACGCGGGCGACGCCCTCTACACCGTGCTGATCCACGCCCTGGTGGTCGTCCTGGTGCCCCGGGTGCGGCCGCTGACGGCCGCGGGCGCCGCACTGGCCTTCAGCTGGGCGGTGGAACTGGCCCAGCTCACGGGCGTACCGGCCGATCTGGCGCGGCAGAGCACGGTGGCGCGGCTGGTGCTCGGCTCGACGTTCAACGCCCCGGACCTGCTCTGGTACGGGGTGGGGGCGGCGCTGGCCTGGGCCGTCCACAGCGGCCTGCGGGCCGGGCGCTCCCCCGCGCGTCCCTGACCGTGGCCCGATCCCTGCGAAGGGTGTCCGTCCAGCCACTCGTCCGGGGGCGGCTGCCGACCGGATGCTGAGCGGCGTGACCCGGACAATTGACAGCGCGACGACCGAGCGCGCCTCCCGCCGCCGTTTCCCGCCACGGGTGCACCGTGCGTGGATCGTCGCCGGCGTCGCCTTCGTGACGATCATCGGCGGCGCCGCCTTCAACTCCCTGCCGGGTCTGCTCATCGACCCGCTCAACCGGGAGTTCGGCTGGTCACGCGGCGAGATCGGTCTCGCCGTCTCCCTCGACATGGCGCTGTACGGGCTGACCGCGCCGTTCGCCGCGGCGATGATGGACCGCTTCGGCATGCGCAGGGTCGTGGTCGTCGCACTCGGCGCGGTCGCGGCCGGGGCACTGGCGAGCGTCTGGATGACGGAGTCCTGGCAGCTGATGCTCTACTGGGGCCTCCTCGTCGGCCTGGGCACCGGCTCGATCGCGATGGCCTTCTCGGCGACCGTCACCCACCGCTGGTTCGTGGCCCGCCGCGGCCTGGTGACCGGCGTCCTGACGGCGGCCGGCGCCTCCGGCCAGCTGATCTTCCTTCCGCTGTGCGCCTGGATCGTCGTCGACCACGGATGGCGCCCGGCCTCGGTGACGGTCGCGCTGGCGGCGCTCGTCGTCGTCCCGTTCGTCTGGTTCCTGATGCGCGACCACCCGGCCGACGTGGGCCTCGCCCCGTACGGCGGCACGTACGTGGAGAAGCCGGCGCCCGTCAGGGGCGCCGCTACCCGCGCCGTGCGCGTCCTGCTCACCTCGGCCCGCACGGGACCGTTCTGGCTGCTGGCGGGCTCGTTCGCGATCTGCGGCGCTTCCACCAACGGCCTGATCCGCACGTACTTCGTCCCCTCGGCCCACGACCACGGCATGGGGATCCCCGCGGCGGCCTCGCTGCTGGCCGTCATCGGCGTCTTCGACGTCATCGGCACGATCTTCAGCGGCTGGCTCACGGACCGCTTCGACGCGCGCAGGCTGCTGGCGGTCTACTACGCGCTGCGCGGTGTCTCGCTGCTGTTCCTGCCGGTGCTGATGGCCCCGACGGTGCATCCGCCGATGGTCTTCTTCATCGTCTTCTACGGACTGGACTGGGTCGCCACGGTCCCGCCGACCCTGGCCCTGTGCCGGGAGCAGTACGGCGAGGACAGCGCGATCGTCTTCGGCTGGGTCCTGGCGTCGCACCAGCTGGGGGCGGCCCTGGTGGCCTTCCTCGGCGGGGTGGTCCGGGACGTGACCGGCTCGTACGACCTGGTCTGGTACGGCGCGGGGGCCCTGTGCGCGATGGCGGCCCTGATGGCCCTGGTGATCCGCCGCAAGGGGGTCGTCACCCCGTGACCCCCGGCCGGGCGGGTCGGACGGGGGTGCGGTGCGGTGCGCGAGGGGCGGACGCGGTACAGGCTCTGGTGCGTCAGGAGGCGTTGTGAGGCCGGAAGCGCCCGTCACCCCGTCTCGGGCAGCTTCCTGGCTATCCTGCGCGCGTCCAGGGCCATTTCGCGGAGCATGCCGCTGATCGGGTTGGTGAAGCCGGTGAAGTAGAGGCCCGGTGCCCCGTCCGGGGTGCGGGCGCCGTGCACCACGGGACGGCCCCTCGGGTCCAGTACGCCGAGGTGGCCGACCAGGCCCTCCAGGGCGCGTTCGTAGCCGGTCGCCGCGATCACGGCGTCCGGGGTGAGCCGGGTTCCGTCGGCCAGCACCACGGCGTCCCCGTCGAACGAGTCGACCGCCGCCACGGGCACCACCCGGCCGCTCTTCACCGCATTGATCAGCCCGACGTCCTGGACGGGGATCGCGCCTTCCCTGACCCGGGAGTACAGGCCCGTGTCCGGGCGCGGCAGGCCCTGTTCCGCCAAGTCCGGTACGGAGACGCGGCACATCAGGCGCCCTGCCCGGTCGACGAGCCGGACCGGCAGCCTGCGGACCAGCACGGCGGTCGCCTGGGCGGGCCAGCCGGCCGTGGAGCGGCGCACGATGTGCGGGGTCGTGCGGACCGCGATCCGCACCCCGGACGCACCGCCCTCGACCAGGTCCACGGCGATCTCCGCCCCGGTGTTGCCTATCCCGACGACGAGGACGTCCTTGCCCGCGTACGGGGCCGGGTCGCGGTACTCCGCGGCGTGCACCAGTTCGCCGGTGAAGCCCTCACGGCCGGGCCACGGAGGGATCCGAGGGGTGTGGTTGAAGCCGGTGGCCACCACCACCGCCCGCCCGGTGAGCACCCGTCCGCCGGTCGCGCTCAGCTGCCAGCCGGTGCCGTCGGCGAGCCGGTCGATCCGGGACACCTCGACGCCCGTCACCACTTCCAGCTCGTGGTGCTCGGCGTACTTCTCCAGGTAGCGCACCATGTCGTCGCGCGACACCCAGCGCCCGAACCGGCGGGGCATGGCCAGCCCCGGCAGCGCGGACCAGCGGCGGATCGTGTGCAGGTGCAGCCGGTCGTAGTGGCGGCGCCAGGAGGATCCGACGCGGTCGGACTTCTCCAGCACCACCGCCCGTACGCCCTGTTCCCGCAGTGCCGCGGCGGCGGCGAGGCCGCCCGGCCCGCCGCCGATCACATAGACCGGCCGGCCGTCGGTGCGGTCGATGGAGGCGGGCAGGGCGCCACCGGAGGTGGGGGTGGATGCGGGCATGCTTCGGAGCGTAATAGGACATGAGCATGATGGGTTCCGGTCCGGGTGGGAATCGGTTGCGAAATGATCACGGACCCCTGCGCCGGAGCCGTTCAGAGGCCGGGCGCGCCCCACACCGGGAACCAGCGGGCGAGGTCGGCCTCCACCCGCAGGTCGTCGCCGAGCACCGCCCGCACCTGGAGCTCCACCTGGTTGTCGCGCTTCTCCCCGCCGCCCGGAGCCGGGGCGAACGGATAGAACGTGCCCCGTTTGTAGAGGTAGACCAGGGCCAGTGAACGCCCCTCCGGATTCCGGAATCCGGTCATCGAGCAGAGCAGGTGCGGGCCGAAGCCGCCGTCCTGGAGGAGGGTGTTGACCGCGTGCAGGTCGTTGACCAGGGCGGTCAGGCCATCGGCGCCGGGCTCCTGACGGGCGAGCAGCCAGGTGTAGCCGTAGCCGTCCCGGCTGAACTCGACCGGGATCCCGCCCCGTCCCGTGTCCGCGTCGAGCAGTTCCCGGACGTCCTGCTGGATCCGGGCGAACGTGCCGCCCTCCACCCCCGCGAAGCACACCGAACCGAGCCCCGTCGGCGTGAATCCGGTGCCCGCCTGGAGGGTGAGCGCGGCGGACGGCACGGCGAAGAGCTGGTCGAGGTCGGGGCGTACCGGTCTGCGACGCCCCAGGATGCTGTCGAGCAGGCCCACAGGGGCTCCTTACGGGTGGGACAGGCCGGCGGAGATGCGGGCCAGCTGGTCCAGACGCTGTTCGAGGGTCGGGTGGGAGGAGAGCAGCCGGCCCAGGCTCTCCTTCGAGGCGAAGGCGGGCACGAAGTAGAAGGCGTTGTACGGCTCCGCCTTCCGCAGGTCCTCCGTCGGGATCCTGGCCATCTGTCCGCTCACCTTGGTGAGGGCGGAGGCCAGCGCCGACGGCCGGCCGGTGAGCAGGGCGGCCGTGCGGTCGGCGGAGAGTTCCCGGTAGCGGGAGAGCAGCCGGGTCAGCAGGAAGCTCAGGGCGTACACCACCGCGCTGATCAGCGGGATGAGCATGATGATGATGCCCGCCGGATCGTTGCCCCGGCTGTTGCGGGCGAAGCCGCCCCACAGGGCGACCCGGGTGACGATGCCGGCGAGGACCCCGAGGAACGACGCGATCGTCATCACGGCCACGTCGCGGTGCGCGACGTGCGACATCTCGTGCGCCAGGACGCCTTCGAGCTCTTCGGGCTCCAGTCTGCGCAGCAGTCCGGTCGTGGCGCAGACCAGGGCGGACTTCTCGCTGCGGCCGGTCGCGAAGGCGTTCGGCACGTCGCTGCGCGCGACGGCCACCCGGGGCTTGGGCATGTCGGCGAGGGCGCAGATCCGGTCGATCGCGCCGTGCAGCTCCGGCGCCTCCTGCGGGGTGACCTCCCGGGCTCCCATGCCGTACGCCGCGATGCGGTCGCTGAACCAGAACTGGGCGATGAACAGACCGCCCGTGATGATCAGGACGACGGGCCAGGAGCCGCGCAGGGCAGCCAGCAGTACGCCCACGAGGACCACGTACAGGAGCCCGATGAAGAACATCGTGCCCACCATGCGGGCGGTCAGGCCACGGTCCGGGGCGTAGCGGGAACCGGTTCGTGCCATGGGTGCCTCCAGCGGCTCACCTGACTCCCATAGTGCACCTTTCCCTGGTGAACCGGATGAACCAGGTGAACCAGGTGAACAGGATGAACCGGAGAAACGGGAGGTTCAGGGCCAGAGGAGTTCGCGGGTCCAGCCCGCACCGTCCCGGCGGTAGCGCAGCCGTACGTGCCGGCGGCGGTCGTCGCCCTGGAAGAACTCCACCTCCTGCGGCTCGACCACATACCGCGTCCAGGTCCCCGCCTCGGCGTCCGGCTCCGCCACGGCCCGCTCCCAGGCCGCCTCGGAGGCCCGTGCGAGGTCCTCTCCGGACGGCAGCACCTCGCTCTGCGACCCGGTCAGCGCGGCGGCCAGCGCGCCGGTGGACCTGGCCCGCAGATCGGCGCGGCTCTCCTCGCGGCTCGCGGGGGCGGCCGTGCCCCGTACGCGCACCTGGCGGCCCTGGGAGGGCCAGTAGAAGCCGAGCGCCGCGTACGGGCGGGCGGCGAGCTGGCGGCCCTTCGCGCTGGTGGTGTGCGTGGCGAAGTGCCAGCCGCGCTCGTCCGCGTCGTGCAGCATCAGCGTGCGCACATCGGGCCGGCCCTCCGCGTCCGCCGTCGCCAGGGTCATGGTGTGCGGCTCGGTCTGCCCGGCCGCCACCGCCTCGGCGAACCAGGTGCGGAAGAGCGGGAGGGGGGCGTCCGGCGCGGCGGACGGGTCGAAACGGGGGAGGGGTACGTCCCAGACGCGCTGCGCGTGGAGCAGTTCGCGGAAGTCCTTCTGTGCATCGCTCATGGGTCCATTCCACCGCGTCCCGCCCCGGTCCGGAAACGCCGACGGCGGACCACCGGGGGTGGTCCGCCGTCGGTGAGACAGGACATGGGGCGCCGTGGAAGGGCGCGGCGCCCGGCGCGGTGCGGGAGTCCTGGCCGCCGCCTACCTGGCCGGCTTCTTGCCGGTGATGCCCAGATGGACCAACAGGGCGAGGGTCGGCCGGAGTTCGGCCTGTTTCACGCCCCAGGTGGTGAAGCCCTTCTGGTGGGAGGCGGCACCCGACAGCATGACCACCAGGGATCCCGCCACCGCGGCGGGGCTGACGTCCTTGTCCACCTTGCCCTTGGACTGGAGCTCCTTGACCGCGTCCGTCAGGGAGTTGGTGACCGAGTTCAGGACCTTCATGCGGATCTTGTAGAACCGCTTGTCGCCCTCGGCCGCGCCGAGGTCGACGACGCGGAGGGTCGCGTCGTGGCGTCGCCAGAAGTCGAGGAATCCCTCGACGAGTTCTTCGGAGGCCTGCCAGCCGGCCTTGCCGACCCAGGAACGGCCGCCGACCAGTTCGGTCAGTCCGGCACCTTCCTTGGCCATTTCCTCGGCGAGTTCGAGAACGGCGCCCTCGACGTCGGGGAAATACTGGTAGAAAGTCGCGGGTGAAGTCCCCGCCTTCCGAGCCACGTCGATGACTTTGACGTCCCGGTACGGCGAGGAGCTGAGCATCTCGCTGAGGCAGTCGAGCAGCTTCTGCCGCGTCGCCTGACCTCGCCGACCAGCCACGCGGCCGTCGACGGTGCGCACTTGTCCTGTCATGCCGTCAGCTTACCGAGGGGTGATCCGAGCGCGATCTGACCGACTGCAAATGGGGAACGCCCCAGTGTGGGCGGCGTGAACGGCGCAATTCCCGGCGGCGTGTGCGCGCATTTCCGCGCGGCGTGAACATTTATGGAATTGCGCTTCTGTCCGTGCTGGGTGCGCTCCGGAGTGATGTTGTTATCAACAGCCTGTGGATAACTTCGGTGGACAACCCTTGTCCACGGGAACCGTGAAACCTTCACGATTCGGGCAAAGGTTCCATTCGGCCCCTCGGGGCGCGCCGGGAGGTCCTCGACGTTACGTTGAGTGTGACGGGCGTCACGGCTGCCCCGGTGCTGTGGTCCACAGCACCACCGCCGCGGTGCCGTTCGAGACGCCCTCGCGATCTCGCAGCGACGGAAGGACCCGGGCCATGGCCGTATTCGCGCAGTCCGCGCCGTGCTGGGTCGATGTGCGGCTCTCCGATCTGGAGGCCGGCAAGCGCTTCTACGGAGGGCTCTTCGGCTGGACCTTCCACGCGGGTGACGGCATGCCCTTCGCCGACGCGTACAGCGACGGCGCACTCGTCGCCGCGCTGGCCGCGAAGCAGGACGGCCGTATGCCCACGACCTGGGGCGTCTACTTCGCCACCGACGACATCCGTGCCTCCGTCGCCCTGGTCCGCAAGGCCGGCGGTCAGGTGATCACCGATCCCGTGCGGGCCGGCGGGGCAGGGGTCCTCGCCCAGGCGGCCGACCCCGGCGGCGCGGTCTTCGGCCTCTGGCAGGCGGGGGAGCGCGCGGGTTTCGAGAAGCAGAACGCGCCGGGCTCCTTCTGCTGGACCGAGGTCTACACCCGGCAGCCGGAGCGCGTGGACGCCTTCTACGAAGAGGTCTTCGGCTTCCAGGGGAGGGACATCGGGCTGCCGGGCGGTGACGGGACCGCCGAGACGTTCCGGACCTGGTCCCCCGCCGGCACCGAACCGGGCGAGGACACCGCGGTCGGCGGGCGCGCGGTCCTCACGGACGCGTTCCCGGCGATGCTGCCCAGCTACTTCCTCAACTACTTCGCCGTAGCGGACTGCGACCGCACCGCCGAGACCGCCGCACGCCTCGGTGGACGGATCACGGCCCGCCCCCTGGACATCCCGTACGGGCGGATGGCGGTCCTCCAGGACGACCAGGGTGCGGCTTTCGCCGTGCTCCAGCCGGCCGAGCCACTGTCGTAGCCGTCCCGTGGTGTCCTGAAAGGGATGGAGTGACACACAACACCCTGATCCGCCCCCGGGTTCGCAACCGGGGCCCCGGACAGGAAGAATCAAGGTGCGCACCGCCAAGTGGTGCCCAGTGGTGAGACGCTGCACAGGGCGGGATTTCGCGGGCTTCTGTTCCTGAGGTCCGTACGGGGAGGTGGCAGGCAAGTGGAGCAGCTGACGCAGCATGACCCGAGGCGGATCGGACCGTTCGAGGTGCTGGGACGGCTCGGGGCCGGCGGCATGGGGCTGGTCTATCTGGCGAGGTCGGCATCGGGCCGGCGGGTGGCGATCAAGACGGTCCGTACGGAACTGGCCGAGGACCAGCTGTTCCGGGTCCGGTTCACGCGTGAGGTGGAGGCCGCCCGCGCGGTCAGCGGTTTCTACACCGCCGCCGTGGTCGACGCCGACCCGAGGGCGGCCGTTCCCTGGCTGGCCACCGCCTACGTGCCCGCCCCCTCGCTCGAGGAGATAGTGAGTGAGTGCGGGCCGATGCCGACGCAGGCCGTGCGCTGGCTGGCCGCAGGGATCGCCGAGGCCCTGCAGTCGATCCACGGGGCCGGTCTCGTCCACCGTGACATGAAGCCGTCCAACGTCCTCGTGGTCGAGGACGGGCCGCGGGTGATCGACTTCGGTATCGCGTCAGGCGTGTCCAACACCCGGCTGACCATGACGAACGTGGCGGTGGGCACGCCCGCGTACATGTCTCCGGAGCAGGCCCGCGACTCGCGCAGCGTCACCGGCGCCAGCGATGTGTTCTCGCTCGGCTCGACCCTCGTCTTCGCGGCGACCGGCCACGCGCCCTTCCACGGGGCGAATCCGGTCGAGACGGTGTTCATGCTGCTGCGGGAGGGCCCCGACACGGAGGGGCTGCCCGACGATCTGCGGCCGCTCATCGAGTCCTGCATGCAGATGGACCCGACCCGGCGGCCCAGCCCGGCGGATCTCCAGTCCCAGCTGGCCCCGCACCTGTTCGCCTCCGGCGGTGACGACAGCGGCACGGCGTCGGCCTGGCTGCCGACCGTGGCGACCGCGATGATCGAGCAGCGCCGCGGCGGTGGCCGTGCCGTCGCCGTCGCGCCCGCACCCGTGGTCGTACCGCCGCCCCCGCGGCAGCCCCCGCCCGGGGCCGACCGGGACGGGGCCTGGCGCGGCGGCGATCTGCGGACCGCGCCGGTCCCCGCGGCGCCGGTGTCGGCGCCCGCCCCCGACGGCGGCCCCGTGCGGCTGCCCGGCGCCCAGGTGCCGATCGGGCCCGGGCCGCGCCCCGTGGACGTACGAGGTCCCGCCGCGGCGCACGCCAACCCGGCGACCGGCTGGGTGCGCGCCCCCGGCGGACAGACCTCGGCCGTGCCGACGGCTCCGATGCCCGCCCGCGCACCGGCCACGGACGCGGCGCCCGCCGCGCCGGACCGCTGGCGGCCGTGGCGGTTCCGCATGTCGAACGACGTGTGGGGCACGCCCGTCGTGGTGGGCGATCTGCTGTACGTGACGTCCTTCGAGGTCCACGCCCTGGACGTGGGCAACGGCCGCCGCCAGTTCAAGACCCGCGACGTGGCCTGGTCGATGGCCGTCGACGGAGGCCGGATCCACGCCTCGGACGGCCCGTCCCTGTACGCGCTGGACGCGACGACCGGAGCCGAGCGGTGGCGGCTCCAGACCGACGCCTGGGTGTACTCCCTCAAGGCCGACCGGGGCACCGTCCTGACCGGGACGCGAGGCGGCGGCGTACAGGCGTGGGAGGCGTCCGGCGGCGAGAAGCTGTGGGAGGCCGGCGGGGTCCAGACGGACTTCGAGACGCCGGAGGCCGGCCCCGTCATCCACGACGGCACGGTGTACCTGTGGCAGGACGCCAGGCTGCGGGCCGTCGACGCGCGGACCGGCGTGGAGCGCTGGTCGTACCCCATCGGCGACGCCGCCTCCTGCGGCGGGGTGCCGGTCCGGGTGACCCCCGCGTCCGACGGCTCCGTGTACGTCGCGGCGGGGACCCGGGTGCTGGCCGTGGACGCGGTCTCGGGCCGCGTGCGCTGGCACTTCGAGGCACCGGCCGTCTTCCTCTCCCCGCCCGCCTTCGCGCCGGGACACGCGGTCACGGGCGGCGGGGTGTACCTGGCGGACTACCTGGGCACGGTGTACGCCCTGGACGCCTCGACGGGCAAGGACCGCTGGCGGATCGCGACGGAGGCCCGGCAGTCCATCGAGCCGGTGCTGGTGACGGCGGGGAACGTGCACGTCGGCAGCGGCAGCGCGCTGTACACCCTGGACGCGGTGACCGGCACCCCGAAGTGGCGTTTCGCGGCGGGTGGCGAGGTGGTCGGCGCACCGGTGGTCGCGGACGGCCGGGTCCACTTCGGGTCGGCGGACCACGTGCTGTACACCCTGGACGCGGCGGGTGGCCAGCTCCGCTGGAAGCTGGCCACGGGCGGCGAGATCACGGGTTCCCCGGTGGCGCAGGCGGGCGTCGTGTACGCGTGCAGCAAGGACCGCTGTGTGTACGCCCTGGACGCGCTGAAGGGCACGGGCACGGGGAACAGGGCCCGGGCCTGACCCTCAGGGGTGGGGAGGGTGGTACCGGTCCCGGTCCTGCTGCTCACCCTGCGGGGGAGCGTCCTGGTCCTGGACCGGGTACTGGGCGGTGTCCGCCTCGTCGGAGGGGGACGCCCGGTGCCGGCCGGGCCCCGTGTACGGGTCCGCCTCGGGCTCCGGTCCGGGGGAGGTCTGCGCGGCAGGCCCCGGCTCCCGCGTCGGCGGCCAGATGTCCGGACGGTCGTCCGGTGGCACGGGATACGGCTCGGCCGTACGCCGCGCCCGTGCGTGCCGCCGCCCCGACATCAGCAGCGCGCCCAGCAGGAGGAGGAGCCCGCCCGCCAGCGCCTGCGCGACGCCCCACCGGAGCCCGTCGCCGTCACCGTCCACCGTGAGGCTCCCGGCGTCCTGCCCCTGCCGGACCATCCACAGCACGGTGAAGCCGAGCACGATCAGACCGGCGAGGGCCACCAACCAGCGCGAGCGGAACACGATGCCCACGAGGGTCACCAGTGCGGCGAACAGGAACGGCAGCAGGATCGACCCCAGTACGGACGACGACGCGGCGCTGATGCCGTCGAACAGGTCCTGGATGCGGTAGTCCCGCCCGAGACGGTTGTCGAACCAGTTGTGGAAGGGGCTCTGCACGGCCGCCGCCGCTCCTGCGAGCGCGACGACGGAGCCGAGGACATTGCGGATCATCGACAGCCTCCCGGACCATGGCGCACGGCTGTGCGCACCGCTCCCCGCGCTCGACGCTACGCCCGGCCGATCTTCCCTGCCATCCGGAGACCATGCCAGACCGTGACAGGGGCATGGCGGGACCATGGGTGAGCACCCGGAATGCCGTGCGTTACGGTGTCGGGCGGCCGTGCGGCGGCCGAGAAGTCGACTACGACCAAGGGGGGCTGCATCGATGGTGCGGCGACAGATGAAATTCGCGGCGGTACTGATCGTGGTGGTGCTCGCGCTCACCGGATTCTCGATGTCGAGCCACGGCGGGAAGAGCGGGAAGAGCCGCAGCAGCGGCGGTTCGAGCGGCGGAGGATGCTCCAACTCCAAGAAGAGCAACGGCGGTTACCGCGACTACGACGACGATGACTACGACAGCTCGTCGAGTTCGTCCGGCGGTTCCACGTACTCCACGCCGACGCCCACCGCCTCGGACGCCCCCGACATCCGCGTCATCCGGTGCGCCCAGCCGAGGAAGGGCAAGCGCAAGGCGGTGACGTCCTCGACGATCGAGATCACCTCGACGGCGTCCCTCGCGCACACCTACGAGGTGGACGTGACGTTCGTGGACGCCAAGGGCCTGACCGTCGACACGGGCGAGGCCACGGTCGACCTCGAACACGGTGAGACCAGGACCCTGGCCGTGCGGATGGACAGCCCGCGCTCGGTCTCGCGCGTGAAGCGCTGCCTGGTGACGGCGGAAACGCGCTACTGACGCCGCTCGGCAGGTTGCCTGGTGGGGCAACCAGGAAGTACCCGTCACCCCGGACGAGGACCGCCTGCGGAAGCCGTGACCGGCCGCAGGCGCCGGTCCGGGCATGGTGACCGGGACACACGCGGCAGGGCCCGAGCCGAACGGCTCGGGCCCTGCCGCGTACACGCAGACGTGCAGCGGCCGCGACGGCTCCCCCTCCGCGCCGCCGCGGCCGCTCCCCCGTCCCCGCAGAGTGAGGTCTACTTGGCCGGCTTGAGCGGCTCGGACGTGGCGTGCTGGTCGAGAGCCGTGATCTCTTCGCCCGTCGCGTGCTGGTCCTGCGTCGTGATCGGCGTCGCCGGCTCACCGGTGGCGTGCTGGTCGGCCGGCTTGAAGATCGGGTCCTGCTTGCTGGCGTCGGCCACGATGGTCAACTCCCTCTTTCCGCGTCGCTGCGTGATGGTTCTGCGAGGCCCGTCCGGCTGTTCCCCCGTGGACTGCCGGACGGGCCTCTCGGGGCCGTTCACCCTAGTGGTACGGCCGCTGTCGCCCCCGTCTGCCCCCCGACGCGACGGATCGACAGGCATGAGCATGCAGGGGGGCGATAAACGAACGATGAACGCCCCGTTTTCAGGCGGCTGCCGCTGGTGACAGCAGGGACCGGACCTCTTCCGCCTCCGGGGACGCGAGTTCCTCGTAGATCGCGAGGGCCTCCGCCCAGCAGACCTGGGCGCGGCCCGTCTGCCCTATGCCGGACAGGGCCCGGCCCAGGACGGTCAGCACGTTTCCCCGGCGCCACTCCCCACCGATGCCGCGGAGGACCGTGAGGGCCAGCTCGGCGAACTGGGCGGCCTGGGCGGGACGGCCCGAGGCGAGGTCGACCTCGGCGAGCCGGCACAGCGCCATGCCCTCCCACAGCCGCTGCCGGCTGTCGCGGAAGATCGCGAGGGCCTCGTTCAACTGCTCCGCTGCCGCTGCCGGCTTACCGCTCTGGGTGAGCGCCATGCCCAGGGCGTAGCGGCCGTTGGCGCCGCGCAGCGCGTGACCGAGGGAGTCGTAGATCTCTATACCCGCCGTCGCCAGGGTGATGGCGCTGTTCGTCCGCCCCGTCGCGAGGTGGATGCGCGACAGGTTGCACAGGGCGCTGGCTTCGCCGGGGCGGTTCTCGTCGCTCCGGAACGCCTCGATCGCCTGGTTCAGGAACGTCTCACCGTCCGCGTGACGGTTCTGGTACAGCGCGATGATGCCCCGGGCGTTGGACGCCCAGCAGGCGGGGAGCCGGTCGTCGACGGTGCCGGCGAGCCGCAGGGCTTCCTGAGCCTCGCGATCCGCGTGGTCGAACCGTCCGGCCAACTGGTGCACGTTGGCCAGCGACATGACGGCACGCCCCTCCGCCCGTGGGTCACCGCAGGCCCGGGAGGCTTCCCTGACGGTCACCGCCACCGCCTCGTACTGCTTCGAGTTGGCGCCCGACTCGCCCAGGTCGAGAGCGGCGTAGAGAAGGTCGACGGCGCGGGCCAGGGTGGCGGGGCGCACCGACTGGCGTACGCACGCCAGCAGGTTGGTCGCCTCGGAGTACAGCCAGTCCAGGGCGGAGTGCCGGTTCTCGAACAACAGGCCCGGGTGCTCCGTCGGTTCGAGGTGGTCCACCAGCCGGTCGCCCGGCCGCTCCAGCGCGTACACCCCCGCCGCCGTGGCCAGGTAGAAGTCCAGCAGCCGTGACAGCGCCCTCTCCCTCTCCACCGGCGGCTGCTCGTCGCGTTCGGCGCATGCACGCGCGTAGAGCCGCACCAGGTCGTGGTAGCGGTAGCGGCCCGGGGCCGCGGACTCCACGAGGCTGGTGTCGACCAGGGCCTCCAGGAGGTCCTCCGCCGTGTGCTGGTCCAGGTTCAGCAGGGCGGCCGCCGCGGCGAGGGAGATGTCCGGGCCGTCCGCCAGGCCCAGGAGGCGGAAGGCGCGGGCCTGGGCCGGTTCCAGCTGCCCGTAGCCGAGCTCGAAGGTGGCCTTCACGGCGAGGTCGCCGGCCTGGAGCTCGTCGAGGCGGCGGCGTTCGTCGGCGAGCTTCGCGGCCAGTACCGACACCGTCCAGGTGCGGCGGGCGGCCAGCCGGGAGGCGGCGATGCGGATGGCCAGCGGCAGGAAGCCGCACGCGGCCACCACGTCCAGGGCCGCCTCGCGCTCCGCGCGGACGCGCTCGTCGCCGACGATACGGGTGAAGAGCTGCAGGGCCTCCTCGGGAGACATCACATCCAGGTCCACGAGGTGCGCCCCGGCCAGGTCGACCATGCGTACGCGGCTGGTGACCAGCGCCGCACAGCCCGTCGTGCCGGGGAGAAGGGGCCGGATCTGGGCCGCGTCATGGGCGTTGTCGAGCAGGATCAGGACGCGGCGGCCGTCGAGGGTGGAACGGTAGAGCGCGGCCCGCTCGTCCAGGGAGTCGGGGATCGCGGAGTCGGCGGTGCCCAGCGCCCGCAGGAACGCGCCGAGGACGGTCTCGGGTTCGGCGGCCCTGGCGCCCGCGCCCTGGAGGTCGACGTACAGCTGGCCGTCCGGGAAGTGCGGGCGTGCCTGGTGGGCGACGTGCACGGCGAGGGTCGTCTTGCCGACACCGCCGATGCCGGCCAGGGCGGAGACCGCCATGACGGAACCCTCGGCGGACACGAGCCGGTCGCTGAGCTCACGTACGAACGCGGCGCGGCCCGTGAAGTCGGGGACGGTGGCCGGGAGCTGGGCCGGGCGGACCGAGGCGGAGGCAGGGGCCGGCTCGTCGGTCGGGCAGGCCAGCTCCTCGTCGGCCCGGAGGATCCGCTGCTGGAGCTGGGCGAGTTCGGGGCACGGGTCGACGCCCAGTTCCTCCGCGAGCAGGCGCCGGGTGTCGGCGTACACCGCGAGGGCCTCGGCCTGCCGGCCGCTGCGGTACAGGGCGACCATCAGCAGCTCGCGCAGCCGCTCGCGCAGGGGGTGTGCCGCGGTGAGGGCGGTGAGTTCGGAGACCGCCTCCGCGTGGCAGCCGAGCTCCAGGTCCAGGTCCAGGCGGGTCTCGATGAGCTGGAGGTGCCATTCCTCCAGACTCGTGCGCTGGTTCTCGGCGTACGGGCCGGGGAGGGAGGCGAGCGCCTCGCCGTCCCAGAGGCCGAGCAGTTTGTTGATCAGGGTGCGGGCCTGGTGGCGGTCCCCGCTCCCACGGGCCTTGTCCGCCTCGGCGGCCAGGTCCTGGGCGAGCGTCAGGTCCAGGGTCTCGCGCGGAACCCGGACGGCGTAGCCTCCGGCCTCGCTGACCAGCGTGTCCTGACCGAGGGTCTTGCGGAGCCGGGACGCGTACGTCCGTACCGTGGCCAGTGCCTGGGACGGGGGGTCCTCGCCCCAGAGGGCGTCGATGAGTTCGGCGGCGGTGGCCGTGCGGCCGTCGCGCAGGAGCAGCGCGGCCAGCAGGGCGCGTTGCTGCGGGGAACCCGACGGCAGGGCTTCGCTGCCGCGCCAGGCGCGTACGGGGCCGAGCACGGTGAAGCGCAGTTCGGTGCCGGCCGCCCGTTCCCGTGGAGCGCGTTGCTCCGGAACGCGCACACCGGGTCCGTTGTCGCGGTCCATGATGCCCCCTGTCCTGCTCGCCCCGCCGGTGCTGCTGATCCCGCTCTGCGACGTGCCGTTGGTATCGCGGTCAACAGTCTGCCTTGTTATGGGCGGGCTCGTCAGCATCGGGTGAGGCTCTGCACAGGCCCTCGACACGATTCCGGGGCGAGGGCCCGTGCGGAGGGCGCCGTCAGGTCACCCGTCGAGGGGCAACCGGAGTTCCGTGACCCAGTTCTCGCGGTCCTCCGGGCACTCCGGGGTGACCTCGCGGGCGTAACCGGAGGGACGTCGCCCGCCGTCGTCGAGCCGGCGGGGTCGGTGCGGCCCGGGCCGCCGCCGGCCTCCGGGAATCGCCTCGGGTTCTTCGCATTCCTGGGGACGGAAAAGGCAGGAGCCCCGTTCCTCCGCCGAAGCGGGGGAGCGGGGCTCCTTGGGTACTGCTCACTCGGCCGCGATCGGCCGACCCGGGCAACTAGGCCGGGGTGACGTTCTCAGCCTGCGGACCCTTGGGTCCCTGAGTGACGTCGAAGTTCACGACCTGGTTCTCCTCGAGGGAGCGGAACCCGGACGCGTTGATCGCGGAGTAGTGGACGAAGACATCCGGGCCGCCGCCGTCCTGGGCGATGAAGCCGAAGCCCTTTTCAGCGTTGAACCACTTGACGGTTCCGGTAGCCATAAGCCCTCCTTGGGCCAAAGGGTTGCCCTGCTCCAGAACCTGCAAACAAGTCTGAAAACTACAAAAGCCTGCGGGTTACATGCTCCGCAGGCTCTGTACTGCAAGGGAAACCAAACTGCAACTTGCGGCGAGCCTAGCACGCAGTCTGCGGGGAGCGGTAGAGGGAAAGATCACTTCACCCGGATGTTTGATTGGGGCCGCCGGAGAGCTGACGGACAAGGCCCGCGGAACTGTCCGGACGCCCCGCTGATGCAGGCCGGCAGGGACGGGTCTAGCCTCGCGATGTGGACAATTCAACCGTCTCTCCCGTAGAAGGCGACGACCGTCGCAGCAGGCCGCGCGTCGGCCACATCCAGTTCCTGAACTGCCTCCCCCTCTACTGGGGTCTGGCACGGACCGGGACCCTGCTCGACCTGGAGCTCTCGAAGGACACCCCGGAAAGACTCAGTGAGCAGCTCGTCAGGGGGGACCTGGACATCGGTCCCGTGACCCTGGTCGAGTTCCTGCGCAACGCCGGTGAACTGGTCGCCCTCCCCGACATCGCCGTCGGCTGCGACGGCCCCGTCATGTCGTGCGTGATCGTGTCCCAGCTTCCGCTGGAGCAGCTGGACGGGGCCCGGGTGGCCCTCGGCTCGACCTCGCGCACCTCCGTACGGCTGGCCCAGCTGCTGCTCTCCGAGCGGTACGGCGTCGAGCCCGACTACTACACCTGCCCGCCGGACCTCGGCCTGATGATGCAGGAGGCCGACGCGGCCGTGCTCATCGGTGACGCGGCGCTGCGCGCGAACCTGCACGACGCCCCCAGGCTCGGACTGCAGGTCCACGACCTGGGCGCGATGTGGAAGGAGTGGACGGGGCTGCCGTTCGTCTTCGCGGTCTGGGCGGTACGCAAGGACTACCTGGCCTCGCATCCCGACTACGTGGAGAAGGTGCACGAGGCGTTCCTGGCCTCCCGGGACCTCTCGCTGGAGGAGGTCACCAAGGTCGCCGAGCAGGCGGCGCGCTGGGAGTCCTTCGACGCCGAGGTGCTGGAGCGCTACTTCACCACCCTGGACTTCCGCTTCGGCCCGGACCAGCTCGCGGGCGTGCGCGAGTTCGCCCGGCGGACCGGTCCGACGACCGGCTTCCCCGCGGACGTGAACGTCGAACTGCTCGGCGGCTGACGCCTCCGGCACACGGGAATGGTGCGGGAAAGAAGGTGAATCCCGTACCATTCCCGGGCCCTCCCGAGGCCTTCCCGCCCAGGCCCGTCCTTTACCCCTGACGCATGACTCCGGCATTCCGTTCCCATGAATGGGGGTGAATGTCCGGAGTTCCGTCGCGGGTCTCTCCCGTTCCCTCTCCCGCTCTCTCTCCCGCGTCGACGCGTGGGCGAATAGCGGATGTCTCCCGGAACACCTTCCGGTTTCCCTCCGGTGATGCCCGATCGGCGTGGACGGACGACGTATTCACGCCTTTCCGTGTGGCGAAAACCCTGCTTCGTGCCCATAGGGGCGAAATCGACGGAAGGGGTCTTCGTGACCGTGCGACCCGGGCGCCCTAGGCTGCCGTGCGAGTCCCGGGGACCACAGGGGGAGACCGTATGCAGCCGCTGGAAGCCGGCGAACCGCACACCATCGGCGCCTACCGGCTGCTCGGCAGGCTCGGTGCCGGCGGGATGGGCCGGGTCTATCTCGGCCGCAGCGTCGGCGGACGGACCGTCGCGGTCAAGGTCGTGCACCCCCACTTCGCGCTCGACGAGCAGTTCCGCGCGCGATTCCGGCGTGAGGTGGACGCCGCGCGGCGCCTCGGCGCGCAGTGGACGGCCCCGGTCCTGGACGCCGACCCTGACGCGGCCGTGCCCTGGGTGGCGACCGGCTACGTGGCCGGGCCGCCGCTCTCCGACGCGGTCACCCGTCACGGCCCCCTGCCCGAGTACGCGGTACGGACCCTGGGGGCCGGACTCGGCGAGGCGCTCGACGCCGTACACGCGCACGGCCTCATCCACCGGGACGTGAAGCCGTCCAACGTCCTGCTCGCCCTCGACGGCCCCCGGCTGATCGACTTCGGTATCGCCCGGGCCCTCGGTGCCACCGTCTCCCTCACCTCCACCGGCGTCTCCGTGGGCTCGCCCGGCTACATGGCGCCGGAACAGATCCGAGGCCAGGACATCTCCGGCGCGGCCGACGTCTTCTCGCTCGGCGCCGTCCTCGCCTACGCGGCGACCGGCACCGCGCCCTTCCTCGGTGACTCCTCCGCCGTACTCCTCTACAAGGTGGTGCACGAGGAACCCGAACTCGGCGACCTGGAGGGCGAACTGCGGGAGCTGGTGGCCGGGTGTCTCGCCAAGGACCCCGCCGACCGGCCCGCCCCCGCCGCG
Organism: Streptomyces sp. NPDC005794; assembly: GCF_042871445.1. Taxonomy (NCBI): domain Bacteria; kingdom Bacillati; phylum Actinomycetota; class Actinomycetes; order Kitasatosporales; family Streptomycetaceae; genus Streptomyces; species Streptomyces sp. NPDC005794. The sequence goes on from NZ_JBIAIN010000010.1 coordinate 250,671, forward strand.
CTCGCCCGCCGGCTCGCGCCCGGCGGGGCCGCGGCGCTGGTGGCGCCGGGCTGGCTGCCGGGCCCGCTGGAGCGCGAGGTCAGCAGGTCGGCGGTGGCCCTGCTGGACCTGGAGCCGCAGGACGAGCCCGTGCGGTCCGGGCCCGTCCCGTTCAGCAACGCCTCCCTGGGGAGCGCGGCGCTCGGCACCTTCGGCCCGCCCCTGCCGCCCCGGCCGGCCGAGCCCCCGGCCACCGTGGGCACCTCGCGGGAGCGGGGCCCCGAGGCCGGTGTCGCCGTCACCCTGGACACCGGCCCGCAGACCGGTACGAGCCGGGGGCGGCGGGTCAGCTGCACCGTCGCGCTCGCCCTCGCCGGCGCCCTCGCCGCGGTGACCGTCGGCGCCGCGACGCTGGGGGACCTGTTCACCGGCGGCGACAGCGACCAGGGCAACGACGCCGCACGGCCCCCGGCGGCCGGCCGGTCGGAGACCCCCTCGGGCTCCGGACAGCCGTCCCCGTCGGGATCCGCACAGGTGAGCGCGCTGCCGAAGACGTTCACCGGCACCTGGAAGGGCCCCGCGACCGAACGCAGCGGCGCACCGCACGGCACGGTCACCGCCGTCTTCGTCGAGGGGAAGAAGGGCGAGGAGGTGGTCCGGTTGTCGTACCGGTTCGACGCGCTCGGAACGACCGTCGTCTGCAAGGGCATCGGCACCCTCGTCTCCGGCACGGCCACCGAGCTGAAGATCCGGGAGCGCGCCGACCCGGACGCCCGCACCGGCGAGCTGTGCACCGGCGGCGAGGCCGACCTGGTCTTCACCCTCGGCTCCGACGGCACCCTGCGCTACGAGTCCCACGAGGAGGCCGCGGGCACCCCGAAGGGCACGCTCACCCGGTCCGGCGGCTGAGCCCCGCAGTGGCTGGCGTACGCTGAATCGGTCCGTAGATCCGTTGAAAAACCGCCGAAAGGTGACAGCCCGGTGACCGAGAAGGCCGACCTCCAGCCCATCCTCGACCGCGCCGCCGAAGGCGGGCGGATCACTCCTGAGGAGGCGCTCGACCTGTACAGGTCGGCTCCGCTGCACGCGCTGGGGGCCGCGGCCGACGCTGTGCGCCGCCGCCGCTACGCCGGTACGGAGCACATCGCGACGTACATCATCGAGCGCAACATCAACTACACCAACGTCTGCGTCACGGCCTGCAAGTTCTGCGCCTTCTACGCGCCTCCCAAGGACACCGCCAAGGGCTGGTCCCGCGACCTCGACGACATCCTGCGCCGCTGCGCGGAGACCGTCGAGCTGGGCGGCACCCAGATCATGTTCCAGGGCGGCCACCACCCGGACTACGGCGTCGAGTACTACGAGGAGCACTTCTCCGCGATCAAGAAGGCGTTCCCGCAGCTGGTCATCCACTCCCTCGGCGCCTCCGAGATCGAGCACATGGCCCGCATCTCGGGTGTCTCCGCCACGGAGGCCATCGAGCGGATCCACGCCGCCGGCCTGGACTCCTTCGCCGGTGCCGGTGCCGAACTGCTGCCCGCCAGGCCGCGTACGGCGATCGCCCCGCTCAAGGAGTCCGGCGAGCGCTGGCTGGAGATCATGGAGATCGCGCACGGCCTCGGTGTCGAGTCCACCTCCACCATGCTGATGGGCACCGGCGAGACCAACGCCGAGCGCATCGAGCACCTGCGGATGATCCGCGACGTACAGGACCGGACGGGCGGCTTCCGCGCCTTCATCCCGTACACCTACCAGCCGGAGAACAACAAGCTGAAGGGGCAGACGCAGGCCACGCTCTTCGAGTACCTGCGGATGATCGCCATCGCCCGGCTCTTCCTCGACAACGTCGCCCACATCCAGGGCTCCTGGCTGACCACCGGCAAGGAGGTCGGCCAGCTGTCCCTCCACTACGGAGCGGACGACCTCGGCTCGATCATGCTGGAGGAGAACGTCGTCTCCTCGGCCGGTGCCAGGCACCGCTCGAACCGGCTCGAGATCATCGACCTGATCCGCAAGGCGGGCCGTGTCCCCGCCCAGCGCGCCACGACCTACGAGCACCTGGTCGTCCACGACGACCCGGCGAACGACCCGGTCGACGACCGCGTCGTCTCGCACATCTCCTCCACAGCGATCGCCGGCGGCACGGCGCACCCGGAGCTCAAGCTCCTCGACGCCAACTGAGCCACCGATGCTGACCGTTCACGCCGCGCCGCTGGTCCTCCCGGTCGGCGCGGCAGGCGTCGTCGGGGGAGCGGTCGCGGTGGACGGCGACCGGATCGTGGCCCTCGGGCCCTACGACGCGGTGACGGCCGCGCACCCGACGGCCCGGGTCCGGCAGTGGCCGGGCGTCCTCACCCCCGGCCTGCGCCAGTGGGACGGCGTCCCCCTGCTGACCCGCCTCTACCACCCCGACCCGCGCGAGGCGGACGAGCTCGGCGAACAGCCGCTGACCGGGGCCGACTTCGAGCGGCTGGCCGGACGGATGGACGAGCCCCGCCGGGCCGGCAGCGTACGCCGCGGGCTGCAGCGCATGCTGCGCCACGGCACCACCCATGTCGCGGGCGGGTTCGCGGAGCCCGCCGTGCGCACCGCCGTGGGCCGCGCCGGCCTGACCGTGGTCCCGCCGGCCGGGACCGGGGCCTTCGAACCGAGCCTGGACCCCTTCGCCAGGGGGCGCGACCTGGCGGGATCCGCGCACGGCCCGCTGGCCGTCGGCGGCCGCGCCGACCTCGCCGTCTTCGACGTACCGGACGAGGCGACGCTGGTCGAGGCGGGCGCCGGGACCTGCGTCGCCACGGTGCTCGGCGGGCGGCTGGTCCACCGGCGGCGATGAGGCGGCGGCGGTACGGACGCCCGCACCGGGGCCGATGCGGGTCACGGGACCGAGGGCCCGCTCAGATAGCGGCCGTTGCCGTCGTACGGCCAGGCGTTGGACGTGCAGCCCTTCAGTCCCTTGATCTGCTGCATCATGGCGGGCGCCGGCTTCCCGGGGCCGGGGCAGGTCTCGTGGCCGTGCCCGAGCCAGTGGCCCACCTCGTGATTGATGATCAGGGCCCGGTACTCGGTCGCCGGACCGTCGAAGGTCGGTGAACCGAGCTGCCACCGGGCCAGATTGACCATGACGTTCTCCCCGCCGCGGCAGTTCACCTCGCCTCGGGTGTTCAGGCCGTACTGCCCGCAGAGCCGGTCGGTGGTCTTCGGCGTCCCTATCCGGATCACCAGTCCCGCCGAACTGTCGTCGACCTGCCGGAACGTATGGGTCCCGCCCTTGCTCCAGCCCCGGGGGTCGGTGAGTATCCCCGCGATGTCCTCGGCGGCCCTGTCCGGGTCCACGCCGATACCGTCCTCCACCTCGACGCGGTAGCGGCTGCCCCCGCCCTCGGACGAGACGCCCTCGCGGGCCACGGTGAAGGTGCCGGGGCCGGACTCCGGGACGGACTCCGGGTCGACGGGCTCCTCGGCGCTCGGTGAGCCGACGGGGGACTTCGACGGCTCGGGCCTCGCCGACGCCTTCGGTAAGGCCGATTCCTTCGGTGAGGCAGCGGCCTTCGGTGAGGCCGGGGCCGTCTCCTGGCCGGCCACCGTGGCGCCGTCGTCCTGCCACGGCGGGTCGAGGTGGAGGAACGCCGCGACGGCCGCCAGCGCGATCACCGCACCGGTGAACCCGGCGCGCCGGCGCCGCATCCGTCTTCGGCGGGCCACGGAGCGTTTCCGGGACTGCGCGCGTGAGGACCGCTCCCCCGGAGCGGGCTTCCCGGCCGTCCGGCGGGTGCCGCCGGCGTTCCGTATTCGATGTACGTCGTCACTGTGCATGCTCTCGTGATCATCCGTGGTCTCGGTGTGGTCGCGCGGAGGGATGACTCATCCGCCCCGCACGCTGATCTGCTTCTTGAGCACCGGGTGCTCGTCCGCGTACCGCACGACGTCCAGGAGTCGCTGGGCGGTCACCGGTGCGGAAACCCCTTTCCCTCGTCGGGTGAGACGTCGATCAGGACGGTGCTGTTCCCGAAACCGTCCTCGAAGCCGCTCGGACCGGTGGGGTCCCGGCCGCGCGGGACGGACACCCCGCTCCCCCTCCTCCGGTCCGGTGCGTCACACGGTGGACCACACCCCTGTATGAGTGCTGTCGGCGCCGAAAGGCCGAAGCGGTCCACGCCGCCGCGAGCGACCGGGCGCCGGGCTGCTTGAATGGGAGGGTGACCCGAGCATCCCTGGACAAGCAGCCGCACGAAGTCGCCTCGATGTTCGACGACGTGGCGGCGAACTACGACCTCACCAACGACGTGCTGTCGCTCGGACAGGCGCGGCTCTGGCGCAAGGAGGTCGCCCGGGCCGTCGACGCCCGCCCGGCGCAGAAGATCCTCGACCTGGCGGCCGGGACGGCCACCTCCTCGCAGCCGTTCGCCCGGGCCGGCGCCTATGTGGTGCCCTGCGACTTCTCGATCGGGATGCTCCGGGTCGGCAAGGAGCGCCACCCGTGGATGCCGTTCACCGCGGGCGACGGCACGAAACTGCCCTTCAAGGACGAGACCTTCGACGCGGTCACGATCTCCTTCGGGCTGCGCAACATCCAGGACACCGGCGCCGCGCTGAGCGAGCTGTACCGGGTCACCAGGCGCGGCGGACGCGTGGTCATCTGCGAGTTCTCCCAGCCGACGTGGACGCCCTTCCGGACCGTCTACACCGAGTACCTGATGCGCGCGCTGCCCCCGGTGGCCCGGGCGGTGTCGTCCAACCCGGACGCCTACGTCTACCTCGCCGAGTCGATCCGCGCCTGGCCCGACCAGGCCGGCCTCGCGACGCTGCTGCAGAAGGCCGGCTGGTCGAACGTGGCCTGGCGCAATCTCACCGGCGGCGTGGTGGCGCTGCACCGGGGCGTGCGCGACTGAGCCCTTTCCGCGGGCTCAGAGCTCCAGCCGGAAGCAGTACGCCTCCTGCTGCGACACCGGGCTCGTGTACGTCTCGGCCTGCCGCATGCCGAGACGTCCGGCCACCGCGAGCGAGCGCTCGTTGCGCGTGTTGATCATCGCCACGACCTCGCGCGTCCCGAGCGCCCGTATCCGTTCCAGCGTGGTGCGCGCCGCGGCGGTCGCGTAACCGTGCCCCCAGGCGGCCCGGCCCAGCCGCCAGCCGATCTCGACCTCGCCCACCGGGCCGAAGGACTCGTGCGGCCACGGCTGGGCGCCCGTGAAGCCGAGCACCTCACCGGCGTCGTCCAGCACCGTCCAGAGGCAGTGGCCGAGTTCCGCGTCGTGCCGGCGCTGGCGGGCGGTCAACTCCTCGTACACGGAGTACTCCGCCGAGCGGCCGCCGTGGAACTCCATGACCTCCGGATCGTCGAACACCCGATACCAGGCCAGGGCGTCCTCGTCGGTGGGGACACGCAGATGTACGGACGGATTCGAGTCAGGCACATGCGGCATCGGGGAGCCCTTCGGAAGGTGATCAGCAGGCACCCATAGACTGCACGCGACATGTGCCGCGCGGCACGCGAATTCGAGTCTTCGGGAGATCCGACCGTGACCGAGCCCCTCTCCGAGCACAGCGCGGACGTGATCGTCGTCGGAGCGGGCCCAGCCGGCTCCACGACCGCGTACCACCTCGCCAAGTCCGGACTCGACGTCCTCCTGCTGGAGAAGACGGCCTTCCCACGGGAGAAGGTCTGTGGTGACGGACTCACCCCGCGAGCCACCAAGCAGCTCGTCTCCATGGGCATCGACATCTCCGAAGAGGCCGGCTGGCTGCGCAACAAGGGCCTGCGCATCATCGGCGGCGGCGTCCGCCTCCAACTGGACTGGCCGGACCTCGCGTCGTACCCGGACTACGGTCTGGTCCGCAAGCGCGACGACTTCGACGAGCAGCTCGCCCGCCAGGCCCAGAAGGCGGGCGCCCGGCTGTACGAGCGCTGCAACGTCGGCGAACCGGTCAAGGACGAGCGCACCGGCCGCATCACCGGCGTCCACGCCAAGCTCGGCGAGGAGAAGACCCCGGTCACCTTCCACGCCCCGCTCGTCGTCGCCGCCGACGGCAACTCCACCCGGCTCTCCCTCCACATGGGCCTGCACCGCCGCGAGGACCGCCCGATGGGCGTCGCGGTCCGTACGTACTTCACCTCGCCCCGCCACGACGACGACTACCTGGAGTCCTGGCTGGAGCTGTGGGACCGCCGCGGCGCCGAGGACCGTCTGCTGCCCGGCTACGGCTGGATCTTCGGCATGGGCGACGGCACGTCCAACGTCGGCCTCGGCATCCTCAACTCCTCGTCCGCCTTCAAGGAGCTGGACTGGCGTGAGGTGCTCAAGGCCTGGTGCGCCTCCATGCCGGAGGACTGGGGCTACACCCCCGAGAACATGACGACGCCGATCCGCGGCGCGGCGCTCCCGATGGCCTTCAACCGCCAGCCGCACTACACCAAGGGCCTGCTGCTCGTCGGCGACGCGGGCGGACTCGTCAACCCGTTCAACGGCGAAGGCATCGCGTACGCCATGGAGTCGGGTCAGATCGCCGCGGACGTCATCGTCCAGGCGCACGCCCGCGCGACCCCGGCACAGCGGGAGCTGGCGCTGCACAACTATCCGAAGATCCTCAAGGACACCTACGGCGGTTACTACACGCTGGGCCGCGCCTTCGTGAAGATGATCGGGAACCCGAAGGTCATGAAGATCGCGACGCAGCGCGGTCTGACCCACCCCGTCCTGATGAAGTTCACGCTGAAGATGCTCGCGAACCTCACCGACCCGACGGGCGGCGACGCCATGGACCGCATCATCAACGGCCTTTCGAAGGTCGCCCCGAAGGCCTGACGGTACGGGCCCGCGATAGGTTCGGGCCATGGGGGCGACAGGAGCACGGATCACCGGCGTGTGGACCACCACCCGCACGCACCGACGGCTCGGCGCGGCCGGATCGCTGGCGGTCGCGCTGGGCGGCTGGGCCGTCGGCACGCTGCCGGAGCACGACCCGTGGGGCCTGTGGGTCTCCCACGGGCCCGTGGTGACCGCAGCCGGCTACGCACTGGCGTACGGCGGGCTGACGGTCCTCGTCGTCGCCTGGTGGCTGTACGGGCGGGCGGGAGCGTCCGTACGCGACACCCTCGTCACCCTCGCCTGGTGGACGGCCCCGCTGGTCCTGGCGCCCCCGCTCCACAGCGCCGACGTCTACAGCTACATCGCGCAGGGCGCGATGGTCCTCGAAGGGCACGACGTCTACAGCGTGGGGCCGTCCGTCCTCGACCCCGACGGGCCGGGCGGCGACGCCGCGGCGAGCGTCGGCGGGCACTGGACCGACACCCCGGCCCCGTACGGGCCGTTCTTCCTCGTTCTGGCGCGCGTCGTGGTCCGGGCGACCGACGGCACGATCGTGCCCGCCGTGCTGGGGATGCGCCTCATCGCCCTGGGCGCGCTGGTGCTGATCGTCTGGGCCCTGCGGAACCTCGCCCGGGAGCACGGCCGCAGCGAGAGCGCCGCGCTGTGGCTCGGGGCCCTGAATCCGCTGCTGCTCATCCACGTCGTCGGCGGCGTCCACAACGACGGGCTGATGACCGGCCTCATGCTGGCCGGTGTGCTGCTCGCCCTGCGCGGGAGGTGGATCACCGGGTCGGCGCTCATCGGGCTCGCCATGATGGTCAAGTCACCCGCGGCGGTGGCGCTGCTGTTCGTCGGCGTCGTGGTGGGCCGGGCCGCGAGCGGTCCGGTCGTACGGCGGGTGGCGAAGGGGCTGCTCGCGCCCGGACTGGTCGCCGGGGCGGTGGCCGTCGGCACGACGTTCCTCTGCGGCACCGGCTTCGGCTGGCTCGGGACGCAGAGCGTCGCGGCACGCATCCACACGGCGCTGTCCCTCAGCAGCGACCTCGGCCTGGGCCTCGGTGAACTCCTGCGGCTGCTGGCCGGAACCGACCCGGATCCGGTCAAGTCCGCCGTGCAGAACCTGGGGCTGCTGATCGCCCTGGCCCTGATCGCGCGCCTGGCATGGCACGCGACGACCGGGCGTACGGAACCCGTCCGCGCCCTGGGCCTCGCGCTGCTGGTCCTGGTCGCGCTCTCGCCGATGGTGCAGCCCTGGTACCTGCTGTGGGCGACCGCGGTGATCGCCGCCACCACGAGCGGCGGCCGCGCCCTGGGCGCGGTGACCGTGCTGTCGGCCGCGCTCGTCTACGAGACGCAGCCCTCGGGCTCGACTCCGCCGTACGGCTTCGTGCTGGCCGGTCTCGTGTGCGTGGCCGGCGTGGTGCTCCTGCGCCGGGACCGGGACGCCCCGGAACGAGGACAGGCACCCGGTCAGCGCCTCCCGGCTGACGAGGCCCTGGAAGCGGACGCGCCCACGGCACGATGACGGGCCGCCACTCCCGGTCGGAGGAGTGACGGCCCGCGATCGTGCTCAGGCGTGCGGAGCTTGTGAATCAGAGAACGCGGACGGCGCCCGACGGCGGGTCGTAGTCCAGGGACTGCTGCACGACGCCGGTGCTGGAGTTCTGCGCACCGACGAACTGGCCGCCGCCCACGTAGATCCCGACGTGGTACGCGCTGCCGGCGCCACCCCAGTACAGGATATCGCCGGGCTGGAGGTTGTCGAGCGAGACCTGGGTCCCGGCGGTCGACTGGCTCTGCGAGACGCGCGGCAGGTCGACGCCCACGCTGCCGAAGGCGGCCTGGACCAGGCCTGAGCAGTCCCACGAGTTCGGGCCGGTGCCGCCGGAGACGTACGCGTCACCGACCTGGGACTGCGCGAACGCGATGACGGCCGCGGCGGACCCGGTGGCGCTGGAGGAGGACGACGAGGAGGACGAGCCGGAGGAGGAGCCGGCGGACGCACTGAGCGTGGTGCGCTCGGAGGAGCGGGAGGCGCGCTCGGCGGCTGCCTCCGCTTCCGCCTCCGCTGCCGCCTTGGCCTTGGCGGCGGCTTCGGCCTTCTTCTTGGCCTCCGCCTTGCGGACCGCCTCGGCCTTGGCCTTCTTGGCGGCCTTGGCGGCCGTGTCGGCGGCGGCGTTCTCCTGGGCCTGGATCTCCAGGTCGAGAGCGACCGCCTGGGTTGCCTGCGCGGACGCGGCGACGGAGGTGGAGAGCCCGGCCGTGATAGTGGGCATCTCGATGGTCTGGGTGACCGGCTCGGCCTGGGCCGGACCGGCGGCACCCGCGACCGCGATGGTGCTGAGGACGCCACCGGCAACTCCTGCCCGCAGCGCCGTCTTCGAGGCACTCTGGCGGGGCTTCCGGTGGCTGGGTATGTGAGCGGTGTGGGACATGGGTACTAGCGCTATCAGGGCTGTAGGGGTCCCATCAAGAAACGTGTGTTGCGACACAGTTACGTTCGGAATCTATGAATCCGCTTATTGCGGGCCCTTATTGACGCCCTAACGGGCAAAACGGGCAGGCCTGTCCACCCCTGTGATCACGGGATTCTTTCAATACGCCCGAATTGCCCGTCGCTTACCATCCGTTCACACGGTTGGCCAAGCCCGCTTTTCTTGGAGTGCATGTGGAGTGACGCAGGTCACAGCATGTCTTTCCCGTGAGAGGCGGCCGCCCGATCGCGGCCGCGTGCGGAGCGGGGTCGGCCGCCCTCCTGTGGCGGCCTGACCTATTGGTGAGTCATGTCCGTTTCCGTGGGGGCCCGCAGGGTGATCGGCGGGTGGTGGCCGGGGTGCCCGTCGGGGGTGGCCGACCGGTGCGCGCGCCCGCTGCCCGGAAGTTCGTGAATGCGTGCGCATTGTCCATATCGGTACCGGAGGCCCCCCGTCCGAGTGGCTGCCGGAGGTGGCCGATTCCCATATCACCCGTACGGTGTCCATCGCCAATTTGCTTGTACGGGCCGTCGATTGATAGAGCCAGGCGCCTTTGACCAGCGGTAACGCCTCAAGATGTCACGTCTCGTAACCGCACGGCCGCTTCGCGTGCGTAGATCACCGCTCATCCGACTTCATGATCGTTCGTCAGGTGGCGTAGATCACAAAGACGTTGGTGTACCCCGTGTCGCAGATCACAGGATCACAGGCATAGGATGCGGGGCAGTCGGGCTTGTGAACTGCCTCACATGTGCACGATCTTGATGAGGTGGCGAGCCGGTTGCCCGATGCGGTCCAACGGTCAAGGACGACTGGAAGGAGCGAGGAGCGTGAATGCCTACGCGCCCATCCTCGTGCTCGGCGCCCTCGGGGCAGGGTTTGCGATCTTCTCCGTGGTCATGGCCACGCTTATCGGCCCTAAGCGGTACAACCGAGCAAAGCTCGAAGCGTACGAGTGCGGCATCGAACCCACCCCCACTCCAGCCGGAGGCGGCCGTTTTCCCATCAAGTACTACCTGACGGCGATGCTGTTCATCGTCTTCGACATCGAGATCGTCTTCCTCTATCCCTGGGCGGTCACCTTCGACGCCCTGGGGATCTTCGGGCTCGTGGAGATGCTGCTCTTCGTGCTCACCGTCTTCGTCGCCTACGCGTATGTGTGGCGCCGGGGCGGCCTGGAATGGGACTGAGGGGCTGAGGGGCACACCATGGGACTCGAAGAGAAGCTGCCGAGCGGCTTTGTGCTGACCACTGTCGAGCAGGCCGCCGGCTGGGTGCGGAAGTCGTCCGTCTTCCCGGCCACCTTCGGCCTCGCCTGCTGCGCCATCGAGATGATGACGACCGGCGCGGGGCGGTACGACCTGGCGCGTTTCGGGATGGAGGTCTTCCGCGGATCGCCGCGGCAGGCGGATCTGATGATCGTCGCAGGGCGGGTGAGTCAGAAGATGGCGCCCGTCCTGCGGCAGGTCTACGACCAGATGCCGAGCCCCAAGTGGGTCATCTCCATGGGGGTTTGCGCGTCATCGGGTGGAATGTTCAATAATTACGCCATTGTGCAGGGCGTTGATCATATTGTCCCGGTCGACATCTATTTGCCAGGATGCCCGCCGCGTCCCGAGATGCTGATCGACGCCATCCTCAAGCTCCACCAGAAGATCCAGGGCTCCAAGCTCGGGGTCAACGCGGAGGAGGCCGCCCGCGAGGCGGAGGAGGCGGCCCTCAAGGCACTCCCCCTGATCGAGATGAAGGGGCTGCTGCGATGAGCGACGAGCGGAACACCGACAGCGGCCAGGTGCCCACCCCGCGGGACGACTCCGGTGAGGTCATCGGCGTACGCAAGGGCATGTTCGGCGCCAACAACGGCGGTGACACCTCCGGTTACGGCGGACTCGTCCGCACGGTGACCCTGCCGGGTGCCACCTCCCGGCCGTACGGCGGGTGGTTCGACGAAGTCGCCGACGAGCTGGAAGGGGCCCTGGAGGAACAGGACCTGCTCCCCGGCAACGCCATCGAGAAGACGGTGGTCGACCGGGGCGAGGTCACCTTCTTCATCGCCCGTGAGCACCTGGTCCAGGTCGCCCGCACCCTGCGCGACGATCCGGCCCTGCGCTTCGAACTCTGCACGGGCGTCAGCGGTGTCCACTACCTGGGGGACAAGGGGCGCGAGCTGCACGCGGTCTACCACCTGCGCTCGCTCACCCACGGGCGGCTGATCCGCCTCGAGGTGTCCGCCCCCGACAGCGACCCGCACATCCCGTCACTCGTCGCGGTCTACCCGGCCAACGACTGGCACGAGCGCGAGACCTACGACTTCTTCGGCCTGATCTTCGACGGGCACCCCGCCCTGACCCGGATCATGATGCCGGACGACTGGCAGGGCTTCCCGCAGCGCAAGGACTACCCGCTCGGCGGCATCGCCGTCGAGTACAAGGGCGCCCAGATCCCGGCTCCGGACCAGCGGAGGTCGTACAGCTGATGACTACTCCCCACGCAACGCCCAGGGCCACGACCGAGGGGACTGTATATACAGTCACCGGCGGCGACTGGGACGAGGTCGTCGAGTCCGCCGCGAAGTCGGACGACGAACGCATCATCGTCAACATGGGCCCCCAGCACCCGTCCACGCACGGCGTGCTGCGGCTCATCCTGGAGATCGACGGCGAGACCGTCACCGAGGCCCGCTGCGGCATCGGCTACCTCCACACCGGCATCGAGAAGAACCTCGAATTCCGGAACTGGACGCAGGGCACCACCTTCGTCACGCGCATGGACTACCTGACCCCGTTCTTCAACGAGGCGGCCTACTGCCTCGGGGTCGAGAAGCTCCTCGGCATCGAGGACCAGATCCCCGACCGGGCCACCGTCCTGCGGGTGCTCCTGATGGAGCTCAACCGGATCTCCTCGCACCTGGTGTGCATCGCCACCGGTGGCATGGAGCTCGGCGCCACGACGATCATGATCTACGGCTTCCGCGATCGTGAACTCGTTCTCGATCTCTTCGAGCTGATCACCGGCCTGCGGATGAACCACGCGTTCATCCGGCCCGGCGGCCTCGCCCAGGATCTGCCGATGGGCGCGATCGACCGGCTCCGCGAGTTCGTCAAGACCATGAAGAAGAACCTGCCGGAGTACGACAAGCTCGCGACCGGCAACCCCATCTTCAAGGCCCGTATGCAGGACGTCGGGTATCTCGACCTGACCGGCTGCGTGGCGCTCGGGGCCACCGGCCCGGTCCTCAGGTCCGCCGGGCTCCCGCACGACCTGCGCAAGACCGACCCGTACTGCGGCTACGAGAACTACGAGTTCGACGTGCCCACCGCGGACAGCTGCGACGCCTACGGCCGCTTCCTCATCCGGCTGGAGGAGATGCGCCAGTCGCTCAGGATCGTCGAGCAGTGCCTGGAGCGGCTGGAGCCGGGCCCGGTCATGGTGGCCGACAAGAAGATCGCCTGGCCGGCGCAGCTCGCGCTGGGACCGGACGGTCTCGGCAACTCGCTCGACCACATCAAGAAGATCATGGGCACCTCCATGGAGGCCCTGATCCACCACTTCAAGCTGGTGACCGAGGGCTTCCGGGTCCCGGCCGGGCAGACGTACACCGCCATAGAGTCCCCCAAGGGCGAACTCGGCGTGCATGTCGTCTCGGACGGCGGCACGCGCCCCTTCCGGGTCCACTTCCGCGACCCGTCCTTCACCAATCTGCAGGCCATGGCGGCGATGTGCGAGGGCGGCCAGGTCGCCGACGTCATCGTCGCCGTCGCGTCCATCGACCCCGTGATGGGAGGCGTCGACCGGTGACCGCATCCAATCGAGAAGTCAGCCTGGGGATGCCGCAGCTCCCCGCCCCCGCCTACCCGGCCGACGTGCTCGCCCGGCTCGAGGCGGACGCGCGGGAGGTGATCGCCCGTTACCCCGGCAGCCGCTCCGCGCTGCTGCCGCTGCTGCACCTGGTGCAGTCCGAGGAGGGGTTCGTCTCCCGTACGGGCATGGCGTTCTGCGCCGACCAGCTCGGCCTCACCACCGCCGAGGTCACCGCGGTCGCCACCTTCTACACGATGTACCGCCGCCGGCCCAGCGGTGACTACCAGGTCGGGGTCTGCACCAACACCCTGTGCGCGGTCATGGGCGGCGACGCCATCTTCGACCGGCTCAAGGAGCACCTGGGCGTCGGCAACGACGAGACGACCGACGACGGCAAGGTCACCCTCGAACACATCGAGTGCAACGCGGCCTGCGACTTCGCGCCGGTCGTGATGGTCAACTGGGAGTTCTTCGACAACCAGACGCCGGAGAGCGCGACACGGCTCGTCGACGACCTGATCGCCGGCCGCACCGTGGAGCCCACCCGTGGCGCACCTCTCTGCACGTACAAGGACACGGCCCGGATCCTGGCCGGCTTCCCCGACGCGCGTCCCGGCGCCGTCGAGGCGAGCGGCGGGGCGGGTGCCGCCTCGCTGGTCGGTCTGAAGCTGGCCAAGGGCGAGGCAGCGCCGCACGCGCGCGTGGTCGGCCCGAGGGGCGGGACACCCCGGGACGCACAGCCGCAGAAGGGCGCCGAGCACCTCAGCTCTCATGATGCGCCGCAGCAGACCTCGGCCTCCGACCCGGAGTATCCGGCCGGGCCCGCCGCCGAGGAGGGGGAGTGATGACCTTGGCAGCCGAGATCGGCAAGAACGGGACCAGCCCGGAGAAGCTCCTGGCACCCGTCCTCTCCTCGTTCTGGGACGAGCCGGAGTCCTGGACGCTGGACACCTACCGCCGGCACGACGGATACGAGGGGCTGCGCAAAGCCCTGGCCATGTCGCCGGACGACCTCATCGCGTACGTCAAGGACTCCGGTCTGCGCGGACGTGGAGGCGCGGGCTTCCCCACCGGGATGAAGTGGCAGTTCATCCCGCAGGGCGACGGCAAGCCGCACTACCTCGTGGTCAACGCCGACGAGTCGGAGCCCGGCACCTGCAAGGACATCCCACTCCTCTTCGCCAACCCGCACAGCCTCATCGAGGGGATCGTGATCGCCTGTTACGCGATCCGGTCCTCGCATGCCTTCATCTATCTGCGCGGTGAAGTCGTCCCCGTGCTGCGGAGGCTGCACGAAGCGGTACGTGAAGCGTACGAGGCGGGTTATCTGGGGGCGAACGTCCTGGGTTCAGGGCTCGACCTGGAACTCACGGTGCACGCGGGTGCCGGTGCGTACATCTGTGGAGAGGAAACCGCGCTGCTCGACTCGCTCGAAGGACGGCGTGGCCAGCCCCGGCTTCGTCCCCCCTTCCCCGCGGTCGCCGGTCTGTACGCCTGTCCCACTGTCGTGAACAACGTCGAGTCCATCGCCTCGGTTCCCGCCATCCTGAACAGGGGCAAGGACTGGTTCAAGTCGATGGGCAGCGAGAAGTCCCCGGGCTTCACGCTGTATTCGCTCAGCGGGCACGTCACCAGCCCCGGCCAGTACGAGGCACCCCTCGGCATCACCCTGCGCCAGCTGCTCGACATGAGCGGCGGCATCAGGGCCGGGCACCGCCTGAAGTTCTGGACGCCGGGCGGCTCCTCCACCCCGATGTTCACCGAGGAGCACCTCGACGTCCCGCTGGACTACGAGGGCGTCGGCGCCGCCGGATCCATGCTCGGCACCAAGGCGCTGCAGTGCTTCGACGAGACCACCTGCGTGGTGCGGGCCGTCACCCGCTGGACCGAGTTCTACGCCCATGAGTCCTGCGGCAAGTGCACACCGTGCCGTGAGGGCACCTACTGGCTCGTCCAGCTGCTCCGCGACATCGAAGCGGGCAAGGGACAGATGGCCGACCTCGACAAGCTCAACGACATCGCCGACAACATCAACGGCAAGTCGTTCTGCGCCCTCGGCGACGGCGCCGCATCGCCGATCTTCTCCTCGCTGAAGTACTTCCGCGAGGAGTACGAGCAGCACATCACCGGCAAGGGCTGCCCCTTCGACCCCGCCAGGTCGACCCTCTGGGCCGACGACAAGGACGACAAGAACGCTCACCGGGGGGTGAACGCATGACAGTCACCACGAGTGCGCCCTCCGGGGGCGGCGAGGCGGCCGTTCCGCCCGAGGACCTCGTCACGCTCACGATCGACGGCATCGAGATCAGCGTGCCCAAGGGCACCCTCGTCATCCGCGCCGCCGAACTCCTCGGCATCGAGATCCCGCGCTTCTGCGACCACCCGCTCCTCGACCCGGCCGGCGCCTGCCGGCAGTGCATCGTCGAGGTCGAGGGGCAGCGCAAGCCGATGGCGTCCTGCACCATCACGTGCACCGACGGCATGGTCGTGAAGTCGCAGATCACCTCGCCCGTCGCGGAGAAGGCCCAGAAGGGGGTGATGGAGCTCCTGCTCATCAACCACCCGCTGGACTGCCCGGTCTGCGACAAGGGCGGCGAGTGCCCCCTGCAGAACCAGGCGATGTCGCACGGCGGCGCCGACTCCCGCTTCGACGGGAAGAAGCGCACCTTCGAGAAGCCCGTCCCGATCTCCACCCAGGTGCTGCTGGACCGCGAGCGGTGCGTGCTCTGCGCGCGCTGCACCCGGTTCTCCAACCAGGTGGCGGGCGACCCGATGATCGAGCTGCTGGAGCGCGGCGCGCTCCAGCAGGTCGGTACCGGTGAGGGCGACCCCTTCGAGTCGTACTTCTCCGGCAACACCATCCAGATCTGCCCGGTCGGGGCGCTGACCTCGGCGGCGTACCGGTTCCGCTCCCGGCCCTTCGACCTGGTGTCGACGCCCTCGGTGTGCGAGCACTGCGCCGGCGGCTGCGCGACCCGGACCGATCACCGGCGCGGCAAGGTCATGCGGCGGCTCGCCGCCAACGACCCCGAGGTCAACGAGGAGTGGCTCTGCGACAAGGGCCGCTTCGGCTTCCGCTACGCCCAGCAGCGCGACCGGCTCACCACGCCGCTGGTACGCAACGCGGAGGGTGTGCTGGAGCCGGCGAGCTGGCCGGAGGCCCTGGAAGCCGCGGCGGCCGGTCTCTCGGGGGCGCGCGGCAGGACCGGGGTGCTCACCGGTGGCCGGCTGACCGTCGAGGACGCCTACGCGTACAGCAAGTTCGCGCGGATCGCCCTCGACACCAACGACATCGACTTCCGGGCCCGCGTCCACAGCGGTGAGGAAGCCGACTTCCTCGCCGCGCGGGTGGCCGGACGTGGCCGCGACCTGGACGGCGGCGGGGTCACGTACACCGCGCTGGAGAAGGCCCCGGCGGTCCTGCTGGCGGGCTTCGAGTCCGAGGAGGAGGCGCCCGGCGTCTTCCTGCGGCTCCGCAAGGCCCACCGCAAGCACGGGCAGCGGACGTTCGCGCTCGCCTCGCACGCCAGCCGGGGCCTGGAGAAGGCGGGCGGCACGCTGCTCCCCGCCGCGCCCGGCACCGAGACCGAATGGCTGGACGCCCTCGCGGGCGGGGTCGGTCTGGAGGGCGACGGAGCCGTCGCGGCCGAGGCGCTGCGCGGCGAAGGCACCGTGATCGTCGTGGGCGAGCGGCTCGCGGCGGTACCCGGTGGACTGACCGCGGCGGTGCGCACCGCCGCGGCGACCGGCGCCGCACTGGTGTGGATCCCGCGCCGGGCCGGCGAACGCGGCGCGCTGGAGGCGGGCGCGCTCCCGTCGCTGCTGCCCGGCGGCCGTCCCGCGACGGACCCCCGGGCACGGGAGGAGGTGGCGTCCGTCTGGGGCGTCGCCGAACTCCCGGCCCGCTTCGGCCGCGACACCGGCCAGATCGTGGAGGCCGCGGCCACCGGCGAACTGGCCGCGCTGGTGGTCGCTGGGGTCGACCCCGAGGACCTGCCCGACCCGGCCCGCGCCGTGGAGGCGCTGGACGAGGTCGGCTTCCTGGTCTCACTGGAGCTGCGCCCCGGCGCGGTCACCGAGCGCGCCGACGTGGTCCTTCCCGTCGCCGCCGTCCCGGAGAAGCCCGGCACCTTCCTCAACTGGGAGGGCAGGGCGCGGATGTTCGAGGCCGCGCTGAAGCCCGAGCAACTGCCGAGGACGCTCTGCCCGACCGACGCGCGGGTGCTGCACATGCTGGCCGACGCACTCGACGTACACCTCGCCCTGCCCGACCTGAGGGCGGCCCGCCGCGAGCTCGACCGGCTCGGTGGCTGGCAGGGCGGCCACGCCGAGGACCCGCGGGCGACGTCCCGCCCGGTGCCCCGGCCCGGCGACGGCGAGGCGGTCCTCGCGGGCCACCGGATGCTGCTCGACCGGGGCCGGCTCCAGGAGGGCGACGAGGCGCTGGCCGGTACCCGGCACGCGTCCGTCGCCCGGCTCTCCGCGGCCACCGCGGCCGAGTCCGGGGTGAAGGACGGCGATCTGCTGGCCGTCACCGGCCCCGCCGGCAGCACCGAACTCCCACTGGTGGTCACCGAGATGCCGGACCGGGTGGTGTGGGTCCCCCTCAACTCCGTCGGCCGGGGCGTGCCCGCCGACACCGGCGCCCAGCCGGGCGGAGTGGTCCGGATCGGTCCGGCCGCCCCGGGCTCCCACGTCGTGACAACGGAGGTAGGAGAGTGACCGGCCTCGATCGACTCGCCGCGGCACCGCAGGGCACCGTCCTCGCAGCCGAGGACCTCTCGATGTTCGGCACGGACCCCTGGTGGCTCGTCGTCGTCAAGGCGGTGTTCTGCTTCGCGTTCCTGATGGTGACCGTGCTGTTCGCCATCGTGTGGGAGCGCAAGGTCGTCGCCTGGATGCAGCTGCGCATCGGCCCCAACCGGCACGGGCCCTGGGGCATGCTCCAGTCGCTCGCCGACGGCATCAAGCTGATGCTCAAGGAAGACGTCGTCGTCAAACGGGCCGACAAGGTCGTCTACATCCTGGCCCCGATCGTCGCCGCCGCTCCGGCGTTCATGGCGATCGCGGTGATCCCGTTCGGCCCGGCCGGCAACGAGGTCTCGATCTTCGGCCACCGCACGACGATGCAGCTGACGGACCTGCCGATCGCGATGCTGTACATCCTCGCGGTCGCCTCCGTCGGCATCTACGGCATCGTGCTGGCCGGCTGGTCCTCCGGATCGACGTACCCGCTGCTCGGCGGTCTGCGCTCCTGCGCCCAGATGATCAGCTACGAGATCGCGATGGGCGCCGCCTTCGCCTCCGTGTTCCTCTACTCGGGCTCGATGTCGACCTCGGAGATCGTGGCGGCGCAGGAGGACCGCTGGTTCATCCTCCTGCTGCCGGTCTCCTTCATCATCTACATCATCACGATGGTCGGCGAGACCAACCGGGCCCCGTTCGACATGCCGGAGTCCGAGGGCGACCTGGTCGGCGGCTTCAACACCGAGTACTCCTCGATCAAGTTCGCGATGTTCATGCTCGCCGAGTACGTCAACATGGTCACCGTCTCCGCGGTCTCCGTGACCCTGTTCCTGGGCGGCTGGCGGGCTCCGTACCCGATCAGCACCTTCTGGGAGGGCGCGAACCACGGCTGGTGGCCGATGCTCTGGTTCGTCATCAAGGTCCAGCTGCTCCTCTTCTTCTTCATCTGGCTGCGCGGCACGCTGCCCCGCGTCCGCTACGACCAGCTGATGAAGCTCGGCTGGAAGGTCCTGATCCCGGTCTCCGTGGTCTGGCTGATGCTGGTCGCCACCGTCAGGGCGCTGAACAACGAGGGATACGACTACACGAAGATCCTGCTGTACGTCGCCGGAGCCGTGATCGCGGTCCTGCTGATCTCCTTCGTCGCCGACGTCTTCCGCGACCGGAAGACCAAGGCCGCCGAGGAGGCGGCCGGGCCGGAGCCGGCGTTCGACCCGATGGCGGGCGGATTCCCCGTCCCGCCGCTGCCCGGCCAGGCCCTGCCACCGGTGCCCCGCCGCACGCCACGACGTGAGCGGGAGCTCGTTGTCAGTGGCGGGCCCGATACTCAGAGTGACGAACACGTGGGCGCCGGACGTCCGGGCGCCGGAAGTTCGAGTGACGGAAAGGAGGCTGACGGTGTCTGAGTCATCAGAACCCTCAGGGGAGAAGTTCCAGAATCCTGTGGCCGGCTTCGGCGTGACCTTCAAGGCCATGTTCAAGAAGCGGCTGACCGAGCAGTACCCGGAAACGCAGAAGGTGACGGCGCCGCGCTTCCACGGCCGGCACCAGCTCAACCGTCACCCGGACGGGCTGGAGAAGTGCGTCGGCTGCGAACTGTGCGCCTGGGCGTGTCCGGCGGACGCGATCTACGTGGAGGGCGCGGACAACACGGACGAGGAGCGCTACTCCCCGGGCGAGCGCTACGGCCGCGTCTACCAGATCAACTACGCGCGCTGCATCCTGTGCGGGCTCTGCATCGAGGCGTGCCCCACCCGGGCACTGACCATGACCAATCAGTTCGAGCTCGCCAACACCACCCGCGAGAGCCTCATCTACACCAAGGGCGAGCTGCTCGCGGGGCTCGAGGAAGGCATGGTCGACAGCCCCCACGCGATCTTCCCCGGCATGGACGAACAGGACTACTACCGAGGTCTGGTGACCGCTGCCGCACCCGGCACGGAGCGCCAGGCCGCCGTGTCCAAGG
The DNA here is from genome assembly GCF_042871445.1 of Streptomyces sp. NPDC005794. Classification (NCBI taxonomy): domain Bacteria; kingdom Bacillati; phylum Actinomycetota; class Actinomycetes; order Kitasatosporales; family Streptomycetaceae; genus Streptomyces; species Streptomyces sp. NPDC005794. Next base: position 270,443 of record NZ_JBIAIN010000010.1, read on the forward strand.
GAGATACGGACAAGGAGGGGGACGCATGACCTCCACCCTGGCCGCGGCGGCCACCGCCACCTCGAGCGGCGAGGCCGTCCAGTTCTGGATCCTCGGCACCGTCGCCGTCATCGGCGCACTCGCCACCGTCCTGATGAAGAAGGCGGTGCACAGCGCGCTGTCGCTCGCCGGCACCATGATCGTGCTGGCGGTCTTCTACCTCGCCAACGGTGCCTACTTCCTGGGCATCGTCCAGGTCGTCGTCTACACCGGCGCGATCATGATGCTGTTCCTCTTCGTGGTCATGCTCGTCGGCGTCACGGCGGCGGACTCGCTGAAGGAGACGCTCAAGGGCCAGCGCTGGCTGGCCGCCGCCTGCGGACTCGGCTTCGGCATCCTGCTGATCGCCGGCATCGGGCAGGCGTCCCTGAAGACCTTCAACGGCCTGGGGACGGCGAACGCCCGGCACGGCGGAAACGTCGAGGGCCTCGCCAACCTCATCTTCACCAAGTACGTCTTCGCGTTCGAGATCACCGGCGCCCTGCTGATCACGGCGACCGTCGGCGCGATGCTGCTCACGCACCGCGAGCGCACCGAACGCGCCAAGACGCAGCGTGAGCTCTCCCAGGAGCGGGTGCGCAGCAGCCATCTGCCGCCGCTGCCGGCCCCGGGTGTCTACGCCCGGCACAACGCCGTGGACATCGCGGGACTGCTCCCGGACGGCACCCCGTCCGAGCTCACCGTCATGCAGACCCTGCGGCAGCGCGGGCAGATCCGGGATGTGTCCAGCGAGTCGCTCGCCGACCTCAAGGCACTGGAACAGCGCTCCGGGGAGCGGCTCGGCCGTGACCGCGGACCGGCCCGTGACACGGCGGAAGAAGAGGAGGAGGTCGCCAAGTGAATCCGGTCAACTACCTCTACCTCGCGGCCCTTTTGTTCACGATCGGCGCCTCCGGTGTGCTGATCAGGCGGAACGCGATCGTGGTGTTCATGTGCATCGAGCTGATGCTCAACGCCTGCAACCTCGCGCTCGTCGCGTTCTCCCGGCTGCACGGCAATCTCGACGGCCAGATCATCGCGTTCTTCACGATGGTCGTCGCCGCCGCGGAGGTCGTCATCGGGCTCGCGATCATCGTGTCGCTGTTCCGTTCCCGCCACTCGGCCTCGGTCGACGACGCCAGCCTGATGAAGCTGTAAGGGGTCGGAATCGTGGAAAACCTGATTGCGCTGCTGGTCGCGGCGCCCCTGCTCGGAGCGGCGGTCCTGCTCTGCGGCGGACGTCGGCTCGACCGGACCGGCCACTGGATCGGCACGGTGCTCGCCGCCGCGTCGTTCGTCATCGGTGTCGTGCTGTTCACCGACATGCTGGGCAAGGGCGCCGAGGACCGCGCCCTGCACCAGAAGCTGTTCAGCTGGATCCCCGTCGAGGGATTCCAGGCCGATGTGGCCTTCCAGCTCGACCAGTTGTCGATGACGTTCGTCCTGCTGATCACGGGTGTGGGCACGCTGATCCACATCTACTCCATCGGTTACATGGAGCACGACGAGCGCCGCCGCCGCTTCTTCGGCTATCTGAATCTGTTCCTCGCGGCGATGCTCGTCCTGGTCATCGCCGACAACTACCTGCTGCTGTACGTCGGGTGGGAGGGTGTCGGCCTGGCGTCGTACCTGCTCATCGGCTTCTGGCAGCACAAGCCCAGCGCGGCCACCGCCGCCAAGAAGGCCTTCCTGGTCAACCGGGTCGGCGACATGGGCCTGTCGATCGCGATCATGCTGATGTTCACCACGTTCGGCACCTTCGCCTTCGGACCGGTGCTCGAAGCGGCGGGGGACACCGGCGAGGGCAAGCTCACCGCGATCGGCCTGATGCTGCTCCTCGCCGCCTGCGGCAAGTCGGCCCAGGTGCCGCTGCAGTCCTGGCTCGGTGACGCGATGGAGGGCCCGACCCCGGTCTCGGCCCTGATCCACGCCGCCACCATGGTGACCGCGGGCGTCTACCTCATCGTCCGTTCCGGCGCGATCTTCAACGCGGCGCCCGACGCCCAGACGGTCGTCGTGGTCGTCGGTGCGGTCACGCTCCTCTTCGGTGCGATCGTCGGTTGCGCGAAGGACGACATCAAGAAGGCCCTCGCCGGGTCGACGATGTCGCAGATCGGCTACATGATCCTGGCCGCGGGCCTCGGCCCCATCGGCTACGTCTTCGCGATCATGCACCTGGTGACCCACGGCTTCTTCAAGGCCGGGCTCTTCCTCGGCGCCGGTTCGGTCATGCACGGCATGAACGACGAGGTGGACATGCGGAAGTACGGCGGCCTGCGGACGTTCATGCCGGTCACCTTCGTCACCTTCGGCCTGGGCTACCTCGCGATCATCGGTTTCCCCGGTCTGTCCGGCTTCTTCTCCAAGGACATGATCATCGAGGCGGCCTTCGCCAAGGGCGGCACCGAGGGCTGGATCCTCGGCTCCGTCACCCTGCTGGGCGCCGCGATCACCGCGTTCTACATGACGCGCGTGATGCTGCTGACGTTCTTCGGCGAGAAGCGCTGGCAGCCGGACGCGGAGGGCCACGAGCCGCACCCGCACGAGTCGCCCAGGTCGATGACGATCCCGATGATCGTGCTGGCCTTCGGGTCGGTCTTCGCCGGAGGCTTCTTCTCCATCGGTGACCGGTTCATGCACTGGCTGGAGCCCGTCACCGGACACGACCACGGACACGCCCCGGTCAGCGCGACCACCGTCACCGCCGCCACCATGGTGGTGCTCGTCATCGGTGTCGCCATCGCCTGGGCCATGTACGGGCGCAAGCCCGTCCCCGCCGTGGCACCGCGCGGTTCCCTGCTCACCAGGGCGGCCCGCCGCGACCTTCTCCAGGACGACTTCAACCACGTGGTCCTGGTCCGCGGCGGCGAACACCTCACCCGCTCCCTGGTCTACGTCGACCACACCCTGGTCGACGGCGTCGTCAACGGCACGGCCGCCTCGATGGGCGGGCTCTCCGGTCGGCTGCGCAAGCTGCAGAACGGCTATGCCCGCTCCTACGCGGTCTCGATGTTCGGCGGTGCGGCGGTACTCATCGCCGCGACCCTGCTGATGAGGGCGGTCTGATCCCATGTCCTTTCCCCTCCTGACAGTGACGGCGGCGCTCCCGGCGATCGGCGCGATCGCCACCGCCGCCGTCCCGGCCGCCCGCCGCACCGCGGCCAAGTGGCTCGCCCTGGTCGTCTCGCTGGCGACCCTGGTCCTGGCCGGCATCGTGTTCGCCCGCTTCGAGCCGGGCGGCGACCGCTACCAGCTGACCGAATCGCACGCCTGGATCAAGGACTTCGGCGTCCGGTACGAGCTGGGGGTCGACGGCATCGGGGTGGCGCTCCTGGCACTCACCGCGCTGCTGATCCCCTTCGTCATCCTGGCGGGCTGGCACGACGCGGACACCCTGGAGACCTCGTCCTCGCGCTGGCGTCCCACCCAGGGCTTCTTCGCCCTGATCCTGATGGTGGAAGCGATGGTGCTCCTGTCCTTCGTGGCCACCGACGTCTTCCTCTTCTACATCCTCTTCGAAGCCATGCTCATCCCGATGTACTTCCTCATCGGCGGCTTCGGGGACCGGGCCCACTCGGGCACCGAAGAGAACGCGGCGGCTCAACGCAGCTACGCGGCGGTGAAGTTCCTCCTCTACAACCTGGCCGGCGGGCTCATCATGCTGGCCGCCGTCATCGGGCTGTACGTGGTCGCGGGCAGCTTCTCGCTCTCCGAGATCGCCGAGGCCCGGGCCAACGGCTCGCTGGACATGGCGACCTCCACCGAGCGGTGGCTGTTCCTCGGGTTCTTCTTCGCCTTCGCGGTGAAGGCCCCGCTGTGGCCACTGCACACCTGGCTGCCCAACGCCATGGGCGAGGCGACCACGCCGGTCGCCGTCCTGATCACCGCGGTCGTCGACAAGGTCGGCACCTTCGCGATGCTCCGCTTCTGCCTCCAGCTGTTCCCGGAGGCCAGCACGTGGGCCACGCCGGTGATCCTCGTCCTGGCGCTGATCTCCATCATCTACGGGGCTCTGCTCGCCGTCGGCCAGCGCGACATCAAGCGGCTCATCGCGTACGCGTCGATCTCGCACTTCGGCTTCATCGTGCTCGGCATCTTCGCGATGACCAGCCAGGGCCAGTCTGGCGCCACGCTCTACATGGTCAACCACGGTCTCTCGACGGCCGCGCTGATGCTGGTCGCCGGATTCCTCATCACCCGGCGCGGCTCGCGCCTCATCGCCGACTACGGCGGGGTGCAGAAGGTGGCGCCCGTCCTGGCGGGAACCTTCCTCGTCGGTGGTCTGGCCACCCTGTCGCTGCCCGGCCTCGCGCCGTTCGTCAGCGAGTTCCTGGTCCTGGTCGGAGTGTTCAGCGCGTACCCGGTGGCCGGCGTCATCGCCACCGTCGGCATCGTGCTCGCCGCGCTCTACGTCCTCGTCCTCTACCAGCGGACGATGACCGGGCCGGTCAGGGAGGGGATCGGAGGCATGCCCGACCTCAAGGTCCGTGAGCTGGCGGTGGCCCTTCCGCTGATCGCCCTGCTGATCTTCCTGGGTGTCTTCCCGAAGCCGCTCACGGAGGTCGTCAACCCGGCGGTGCAGCACACCATGCACGACGTACAGAAGAAGGACCCCCAGCCCGAGGTGGAGGCCGCCAAGTGAGCGCAACAGCTGTCCACAGTCTGTGGACGACGGCGGGCGAGGTGACATCGGCCGCCCCGGGCGACAAGTTCACCGCTCCGACCATCGAGTACGCCCAACTGGCACCCGTCCTGATCGTGGTCGGTGCCGCCGTTCTCGGGATCCTGGTGGAGGCCTTCGTCCCGCGACGGGCCCGCTACACCACCCAGGTGTTCCTGACGGTCGTCGCGATCGCCGCCGCGTTCGCCGCGGTGGTGGGGCTCGCCGCCGACGGGTACGCCACGGAGAACGCGCACATCGCCGCGATGGGCGCCGTCGCCGTCGACGGTCCCGCCCTGTTCCTCCAGGGCACCATCCTGCTCGTCTCCATGGTCTCCGTCTTCACGTTCGCCGAGCGGCGCCTCGACCCGGCCTCGCACGGCAACCGGGTGGACTCCTTCGCCGCCCAGGCCGGCTCGGTGCCAGGCAGCGACGGCGAGAAGGCTGCGGTCAAGGCCGGATTCACCACGACCGAGGTCTTCCCGCTGGCGCTCTTCTCCGTGGCGGGCATGCTGGTCTTCCCCGCGGCCAACGACCTCCTGACGCTCTTCGTCGCGCTCGAGGTCTTCTCGCTCCCGCTCTACCTCCTGTGCGCCGTCGCCCGCCGCAAGCGGCTGCTGTCGCAGGAAGCCGCCGTGAAGTACTTCCTGCTCGGTGCCTTCTCCTCGGCGTTCCTGCTCTTCGGGATCGCCCTGCTCTACGGATACGCGGGCACCGTGTCGTACGCGGGCATCGCGAACGTCGTCGACGGCACCGTCCAGCAGATCGACCCGGCGCTCGCCGGCACCATGGGCAACGACGCGCTGCTGCTGATCGGCGGGGCGATGATCCTGATGGGTCTGCTCTTCAAGGTCGGCGCGGTCCCGTTCCACATGTGGACCCCGGACGTGTACCAGGGAGCCCCGACCCCGGTCACCGGCTTCATGGCGGCGGCCACGAAGGTCGCCGCGTTCGGCGCGCTGCTGCGCCTGCTGTACGTGGTGCTGCCCGGCCTCACCTGGGACCTGCGCCCCGTCATGTGGGGTGTCGCGATCGTCACGATGCTGGGCGGGGCGATCGTCGCGATCACCCAGACCGACATCAAGCGGCTCCTGGCCTACTCCTCGATCGCACACGCGGGCTTCATCCTCGCGGGTGTCATCGCGGCCAGCCCGGAGGGCATCTCCTCGGTCCTCTTCTACCTCGCGGTGTACTCCTTCGTGACGGTCGGTGCCTTCGCCGTCGTCACCCTGGTGCGGGACGCGGGCGGAGAGGCCACCCACCTGTCGAAGTGGGCCGGTCTCGGCCGGCGCTCGCCGCTGACCGCCGCCGTCTTCGCCGTGTTCCTGCTCTCCTTCGCCGGTATTCCGCTCACCTCGGGCTTCTCCGGAAAGTTCGCCGTCTTCAAGGCGGCGGCGGACGGCGGCGCGGGCGGTCTCGTCGTGGTCGGTGTGATCTCGTCGGCCATCGCCGCCTTCTTCTACATCCGGGTCATCGTCCTGATGTTCTTCAGCGAGCCGAAGGCGGACGGCCCGACGGTCGCCGTCCCGTCCCCGCTGACGATGACCACGATCGCGGTCGGAGTCGCCGTGACCCTGGTCCTCGGCCTGGCCCCGCAGTACTTCCTCGACCTGGCGAGCCAGGCGGGAGTGTTCGTGCGGTAACGGAGGGAACGCGCTGCGACGCCGGACGGCCTTGGAAAGTCAAGGCCGTCCGGCGTTGTCGTAGACGGCGCCTATGGTTGCCGGTGACGGGTGAAGACGGACGGACGGGCGCGACCATGAGTGTGACGACCGAGAGCGCCGCGCAGCAGACGCTGCACCGGGTGTTCGGGTACGAGACGTTCCGCGGCGAGCAGGGCGCGGTGATCGAGCATGTCGTCGGGGGCGGCGACGCGGTCGTGCTCATGCCCACGGGCGGCGGCAAGTCCCTCTGCTACCAGATCCCCGCCCTGGTCAGGCCCGGCACCGGCATCGTGATCTCCCCGCTGATCGCGCTCATGCAGGACCAGGTGGACGCCCTGCGGGCGCTGGGTGTCCGCGCGGGCTTCATGAACTCCACGCAGGACTTCGACGAGCGCCGCTCGATGGAGGCCCAGTTCGTCGCCGGCGAGCTCGACGTGCTGTATCTGGCCCCCGAGCGGCTGCGCCTGGACTCCACCCTCGCGCTGCTGGCCCGGGGCGAGATCTCCGTCTTCGCCATCGACGAGGCGCACTGCGTCGCCCAGTGGGGCCACGACTTCCGCCCGGACTACCTGGCCCTGTCCGTGCTGGGTGAGCGCTGGCCCGACGTACCCCGTATCGCGCTGACGGCCACGGCGACCGACGCCACACACCGGGAGATCACCCAGCGCCTGGGCATGCCCGACGCCAGGCACTTCGTCGCCAGCTTCGACCGGCCCAACATCCAGTACCGCATCGTGGGGAAGGCCGACCCGAAGAAGCAGCTGCTCACCTTCCTCAAGGAGGAGCACGCGGGGGACGCGGGCATCGTCTACTGCCTCTCGCGCAATTCGACGGAGAAGACCGCCGAGTACCTCTGCCGTAACGGCATCGAGGCCGTGCCGTACCACGCGGGCCTGGACGCGGCGACGCGCGCCACCCACCAGTCGCGCTTCCTGCGCGAGGAGGGCCTGGTCGTCGTCGCGACCATCGCCTTCGGCATGGGCATCGACAAGCCCGACGTGCGCTTCGTCGCCCACCTCGACCTGCCGAAGTCCGTCGAGGGCTACTACCAGGAGACCGGCCGCGCCGGGCGTGACGGGGCACCGTCCACGGCCTGGATGGCGTACGGACTCCAGGACGTCGTCCAGCAGCGCAAGCTGATCCAGGGCGGCGAGGGCGACGAGGCGTTCCGGCGCCGGGCGGCCTCGCACCTCGACTCGATGCTGGCGCTCTGCGAGACCGTCCAGTGCCGCCGCGCCCAGCTCCTCACGTACTTCGGCCAGGAGCCCGGCGAGCAGACCTGCGGCAACTGCGACACCTGCCTCACCCCGCCCGAGACCTGGGACGGCACGGTGGTCAGCCAGAAGCTGTTGTCCACCGTGGTCCGGCTGAAGCGGGAGCGGAACCAGAAGTTCGGGGCCGGGCAGATCATCGACATCCTGCTGGGCCGCAAAACCGCGAAGGTCATCCAGTTCGACCACGACCAGCTCTCGGTCTTCGGTATCGGCGAGGAGCTGGCCGAGGCGGAGTGGCGGGGCGTGGTGCGCCAGCTCCTCGCCCAGGGGCTCCTCGCGGTCGAGGGCGAGTACGGCACGCTGGTGCTGACCGAGGAGAGCGGTTCCGTGCTCGGCCGGGAGCGCGAGGTGCAGCTCCGCAAGGAGCCGAAGAAGCCCACGACGCGGTCCGGCGGCTCGGGGGAGCGCAAGGCCAAGTCGGCGGCGGCCGTGGCCGATCTCCCCGCCGAGGCCGTCCCGGTCTTCGAGGCGCTGCGCGCCTGGCGCGGCGCCCAGGCCAAGGAGCTGGGCCTCCCGGCGTACGTGATCTTCCACGACGCGACGCTGCGGGAGATCGCCGCGCTGCGCCCCGCGTCCCTGGCGGAGCTGGGTGGTGTCAGCGGACTCGGCGAGAAGAAACTGGCGACGTACGGCGAGGGTGTGCTGGAGGTGCTGGCGGGGCTGGGAGACGCGGCCCCCGCCGCCACACCTCCGGAGGCGGCCCCCGCAGCGGCACCCGAACCGGCCCTCGAGCCGACCCGGGCCCCGGTGCCGGCGGCCCGCCCCGCCGTCCAGGACGCGGACCCGGAGTACGGCTGGGACGAGGAGCCGCCCGAGTTCGAGTGAGCCGGGGCGGCGGGGCGCGTTATCGGGGGTCGGCCGCGCGGCGGCGGGAGACGATCGCGGCCAGGTCGAGTTCCACGGGGAAGGGCGTGGAGACCTTCATCCGGTCGTGGAAGATCCCCGTGGACGTGTACGCGCCGGTCGCAGGCTCGAGCTCGAAGACGTAGACGACCGCCCGACCGTCCTGGTTCTCCACTCGCCAGTAGTGCGGGATCTTCGCCCGCGCGTACTTCACGGGTTTGGTCTCCCGATCACGGGTGACGGACTCGTCGGAGACGACCTCGATCGCCAGCAGCACACTGTTCGCGGGGAACCGAGTCTGCCGCAGGCTCTCGACCGCGTCCGCGCGCACGACGACGACATCGGGTTCCGGCCGGTTCTGGAAGTCGACGTCGATGGTGAACTCGCGAAAGACTTCCAGGTCGAGCGGTGCCAGCGACTGCAACTGCCACTTCAGGTAGTCGATCGCACGCTCATGGAAAACGGTCTGCGGACTCACGAAAACAAGGCTCCCGTCGATCAGCTCCGTGTGCGGAGGCAGATTCGGGAGTGTGTCCAGGTCATCGGCGGTCCAGCCGCCCACGGGCGGGACCGCCCACCGCGGCTCGGGCGCCTCGGGTTCGATGCTCATCAGTGCTCCCATACGAAGGAGTCTCGCGGGTGATTCCAGCGTATCCGGCGCGAACGGACCAGGGCCGCCCACACGTGTGAGCGACTTACGCGTCGTTGACCGCCGCCCCGGTCGGCTCCGTCCGCCCTGAGCGCACCGCCCTGGGCGCAGGGGTTCACGGCGAGGCCGTGATCCGTCCGGTGACCTCGCCGAGTCCCACCCGCGTGCCGTGTGGACCGGGCGCCCAGGCGGTCAGGGTGACCGTGTCGCCGTCCTCCAGAAACGTCCGCTTGCCGTCGGCCAGGTCCAGCGGATCGCGGCCGTTCCACGTGAGCTCCAGCAGGGAGCCGCGCTGGCCGGGCTCGGGGCCGCTGACCGTGCCGGAGCCGTACAGGTCACCCGTGCGCAGCGACGCGCCGTTCACCGTCATCTGCGCCAGCTGCTGGGCAGCCGTCCAGTACATGGAGGCGAACGGCGGCTCGGAGACGGTCTGCCCGTTGATCTCCACCGAGATCCGGATGTCGAAGCCGCCCGGCTCCTCGTCGTCCGCGTCCTCCAGATAGGGGAGCAGCTCGAAGTCCCGCGCGGGCGGCGCCGTGCGGGCCGCGTCCAGGGCTTCCAGCGGGGTCACCCACGCCGACACGGAGGTGGCGAAGGACTTGCCGAGGAACGGGCCCAGCGGCACGTACTCCCAGGCCTGGATGTCCCGCGCCGACCAGTCGTTGAGCAGGGAGAGTCCGAAGACGTGCTCGCGGAAGTCGCCGAGCGCCACGGGGGAGCCCTGCTCCGAGGGGACGCCCACGACGAAGCCGACCTCCGCCTCGATGTCCAGCTTGACCGAGGGGCCGAAGACGGGAGCGGGGTCGGCCGGTGCCTTGCGCTGCCCGGCGGGGCGCACCACGTCCGTACCGGAGACGACGACCGTGCCGGCCCGCCCGTGGTAACCGATCGGCAGGTGCTTCCAGTTGGGGGTGAGTGCCGCCCCGTCGGGGCGGAAGATCCTCCCCACATTGGTGGCGTGGTGCTCGCTGGCGTAGAAGTCGACGTAGTCCGCGACCTCGTACGGCAGGTGCAGGGTCACCGAGTCGAGCGGGTGGAGCAGCGGCTCCAGGTCCGGGCGGTGGGACGGGACCGTCACCCACGCCGTCAGCGCCCGCCGCACGTCCCGCCACGCGGTGCGCCCCGCTGCCAGCAGCGGCGTCAGGCTCGGCTGTGCCAGCAGTCTGGCGTACGGCGAACCGAGTGCGTGTGCCGCCGCTCCGGCGTCCAGCACCTGCCGGCCGACGCGGACTCCGACCCTTCGGTCCTCGGGGTGTCCGGGGGTGGAGAACACACCGTACGGAAGGTTGTGCGGACCGAAGGGATCGCCCTCGGCCAGGTCGAGCGGGCTGCTCTGCTCGGGCATCTGTCGCTGCCCCTTTCCAGTCGCTTGAGGAACACGGTACGTCGGCGCGGCCGTTCGGCGGCAGTGCCTCAAGTAGCCGTAATGCCCGGAAAGTTACGCGTTAACCCTGGTCAGCCCGCCGTGCGCGGGATCCGCTTCTCCCAGGTGCGGTGGAAGACGATCTCGTCACCGTCCCTGCACACGACCTCGTTGGACGTGATGAAGTCGTCCGCGTCCGCGCTCGTCTCCGAACGTGTCCGGACGTGCACGTCCCAGGCCATCTCGGGGCGGTGCAGCCGGATCGTCCAGTCCGAGCGGGCTCTGGCCGACAGCGGGTCGTCCTGCTGGATCGTGTACGTCTCCAGCGCGTCCTCGGTGAACTCCAGGCCGTCGGGGTAGACCCGCGTACCGCCGTAGCGCGGGTCGACCTCCAGGCGCCATTCGCCCTTGGCGACATCCCTGACCACCAGGCGCTCGGGGCGCTGCTCGTCGAGCGTGACCGGGAAGACGACGCCGAGCGGCTCCGCCTGCTCCGGTTCGCCGAAGGTGATCCCCGGATCCTCGGTGTGCCGGCGCACCGGGAGCTCGACGAGGCTGCCGTCCGCTTCGAGCGTGAAACCCGCGGAACCCGCCTGGGGCCAGATCCACGGCCAGTACGAGGACGACACGGAGAGCCTGATCCGGTGGCCGGGCGGGAAGGTGTGCCCGATGCCGTTCAGCTCGAAGGTGACGTCCTCGGTCTCCCCGACGGGCCAGTCCTCGGCGCGGTCGCGCCCGTGCCGGGTGGCCAGGTTGAGAGCGCCGCGGGTCACCAGGGTGGAGGCGCCGTCCGGGGCCACGTCGCAGATCCGTGCGATCGCCTGGCCGCGCGGTACGTCCATCCGGACCCGGAGCGTCACCCGGGGCCGGCCGAGGATCTCGACGGGGGCGTCCTCGACGGGGAATTCGAAGCACACCGACTTGGCGTCCTCGTCCCGCTGGTCGGGAGGCAGGTCGGCGTCGTTGCCGAACGGGAAGAAGCGGCCCGCGTCCAGCCCGGTCTGCTGCGGCGACCGGACGGTCTGCGGACCGCCGGCCAGGGCGTACGTCACCGGTGCGACGTTCTCGGACGGCCAGTTCGCGTCGCCCACCCAGCGGCCGGGCAGTGTCTCGTAGACCGTGGCGGGGCGGTGCGAGCCGCTGATCCAGGAGCGCAGCAGGGGCTCGTTCATCACCCCGGTGTCCTTGTCCTTCAGGTGCTGGTCCCACCAGCGCAGCGTCTCCTGGAGGAAGCCGATGGCGGGTCCCGGGGGCAGCCCACGGTCCGGGTACTGGTGGGACCAGGGGCCGATCAGTCCGCGCACCTGCCCGGGGTCCAGGTGCTCGACGAGCCGAAGGACGGTGTCCCGGTAGGGGTCGTGCCAGCCGCCCACGGCCAGGACCTTGGCCGTGACGGCGCCGTAGTCCTCGCAGACGCTGCCGTGCTTCCAGTAGTCGTCACGGGTCTGGTGCGCCAGCCACGTATGGATGAACGGCTCCACCCCTTCGAGTCGTCGCAGCCACATGTCGCGCCAGTCGTCGCCGACGTCCGCCGGATCCGGGGGCCGGGAGACGAAGGCCAGCATGGTGGAGGCCCAGGCGTGCATGTCCACACCGAGGACGGAGCCGCCCATGTAGTGGACGTCGTTGTCGTAGCGGTCGTCGGCCGAGCACACGGTGACGACGGCTTTCAGGGGCTCCGGGGCGAGCGCGGCGATCTGGAGCGAGTTGAAGCCGCCCCAGGAGATGCCGAACATGCCGACCCGGCCCGAGCACCACTCCTGCTGGGACAGCCAGTGCACGACCGCGACCCCGTCGGCGAGCTCCGTCGCGTCGTACTCGTCACCCGGCATGCCCTCGCTGTTGCCGTGCCCGCGCACATCGACGCGTACGGAGGCGTAGCCGTGGCCCGCGTACCAGGGGTGGCGCTGCCAGTCGCGCGGCGCCGTCCAGTCGCTGAGCCGGTAGGGCAGGTACTCCAGCAGGGCGGGCACCGGTTCGTCGGTGACCGGCCGCCAGATCCTGGCGTACAGCTGGGTGCCGTCAGCCAAGGGGATGTAGAGGTCCTCGTGGGTGGTCTCGTACGGGAAGTCGGTGCGGATGTGCATGGTGGTACCTCAGTGGACGGGGTGCATGGTGCGCTTGAGCCACGGAGCGGCGGCGATGACGGCCACACCGGCCACCACCGCGATAGCGCCATTGACACCGAAGTAGGCGGGGATGGAGACCTCGCCGTAGAGCTTCACGATCTGTGCCTGGATGCCGTTGGCGAGGGCCAGGGACAGGAACCACAGCGCCATCGTCTGACTGGCGAAGGCCTTGGGGGCGAGCTTCGTGGTGGCGGACATGCCGGAGGTCTCCAGCAGGATGTCGCCGAGACCGAGCAGCAGATAGGAGCCGACGATCCACCAGGCGGCCATCTTGTACGTGTCGTCGGCGTGGCCGGAGGTCGGAATGACCATCAGGAGGAAGGACAGGCCGCCGAGGATCACCCCGATGGCAATCTTGTTCGACGCGTGCGGCTGGCGCGGCCCCATCCGGGCCCAGGCCGCAGCCACGACGGGCGCCAGCGCGACCTCGAAGGCGCCCAGCGCGGAGGCGTACCAGCTCGCCGGGAAGTGGAAGCCGAAGATCTCCGTACGGGCGTTCGTCGAGGCGAGCAGCATCATCGTCGAGTACGCCTGGAAGAGGATGAAGTTGAACACGACGGAGGCCAGGAACAGCACGACGTACGGCCGGAGCCTGCCGCGCTCCTCCGGGGTGACCCGGGGGCTCCGGAACATCACGACGAAGTACACGACGGGTGCGATCACCGAGACGAGGGTGAGCACGTCGACGAAACGGTCCATGGTGAGCCAGCCGGCCAGCGCCAGGGCGGTCGCGACCACGGCGGCCGCCACGATGCCGGCCACGATCGTCAGCACGGCCCGGCGCATCGGGCCGGGCGCCAGGGCGTACTCCGCCGCGTGCTTTCGCCCGGCCAGGTGACGCCGGCCGGCGACGTACTGGATCAGGCCGAGCGTCATGCCGATCGCCGCGGCCGAGAAACCCCAGTGCCAGCCCGCGTGGTCTCCGAGCCATCCCGTGACCAGGGGGCCGGCGAAGGCGCCGATGTTGATGCCCATGTAGTAGAGCGCGAAGCCGGCGTCGCGTCGCTGGTCCTGCGTGCTGTAGAGCTTGCCGACCATGGAGGCGACATTGGGCTTGAGCAGGCCGGTTCCTGCGCTGATCAGGCCGAGGCCCACCCAGGTCATCGTGGCGGTGGGCACCGCCATGGCGTAGTGGCCGCAGGCGATGAGGATGCCGCCGTAGAGGACGGCGCGGTACGAGCCGAGGATGCGGTCGGCCAGCCAGCCGCCCGCGACGGACACGAGATAGACGAGGGTGCCGTAGGCGGCGGACACGGACGCGGCGGTGCCCGGGTCCATGCCCATGCCCTCGTCGGACACCGTGTCGGCGAAGAAGAGGACCAGGATGGCCTGCATCCCGAGGAACGAGAAACGCTCCCAGACCTCCAGTCCGGACAGGGTCATCAGACCCCGTGGCTGGCCGAAGAAGGCCTGGTCGTCTCCGGGCGGTGGCTGGACCGGTTCGGTACCGGTCGCGGTGTGGGACAAAACGACAACTCCTGATCGTATGAGCTGATGTCGAACATACCGGCGGCGGCGGGAAGGCGCCCACGGTGATCCAAAGGGGACCGGATACGCTGACTTGAGTGAGGACAGCGACACATCGACATTCCGTGTGATCGTCAGCAGACAGGAGATCCCCTCGTGACCGTCGTCGGGCCGTTCGGACTGAGCGTGCGGGACCAGGCTCTTGAGGCCGATGTCCAGGCAGGTTTGGCCGCTGTGGAGGCGGGGCTGCTGGCTGCCACCAAGAGCGAGGTCCCGTTCATCACCGAGGCCGCACAGCACCTCGTGAGCGCGGGGGGCAAGCGTTTCCGGCCGTTGCTGGCGACGCTCGCGTCCCAGTTCGGTGACCCCGACGCTCCTGGTGTCGTCCCCGCGGCCGTGGTCGTCGAACTGACCCACCTGGCGACGCTGTACCACGACGACGTGATGGACGAGGCGGACGTACGCCGCGGGGTGGAGAGCGCCAACACCCGCTGGGGCAACTCCGTCGCCGTCCTGACGGGTGACTTCCTCTTCGCCCGCGCCTCGCACATACTGGCCGACCTCGGGCCGGAGGCCGTGCGTATCCAGGCGGAGGCGTTCGAACGCCTGGTCACCGGTCAGATCCTGGAGACCGCGGGCCCGCGCGACGGACGCGACCCGGTGGACCACTACATGGACGTGCTGAGCGGCAAGACCGGCTCGCTGGTCGCCGTGTCCGGCCGGTTCGGCGCCCTGATGGCGGGGGCCGACGAGTCGGTCGTCGACATCCTCACCCAGTACGGCGAACGCCTCGGCATCGCTTTCCAGCTCGCCGACGACGTCCTGGACATCGCCTCCGACTCCCACGAGTCGGGCAAGACGCCCGGCACCGACCTGCGCGAGGGCATCCCCACCCTGCCGGTCCTCCACCTGCGCGCGCGGGCGGCGGCCGAGGGCCGTCCGGAGGACAAGGAACTCGTGGAGCTGCTGGACGGCGACCTCGGCGACGACGCCAGGCTCGCCGAGGCCCTGCGCCGGCTGCGGGCCCACCCGGCACTCGAACAGGCGCGGCGCGACACCGTCCGCTACGCCCAGGAGGCACGGGCCACGCTGGCACCGCTGCCCGAGTGCTACGCGAAGGCCGCGCTCGAGGAACTGTGCGACGCCGTGGTGCACCGCGCGGGCTGACCCTTAGGGTCTCCCGTCAGGGTGGGTCATCCCGGAGAGGTACGCACAGTTGCTCCCGGGGGCTGACGCTTGTGGCCGCCCGATTTGGTCAGATGGAGAACAACCACTCCTGACCACATCGGGTGAGAATGGCGGCGGGGAGTGGAATCGTGCACAGGGATGGCAGCCGCCGACCACGGAGGTAGAGCACACATGGCACCGAACGACAGCGCACAGACCAACGGCGAGGCCACGGGCACTGTCGTGGGCCGTCGGAAGGCGGCGCGCTACATCGTCCCGTTCGCGGTCGCGGGAGTGGCGGCGGCGACGATCGGACTCGTCCCCGCGCTCGCGGACTCGGGCGACCCGGAACTGCCCGGCATCACCGCGCAGGAACTCATCGAGAAGATCGCCGCATCGGACGAGGAACAGCTCTCGGGCACGCTGAAGGTCAGCACGGACCTCGGCATCCCGTCGCTCGGCGGGCTGACGGACTCCTTCGCGCCGGGCGCCGGCTCGGGCTCGGACTCGGGTGAGTCGAGCGCCTCCCCCGACACCAAGCTGATGGAGCTCACCTCCGGGACGCACACGCTCCGCGTCGCGGTCGACGGCCTCGACAAGCAGCGGCTCTCGATCCTCGGCGAGGGCTCCGAATACAGCCTCGTCCACAACGCGGGCGAGGTCTGGGGCTACGACAGCGAGAGCAACGAGGTCTACCACGCGCAGTCCGACGGGAACGAGCGCGCGGGCGGGAAGGCCAAGGAACACAAGGCTCCCGAGGGAGTTCCGGCCACTCCGAAGGAGTTCGCCGAGGAGGCGCTCGCCGCTGCCGGCGACACCACGTCCGTCACCGTCGACGGCACGGCACAGGTGGCGGGGCGCGACGCCTACCAGCTCGTGATCAAGCCCAAGCAGTCCGGTTCGACGATCGGCTCCGTCACGGTCGCGGTCGACGCCGCGACCGGTGTGCCGCTGAAGTTCACCCTGGCCCCGAGCGACGGCGGCAAGGCCGCGGTCGACGCCGGCTTCACCCAGGTCGACTTCGCGAAGCCCGCGGCCTCCTCCTTCTCCTTCACCCCGCCCAAGGGCGCGAAGGTGACCGAGGCCGACGAGCTGAAGTCCGACGCGGAGAAGAAGGGCACGGCGGAGAAGGCTCAGGAGGACCTGTCCGCCCTGGAGGGCTTCAAGGGCCTCGACGTCATCGGTGAGGGCTGGAACGCCGTCGCCCGGATCGAGCTCCCGGGCGGGGCGGGACTGCCCGCTCAGGGCTCCGGCGACGCACCCCCGCAGGCGCAGCAGTTCCTGGACGCGCTCGGCGACAAGGTCACCGGCGACTTCGGCTCGGGCACGGTCTTCAAGACGCGCCTCGTCAACGCGCTGATGACGGACGACGGCAAGGTCTACGTCGGCGCGGTCACCGAGGACGCCCTGGTGAAGGCGGCCGGCGCCGCCGAGTAGGGCGCACCGTACGTCCCCGCCCCGCCGTACGCTCCGTACGGTGGGGCGGTTCCGTACACGGCGCAGCGACAGGACCGGGAGTGCGCATGACCGACACAGTGGCCGCGACGACGGGACCGGACACGGGCGCGGGGCCCGGCATCGTGATCGAGACGCGTGGGCTCACCAAGCGCTGTCGCGGCGGGCAGTTGGCCGTGGACGGGCTCGACCTCGCCGTCCCCGCCGGAAGCGTCTTCGGCTTCCTGGGGCCCAACGGCTCCGGCAAGACCACCACGATCCGGATGCTCCTGGGACTCATCTCCCCGACCTCCGGCACCGCACACGTCCTGGGCCGCCCCATGCCGGCTGCCGCCCGCACGGTGCTCCCGCAGATCGGCGCGCTCATCGAAGGGCCCGCGCTGTACGGGTTCCTGACAGGCCGCGACAACCTCGTACGCTTCGACTCCGCCGACCCGGCGGCGGACCCCCGCACCCGGCGCGCCCGGGTGGACAGTGCCCTGGGCCGGGTCGGGCTCACCGCGGCGGCCGGCAAGAAGGCCAAGGCGTACTCACTCGGGATGAAGCAGCGCCTCGGGCTGGCAGCCGCTCTCCTCCAGCCGCGCCGACTGCTCGTGCTGGACGAACCGACCAACGGTCTCGACCCGCAGGGCATGCGCGAGATCCGCTCCCTGGTGCGGGAACTGGCGGCCGAGGGCACCACCGTCTTCCTCTCCTCCCACCTGCTCGACGAGATCGAGCAGGTCTGCACCCACGCCGCGGTGATGGCCCGCGGCAGGCTCCTCGTCCAGGGCCCGGTCGCGGCACTCGCCGCCCGCGCCCGGGGCCGGCTCGCCGTGACCACCCCCGACCCCGCCGACGCGGCCCGCGTCCTCGCGGAACAGGGGGTGACGGGCCTCGTGACCGACGGGGACCGGGTGAGCGCCGACGCGCCGCCCGGCGAGGCGGAACTCGCGGACCTCAACGCCGCCCTGGTGCGCGGCGGTGTCCGCGTGCGCGCCTTCGGCGTCGAGCGGGCCTCGCTGGAGGACGCCTTCGTCGCACTCACCGGAGAGGGATTCGATGTCGCAGGCTGAACTCACGACGGCCCCGGCGGCCCGCGCGCCGCGCCGCGCGCTGTGGACCCTCGGGATCCTCCGCTCCGAACTGACCACCACCTTCCGCCGGTGGCGCACCCTGGCACTGCTCGGTGTGCTGGCGGCCGTGCCCGTGCTCATCGGGATCGTCGTACGGATCGAGACGGGTGACGGCTCGGGGGGCGGGCCCGGCGGTGGCGGCCCCGCCTTTCTCTCCCAGATCACCGGCAACGGTCTGTTCCTGGTCTTCGCGGCGCTCTCCGCGACGCTTCCCGTCTTCCTCCCGATGGCCGTCGGCGTCATCGCGGGGGACTCCGTGGCGGGCGAGGCGAGCGGTGGCACCCTGCGCTATCTGCTGGTCGCGCCGGCGGGCCGCACCCGGCTGCTGCTCGCGAAGTACGCGTCCGTCCTGGTGTTCTGCCTGATCGCCACCCTGGTCGTGGCGGTATCGGGGCTCGTGGCCGGGGCGCTGCTCTTCCCCGTCGGGGAGGTCACGACGATCTCGGGGACCCGGATCGGCTTCGGCGAGGGACTCCTGCGGGCGGGCCTGATCGCGGTCGCGGTGGCGGTGTCCCTCATCGGCTTCGCCGCGCTCGGCCTCTTCGTCTCGACCCTCACCAACAGCGGGATCGCGGCGATGGCGGCCACGGTCGGGGTGCTGATCACGGTGCAGATCCTGGACACGATGCCCCAGCTGGGCGGGATCCATCCGTATCTCTTCCCGCACTACTGGCTGTCCTTCACGGACCTGCTGCGCGAACCGGTCTACTGGGACGAGATGGCCAGGAACCTGGGTCTGCAGGCGCTCTACGCGGCGGTGTTCGGCTCTGCGGCCTGGGCGCGCTTCACGACGCGGGACATCAGCGTCTGAGGAGGCTCGGCACGAGCCGTCCGCGCCGTCGGCCGGTCGAGCCGTCCCCCGATCGGCTCGTCGCGGCACGAACGGCACGAACGGTGTGCTGCACGGAACGACACGGTACGTTCCGTTTCCAGCCTGGTCATTGTTCGACTTTTGGCGACGACCTGTCAATAAGCGGTAGGGGGGATCCCCCTATGCTCACCGAATGATCACATCGCCGAGTTCCCTGCGCCGTAGCGAGAGGTCACGACGGGCGACGCTGGACGCCGCCCTGGAGCTGTGTACGGAGAAGGGGTACGGCCGGGTCACGGTCGAGGCCATCGCGGCGCGCGCCGGCGTGAGCAAGAAGACGATCTACCGCTGGTGGCCGTCGAAGGGCGCGGTGATGCTGGAGGCGTTCGCCGAGGTGTTCGTCGACGCCACGCCGTTCATCGACACCGGTGACATAGCTGCCGATCTGAGGACGCACATCAACGGCGCGGTGAAGGTGGTCTCCACACCGCCCTACGGGCCGGCGTACGCCGGGATCCTGTCGGAGATGCACCACGACGACTGCCTCGCGCGGGCCGTGCGCGAACAGCTGGTCGATCCGCGCTTCGAGGCCGCCGTGGGGCGCCTGCGGCGGGCGCAGGAGCAGGGGCAGGTCCCGGCCGGAGCCGACCTGTCCCTCGCGGTGGAGCTGCTCTACGGCCCCGTCTACTACCGCCATGTGCTGCGGAAGCCGCCCCAGGACGAGGCGACGGTCGCCGCGCTGGTGTCCCATGTCCTGCGGTCCCTGGCCGCGGAGCGCGTCAGCTGAAGAAGGTCTTCGCACCGGCTGCCGCGCCCGTGTCGGACAGCACGTCACCGGGCTTGCTGCCGTTGCCCAGCAGTACCCCGCCCCAGCGCATCCCCAGGTAGCGCGCCGAGTTCCGCAAAGTCCCCGCGAGGGGGTCGGCGGTCGCCGGGTCGGTGTCGGCGAGTGCGGTGACCCCCCAGAGGGTCTTCCCGGCCATCCGCCGCTGGAAGTCGATGTCGGGGGTCTCCAGCCAGCCCGACCAGTGGTCCAGGTAGCGCTTGGTGGAAGCGGAGACCGAGTACCAGTACAGCGGTGAGGCGACGACCACGTCGGTGGCGGCGAGTGTCGCCTCCAGCAAGGTCGCGGAATGCCCGGTGGGGACGGAGTGGCCGTCCGTGTGCCGGCGGTCCTCGAAGTCGGGCAGCGGAAGGTCCCGCAGGTGCAACCACCGCTGTTCCGTGCCGGGCGGAAGCTGCTCGGCCGCGAGGCGGGCGAGCGTCTCGGTGTTGCCGTCGGCGCGGCTGCTGCCGAGCAGGAAGAGGAAGGTGCGCGCGGTCATGGTGAGCCCCCGGTCAGATGCGTACGGCTTTTACCTGCGTACGCATCATATGTATGTGCATGAAATTTTGGGGGGTGTTTTCCGGCCGTGAGTGCCGGGCGGGGTGGGCGGGGTGGGCTCTCAGGCGAACAGTCGCTCGAGGACCACCGCGACTCCGTCGTCCTCGTTCGACAGCGTGATCTCGTCGGCCTCCGCCCGAAGCTCCGCGTGGGCGTCGGCCATCGCCACCCGGTGGCCCGCGAGGCGGAACATCGGCAGGTCGTTGGGCATGTCGCCGAACGCCACCGCGCCGGCGGGGTCCCGGCCCAGCAGTCCGGCCGCCTCCGTGATCCCGGTTCCCTTGTCCACGCCGTACGGCGCCAGCTCCACCGTGCCGGGACCCGCCATCGTGACGGACGCCAGATCGCCCACCGCCGCCCGGGCGGTCGCGGTCAGTTCGTCGTCCGTCAGCCCCGGGTGGCGTACGAGCACCTTGATGACCGGCGCCGCCCACAACTCCTCGCGCCGTTCGGCCCGCTGTGCGGGGAGGGTGGGATGCGGCATGCGGTAGCCCGGCTCGATCAGGGTCCGGCCCTCGGGGCCGTCCTGGTCGACCGCCGCGAACACCTGCCCCACCTCGGCCTCGATCTTGCCGAGCGCGGTCTCGGCCAGGTCCCGGTCCAGCGTGACCGAGCGCAGCATGCGGGCCGCCCCGGCGTCGTACAGCTGTGCACCCTGCCCGCACACCACGAGGCCGTCGTAGCCCAGATCGGCGAGCAGGGCGCGTATGCCGGGCACGGGACGGCCCGTGACGATCAGATGCCGCGCCCCCGCCGACGCCGCGCGGGTGAGGGCGGCGCGGGAGCGGGGGCTCACGGTGTCGTCGGAACGCAGCAGTGTGCCGTCCAGATCCGTGGCGACCAGGGTGTAAGCGGCGAGTGGCGTGAACATGAGCTCAGCCTAGACCCGGACTTCGCGGGTCACCGTTTCAGGTCTGTGGCCAGCGGGTTTGTCCGATGTCGGTATCGAGGAGATCGAGGAGGTGGAGTTGG